>NZ_CP017705.1:1367500-1735000 GCF_002706795.1 Brevibacillus laterosporus DSM 25
CATTTTTTCATAAAGAGATATTGCACTTTTATTCTCAGCAATCGCTTCTAAGGTAGCCACGTCTATATTTATCTCCTCGTAGATGCTGAGCAATTCCTTCATCAGTAGCTTCCCTACTCCACGTCCACGCCACTCTGGTTTAATTGCGGTTCCGCCATTCCAGGCTACTTTTTTACCTTTAATTATTCGCCAGCCAGTCAGAATAAAACCAATAGGTTCCTCGTCTTCAAAGGCCACAATAGATAAATCAGGAGAAAGCTCATCCTTGCCTAACCGTTTCAGAAAAGAGTTGGTATCGACCTGAATATCAACGAAATATTCAGAAAACCCTGCGTTCCAAAGCTGCACCGCTTCTTCAAAAGTAAGCTGACTCAATCGTTTAAAAGTAATCATCTTCATCCTCCTTTAATCAATAATAAGCAAATCCATAAAGAAACGATGCTTCTAAATTTGAAACTATCTCACAAAAACAAGTTTATTCTCTCATTGGATTCTTCTTTGTTCAACTAAGTCTGATAAAAAAACTTATTTATCAAAAAAAATTGAATGAATATTCCTTTATAATTAACAATGAGAAAAAAGCAAATAAAAAAGGAAATACGGCTTCTCCCATATTCCCCTTACACTATTCACTGCTTCATACCTTCTGAACAACTCTACAGCCTCGACTTACAAATTGATAAACACTATCCGTAAGCTCCATAATATCGTAATTTTGGTCGTTCATCACCCAGTTAGTCATCAAATCATCGACAACTCCAAAGACCATTCTACGGGTTACTTTAACATCTAATTGAGGGTCAAATTCTCCATTTTCAATACCCAGCTTTAATATCTTATCAATCATAGATAGATAATCCTTTAGGATCTTGTTAATTGTGCGCCGTACTTCTTTGTCAGAATGCCTCAATTCTAATTGAGTTACCATAGCAAAATGAGGATTATTCGAGAATCGTGAAAAATGACCTTCTACAAATACTCGTAGCTTATCGGTCGCCTTAGTCGCACGATCTATATCAGGAGACATTTCTTCTAGAAACTCTGTAATTTTATCTTCAAATAACGACAACAAAATGTCTTCCTTATTTTTAAAATATAGATAGACGGTACCGTCAGCAACGCCAGCTCTTTTAGCAATCTTTGACACATGGGCCTGTTGAAACCCATTTTCAGCTATAACTACTGTTGCAGCCTCAATAATCTTTTTATACTTTGGCTTTAATTTCCGCACTTTGAACCCCTCGCCTACTGATAGAGCTATTTATCAATCTCCCATTATTTTAGACTATTATAACAAACCTCCCCCACCAATGTTTATTAAAAGACAAACCAAAGTCCGCTTTCCCAACTATCCCGAGAATCAGCCCATCTTCATATAACTTCCCTAATTTCTCTATGAAGGATAGTGAATCTAGAAAAATTTTGATAAGTAAAAAAGCCCTCTCCTAGATGCAGAGAAGACTTTTATACGACTATAGTAAAATAATATAAATAACCCCAAAAATACTAACCATACCTAATCCAAATAGTAAAGCTATTCCTTGCACGTCGAGATTCTGTTCCTTCCACCAAAGCTGCGCATATCGCTGACACTGAATGCGTATCCACTCCATAGAAAGTCCCCCTTTCTCTCAACATATTCATTAGAGAAAAAGAAGAGCTAGACGTTTAACTGATAACGTACACCTATCTTTCTTTATGCTTGCGGTTCCTTGGAATAATGCTCAACAATTTGTTCACGTAAAGCACGTTTTAGGAATTTGCCTACAGATGTTTTAGGAATCTCCTTCACAAATAGTACATCATCTGGTAGCCACCACTTCGCAAATTTAGGTTCCAAAAAGGCAAGAATCTCGTCCTTTGAAACGCTTTGTCCCTCTTTTATTACCACGCATGCTATTGGTCGTTCTCCCCATTGAGGATGAGGTACACCCACGCATGAAGCCTCTAATATGGACTCATGTCCCATTAAAGCATTTTCCACATCTACAGAAGAAATCCACTCCCCTCCACTCTTAATTAAATCCTTTGTACGGTCGACTAGCTTCACAAAACCCTCTGCATCCACAGTAGCTACGTCTCCCGTATGTAGCCAGCCATCTTGGAATGTCTCTTCACTACGTTCATCTTTATAATAGCTATCCGCAATCCATGGGCCGCGAATTAACAGCTCACCCATCTCTTCACCATCCGCCTTCACTTCTCCATGAGGACCAACTATCTTCATCTGAAGTCCAGGAACCAGCGTTCCTTGTTTGCAGAGAATATCTAATTTTTCTTCTTCAGATAGCTCCGCCTCCTGATAGCTTTTTAACTTAGAGCATGTAACCAACGGACTGGTTTCCGTCATCCCATAGGCAACATAGAAGGGAATGTTAAATTTTTTGCGATACGTTTCTACTAAACTGCGTGGGGAAGCAGATCCACCACAGACAACTGCTCGCAAACTTGAGGTTTCGTATCGGCCATTCTCTAATTCCTGTAAAAGACCTAACCAGATCGTTGGTACTCCCGCCGTAATACTTATTTTTTCTGTTTCAATCAGATGAGCTAAGATTTGAGGCGTAAAACGTGGGCCCGGCATCACCTGCGTACAACCAAACCAGGTAGCAGCAAAAGGAAAGCCCCACGCATTTACATGAAACATGGGAACTACTGGCATTGCAATATCTTGTTCAGCTAATGCTAATGTATCTGCTAACCCTAGAGACATGGAGTGTAATACAATTCCTCGATGAGAATAGATAACACCTTTTGGATTCCCTGTAGTAGCAGACGTGTAACACATACCTGCTGGATCGTTCTCTTGGATGTCAGTTGGATATTGATAGGAAGGGTCTGCTTCGTTTAACAGCTGTTCATAGGAATAAAGAGGTTCTAGGCTGGAGGCAGGCAATTGATCGTGATCAGTCATCAGTACATATGCCTTTACAGTGTGTAAGTGATCTTTTAGTTGCTCGATTAATGGAAGAATGTCATCATCTATCAACAATACCTGGTCTTCTGCGTGATTGATGATGTAGACGATGTGTTCAGGAGATAAGCGGATATTAATGGTATGCAATACCGCCCCCATACTAGGAATGGCAAAGTAGGCTTCTAAATGTCGGTGATGATTCCACGCTAGAGTCCCTACTCGTTCTCCACGTTTAATACCTAGTGATTCAAGTACGCTAGCCAAACGTCTAGTTCTCTCTGCAATCTCTGTGTAGGTGAATCGATAGATACCCGTAGATGTACGTGATATTACCTGTTTTTTGCCAAACATTTTTTCTGCTCTTTCCATCATAGGCGCAAGTGTTAATTGTGCATTCATCATCGCAAACTCCCCCTATTCTTTTTGCTTTTGGGACCGGAGCTCTTCTAGTTGCACGAACCGCCTTAAACGTTTGCTTCTGAATATTCATTCTTGCTAATTCTTGTTTTTCCTTTCCCAAGTCTTAAAGAAAGTTGTAGAATAGTACAGATAAACAATTGTATATTTCTGCCACAAAAAGGAGAATGTTAGCTATGGAGATTATTGTTAAAATATCTACAGAACAGCAATGGAATACTGCCCAAGAGCAAGGTACATATCTGCATCCATCCCTAGACACGGAAGGATTTATTCACTGTTCTACTCCAGAACAATTTGAAGGTGTTGCTAATCGAATCTACAAAGGACAACAGCATCTACTGCTCTTAGTGATTGATCCTACTCGACTTAGCTCGGAATTAAAATATGATCTAGCTAAAGACGGCCAATTGTATCCACATATTTATGGTCCTCTCAACTTAGATGCCGTCATTCGAGTAATATCGTTTTCATCTGACAAAAAAGGATATTTTTCCCTACCTGCCGAACTTTCTTCCTTGTAACGAAAGTAAAGTTATAAGAAGGGAAGTGTCAGAATGAACCCCGTTCAACAATTTTTTGTCAAGCAAGTGCCTTTTGCAAAAACCATTGGAGTTACCATCACACACACATCACCTGGTGAAGCATGTGCTCAGCTCCCCTTTTCACCTTCTAATGTAAATCATGTCGGCACCATACATGCTGGTGCCCTATTTACGTTAGCTGAATCGGCCGCTGCTGCTTCCATTTTATCCACCTTTTCTGACTTAGTTCCTCATATTCTGCTACTGGTAACCAAAAGTTCTATCGAATACTCTGCACCAGCTCAAGGTGATATTGTAGCGATAGCTTCCATTTCCAAAGAGACAGAACAATTGGTTCGTAACACACTTGTACAACCCAGCGATCGGATACGTTTTACAGTACACACTGAAATCAAGCGTGAAGGTACCGATGAAATAAGTGCATTGGCTCACTTTGAGATGTATATGAAACGTAACGAAGACGGTAGACAATAGGGCTATCAACGTTACTAACACTGGATGAGACAGGTCGTGAATGATATGAATTTATTTTCTTCCGGTAACGATACGTTATTTCAGTCACTTATTGCCGAATCCCCGTTAGGCATCATTAGCGTAGCGGATACTGGTCACATCCTTAGCTGCAACCATGCAGCCAGTAGCACGTTTGGCTACCGGGAAGAAGAGATCATCGGCAAATCCTTCCCTATCTTATTTCCAACCATTCATGGATCTACCTTTCATTCTTTATTTCAACAAGAAAACCAATCTATTCCGTCCTATAACCAGGAATGGATTGGTCTACATAAGAATGGAGCTAGCTTTTCCATAGATGTACACACAACAATTATCACAAATAGTACTCCACGAATTCTTGCTATCTATATCAAACAAAATCAGGACCAAAAATCGGATCTTTATCAATCCTTGTTTGAGCAGAATCCCTTCCTTGTTTATTCGACGGACTTACAAGGCAGAATTTTCAGTTTAAACCATGCGAGCGAACAGATTTTAGGCTACTCCGCACATGAATTAATTGGCCGTTCTTATCAAGATTTAATGATGTTTGAGGAAGATCGAACAGCTGAGAGCATCCGATTCCGTCGTGTTCTTCAAGGTGGACATTACAAGCTAGAGATCCCCTTTTGCAATAAACAAGGGCATCTCATCTACATTTGCCTGATTAGCTTTCCTAAAGTATTTGAGTCACAGGTAGTAGGTGTCTATTTTATGGGGTTCGATATTACTGCTCGAAAGCAAACAGAGCGTGCCCTCATGATGGCTCAGGAGGATTTGAAAAATACGCTCCAAATGCAAAAAGGTATGACCTTTAAATTCATTAAATCTGGTAAGGAATTTATCTATACAATGGCAGATGGGGAATTGCTGTATCGTCTAGGTCTCACACCAGAATACGTAGTAGGTCGACGTATGCAAGATGTGCTCCCGTATCTACAAAGTAAACGCAGCTACTACGAAAGGGCTTGGCAGGGAGAAACTGTTACCTACGAAGAAAATGTAGTAGGTGTCTGCTATGTAGCTTCCTTACGCCCAATTATCCGCAATGATCGTGTGGTCGAGGTAATCGCTTCATGTATTGATATAACTGAACGAAAAAAAGCAGAAGAAGAACTACGCTCAACCAAAGATTTACTTGAATCTCTGTTTACCAACTCAACCGATGCGATTTATGTCTTGGATTTAGATGGTACTGTATTACGTATAAATCGTGCCTTTGAAAAAATGTATGGTTGGAGTAGTGAAGAAGTGATTGGTCGTCCTTTGCATGAGTTTCTGCCAAATGATTCACAGCAGATGATTTTCGTTTGCCGTGATAATCAGGAAAATAATTACATCACCAGTTATGAAACACATCAAGAGCGAAAAGATGGTAGCAAGCTCTATGTCAGCTTAAGCCTATCTCCTATTCATGATGTGACTGGAAAAATTGTAGGAACAGCAACTATTTCACGGGATATAACAGAACGAAAAGCAACCGAGCAACTATTACTTAACTCTGAAAAATTGTCTGCTATCGGCGAACTAGCTGCTGGGGTAGCCCATGAAATTCGCAATCCCTTGGCAGCTCTACGCGGATTCGTACAATTGCTACGTTCATCAGTAAAGGATTATCAACCTTATTTTCAAATTATGCTGACGGAATTGGATCGTATAAACATGATTGTTAGCGAACTCTTAGTTCTATCAAAACCGCAAGTATTACGTTTACAGCAAAAGAGCCTGCATCAGCTGTTGACCAGCGTTGTTCTGCTTTTACAGACACAGGCAATTATTAGCAACGTCCAGGTACTATTAGATTTTGGTGATGACGATCCCTATGTAGAATGTGAGGAAAACCAATTAAAACAAGTATTTATCAATTTACTTAAAAACTCATTGGAAGCAATGGATAGTGGTGGCATTATACAAATTTCGGTAAGTACAAAAGAAGATAGTACTTATATTCAAGTTATCGACCAAGGTTGTGGAATTCCTGATGAGCTTATCTCTCAGTTAGGACAACCTTTCATCTCTACAAAGGAAAAAGGAACTGGGCTGGGTTTAATGATTACCCAAAAAATCATAAAAGAGCATCGTGGTAATTTGTCTATAACTAGTGAAGTAGGCAAAGGTACAACAATCACAATCCGTCTACCACTCGCTCCCCCCCAAGCTTCTAAGTAATAGCGGTCAGACGTATTACCATGCATGCCAGAACTACATGCTTCCTTGGAGTTCCTCTATGATCAATTAATTAGAGCCGATTTCGCCAATCTTGTAAGAGTAAGAGGAACGGCTCTTATTTTTATCACCCTCCTAACAATTAATAAAGACTAGTATTGAACAAAAAGCTTTCATGACTTAAAGTAAAGATAACGTTTTCCTTTTTCATCCTTAAATGGAAGAGTGTGCTCCAGTTTTTAAGAAGGCAGGGTGGTTTTTTTACATGAGTAACTTGAAAGCTCTCCCGTTCTTTTCCTCTGTATCGCATCAGGATATCCTTGATCATCTACCAACAGGAGTCATTCAGATCGATAGTAGAGGAATCATCGTTTATACGAACAACGTTTTACTCCAATGGATTGGGTATGCAGAGACAGAATTGATTGGTAGGCCGCTACAAGAGTTTTTTCCTGCTTTTACACTGAGAGATTGCGAAGACGAGAAATCCCCTATTGAACGGCATTATGAAATCAACACGATAGATAACGGCTCGCTTTATGTAAAAACTTTAATTCAGTCCTACAAGAAGCAGGGACAAACGGCTCATCTCCTTCTCATTAGAAAGTTGGGCAAAAAAACGAAATGGCGTAAAATTTTCGAAAAGTTCAAACAAAATCATGCACATCTTTTACCTGACGATGCTTACATGACCCTAGATATTACAGGGGCTTTTCGAGATGTGAACGAGAAATGTAGTGTCTTAACTGGCTACACTGGGTCTGAATTATTACAAAAAAATGTCTATGACCTGCTACAACCAGATTATTGGAATGAAGCACATCATATCTATGAACGCCTTCAAACAGGGACTCCATTTGCAACTACTCTTTCCATCCGGCATAAAAAAGGACATCCCGTGTGGATACAGGTTATGTTTCTCCCCTTGCTTGCCTTAGATCAAATCGTCGGTATGCAGGGAATGGCAAAAGAAATTTCACACGAGCATTTGTTAGAGGAAGCATTATGGGAAAGCCAACTTAAGTATCGAATTCTAGCAGATTATTCTTCAGATCTCATTACTTTTCTAGATTCACGCGGTAAAGTAGTCTTTGTTTCTCCCTCCCATGAACATATATTCGGACACCCTCTGCAAGACTACTATCAACAACACCCATTTGACTATCTTCATCCTGATGATATCCCTCATTTGCGCAAATGGTTTTATCATATATACGAATCAAAACAATCGGATGCTGATCCTATAGAATTCAGGGCCAGACATCATGATGGACACTTTTTATTTATTCGAATTTCCTGTATTCCCATGCTTAGTAAAGACGGAGATATTCTAGGCTTTGCCATCATCGGAGAGAACATACACAATCAAAAACAAACCGAGAACCTCTTACGTCAATCTGAAAAACTCTCCCTTATTGGAGAATTAGCTGCTGGTATAGCTCATGAAATTCGCAATCCGCTTACGGCTTTGCGAGGATTCACTCAGCTTTTGCAAACCCACCCTGAAGACAGCAGTAAATATACAGACATCATGCTAAAGGAATTAGATCGCATCCATTTTATTGCAAATGAATTATTACTGTTAGCTAAACCACAGGGATACCAATTAGCAACAAATGATATCCTCTCTTTATTGCAGGATGTGATTACACTATTAGAGTCGCAAGCTATATTAGCTAATGTCACCATCTCTACTCACTGGGAAACAGATATTCCCTACCTTCTCTGTGAAGCCCGTCAGTTAAAGCAAGTATTTATCAATCTTATTAAAAATAGTGTAGAAGCTATGCCCTCTGGAGGTTGCATACATATTGAGGTAAAAAAACTAGAGCAACATGTAGTAATCCGCTTCTCGGATGAAGGCTGCGGTATACCTCTGTCTACACTAGAAAAAATAGGAAAACCATTCTATACAACCAAAGAAACCGGAACTGGACTTGGGCTCATGATTAGTTCCAAAATTATTCGTGAGCACAATGGCACCCTACAGCTACGAAGTGAAATGAATCAGGGAACTACCATTGAGATTACCCTACCCTACATGTCATAGTAACAAGGGAATTCTAGAGAACATGAGGCTTTTCATTTTTCAGAGATAGGAGTCTCTCTATCCCTTGTATAACTGTTACCATAAAAAAATCACTCCCTAGTCAATACATAGGGAGTGATTTTGATTGCGTCTAAATAACTTTTTTTACTTCTTCTCGGTTTCCTCGAAGACAGGTTGTTCAATTTTACTGATGTATTTAATATCAGCATTTTTCACTAGAGTATGGATCCATTGATCAAAAAACTCTTTTTTGTGTTCACTCATTGCCTTCTCTTTTACTTTATCTTTTACATTTTCATAAACAGCGTTTTCACCAAATTCTGTTTTATGCTGTTCAAAATATTTCTTAATTTCTTCGTCTTTCAATGGAATGGATTTAGCAAAGGCATTCTCAGAAAGCTCGCTCATCTCTAAATCCTTACGCATGTCTGCTTCCGTAATTTTCTTGCGGTCTAAGAACTCCTCAAATTCTTCTTTCGTGCCCCAGCTTTTTTTAATTTGTTCTATTTCAGCATCTATTGCTTTCTGGTCGACCTGTACCCCAAGCTTTTTCGCTTCTTGTCTTATAACGATTTCTTTGATTGCATTTTCCATAACCTTTTGCTGACCTTTAGGGGTAAAGCCATTAATTACACGATCTTTCGTGATTGCCTCACCATTAACAGTAGCAACTGCTGGTTCTTTTGTTTCCTGCTTACCTGTCACGCCTAGTATAACTAAACCTACTACTAGGATTGCAATAGTAAGCATGGTTGCGTCAAATTTTTTCATCATTCTACTCCTTTTGCCATTCTATACTTTCCTTCATATTCTTCACCTAGTGTAACATAAAAGAAATGAGAACTTGTGTAAAAAATATGGAATCCGTGTAAGAAACTCAAACAAAAAACAACCTAACCATGTCAGGTTGTGTAAACTTCTCCTGTTATGTTTCTTAGGAAATACTGTAATCCTATGAATGGCGACGTAGCAGTTGAAGTTGGACAATGTAGGTATCTAGCTGTTGACTTATATGTACTACCCGTGAATCGACAAAATTACCTTTTTCTTTATAAGCCTGAATCATGTCTGATCGTAAAATTTCAATTGTTGATTCTAACGTTACCTCTTCCATAACACCCTCCACACGTATACTTTCCTTACTTAGTATAGGTATGTTTCCAATTGTTTACTAGTAAAACCTTTCGACTTTCCCTGTAAAAACATGCGAGAGCTTGTCATAATTACTCGCATTTCCCTAATCAAAAAAAGTTTACTGAGATGCCTTACCTATTTTCGAGAGAAAGCGCCAGCATTTTCTACTAAACAGACTCTTTCGACACTTTCCCTCTCATTGTTTAGTTTCCTAATATATCCTAATTCAGTTAGTCTAGCAATTGTTTTAGATGCTCGCTTCGATCCCACTCTTTTTGTAAAAGTTCCTCCAAATCACTAACAGAACCCTTTTTATACATACCGTACCGAACCATTCTTCTCACTCCATGTGGAAAAGCTAAGTCATGATACAGTATCCATTGATCCGCCTGGGACAGAGCATTTTTAGATAAATATTGGTCTATTAAGGTAGTAAAAGCTTCTCTGCTCCACTGGCTCTGTTTTTTCACAAGCAAATTCACCAACCGTTCCAAATCTTTAGAGGGAAAATCATGACGGGTAAATTCCCAATCAATGACCCAAAATTGCCCTCTTCGTTTAAAGACATTCCCCCGATGAAAATCACCATGACAAATCCATTGTTCGGCAACTGATCGGTATTTCAAATTAGCATAATAGCTAGACCTTTGTAATGCTTGGTAAATCTGATGACCAGCCACCTGAAAATATGGGAGATACTCACACATCACCTGTTTTCGTTCTGAGGAGCGGTTCTTGTTTCTTTCATACCATCGTTTCAAATAACGAAGTCCTGATTGATATTGTTCATCCCAATTATTCAATCCCATGTATTTTTGGCTCATGGGAGTACTAAACCCATAAGATGCACGATGCAATTGGCCTAATAAAACACCACGCTCCCATATATTATCTACGGTGGTTTCACCCATGTTCGGATCAGCTGATGGATCGCCATAAATGTACTGTTGCATTAAATAATATTGATTTTCCCAAGTAAAATAACGCTTTCCATCGGCTGTAGGTAAAACAATTGGAATATAGATACCAGTATTCCGAATTTGATCCTCTACTGCTAGGATAAACAGTAATCGTTCCTCTTCCAGAATGATCCTCTTCAGGACGTAGTCTCCCTTTGATGTTTTCAAATGGATTACGATCGTTCTCCCCGTATCATGCAAAATTTCTGTTTCTAGGATTTGCATACAATACGTATGTTCCACGGCTTTCCTTAAATCCGTGTTCAACAGAATCACATCCAATCTGTTCATTCTCTTTCATCATACGCCGAGAAGATGAGAACGGATGGTGAAAACAGACGGAAATAAGCACCCATTTTTTCTTCAAAAAAACTCTCCATCACCTATCGTGACAGAGAGTTTAAAAATGTAAGATGAGTAGTTGGTTTTAGCTTTGGTTGAAGCATAGCTTGAAGTGAAGCTTTAGGATGGATTTCTAGGCGGTGAAGAGTATACATGCCTTGCTTCTGGGTTGTCTTACTAGGTACAGTTGTAAACGCCATTTTATATCCCACTTCGCGTACCGTTGGCAACATAGCACGATTAAATCCTCCATATGGATAAGCAAGGATGTCTATATTTTTATGTAGTTTAGCTTCCAACATGGCCTTGGACAGAGCTAATTCCTGATAAACAGCATCAGGTGATAATTTATCTAGATGAGCATGCGTCATTGTATGTGATTGAAAGTCAATTAATCCACTGCTGTGCATTTCGTTCATATGATCCCAGGTCATAAAGGAAGGTCTTCCTACTGAACCAGCTGTAACAAAGATTGTCGCTTTTTGCTTATAGGCTTGAAAAATTGGATAGGCGATCAGATAATTGTCATCATACCCGTCATCAATTGTTATCACAACGGCCTTGTCTGGCACAGGCTTTCCTTCATTATAGTATTGAAGTAATTCAGTTGCTGTCAAAGTCTGATATCCTTCATCATGTAACCATTTCATTTGTTCCTCAAACTCTCTAGGAGGTACGCAGTACGGATTATCCGGCTTATCCGCGATGGAATGATAAATCAATACAGGAATCCCCTTCATTGAGTATACGGCTCCCACAGAAGCTGGAAGTATCAACATCAATGCAATTACTTGCAAAAATAAAATCACTTGCTTCATCAAAACATCTCCCATTGGTTAAAAATTACTCTTTTTGTTTTGCCTTTGCTTTGGCTTTCCCCAATTTTAAACGCGCATGCATTCGTTCTGCTTCTCTCTCTGAACGAATGTAATTATGTTTGAGTAATAGATATTGTTCAATCTCACTCAACAGATAAAAAAGTGATGCCCTCACTTCAAATTCTTCACGTGTAACAGGCAAAGGCTCTTGACGTACGCGTTCCCTTATTTCTCGAATACCATCCAAATATACGTATGACGTGTTGCCTGGATGGATTTTTACACTCAACTCATCAAGAAAATCAGCAATCTGTTTTCCCTGTGGAACCTGTAAAGAAAGGCTAGAAACTATAGGTAGCATGCGCTCTAAGATATCAAATTGTTTCTCCCGTATACCAAAATAACGATAAATGGTCGATTCGGGTCGCAACAAATTATTTTCAACAATCAGTAAGGAGAGCTCTTTTGCCTTTTTAATCAAGATAGGTGTTTCCACCATTTCTGATCCTGGCCATCCATCTTCCCCATGGCGTAAATAGCCTGCCAATTCCTTTAAAATTACAGAAAAGTTTTTTTCTACTTTTTGCTGAAGCTCCCACAATTCCTTATCCTTATTAGGCATATATAAATTCATAAGGAGCCCGATTCCTATACCGATCGTGACCAATTGTATTTCGTTCCATAAGAAGCCCCAGCTCAAATCCTGTTTTAAATAGATATGTAGCATGATGACACAACTGGAAATAAACCCCTCAATTACACGTAAGCGCACTAATGTCGGAATAAAAATCAACATCAACATCGTGATGGTGAAAGCATGAAATCCAACCAGCTTAAAGAACAGAAAGCTAAAAACCATAGCGAGTAAGCATGCTAGAAATCGGTCGATGGAGACGCTTAACGAACGCTTTCGCGTAATTTGAATGCATAAGATGGTTAATGTACCTGCTGAAGCGTAGAACTCTAGTCCAAGTAATTGAGCGAGAAAAATAGATAATCCAGCACCAATTGCTGTTTTCAGTGTTCGGTAACCAATATACGGCATCTATTGCCTCCTTTCTTCCTCTTCTCCTCACTATACTATAAGCTCTCTACCTTTATTGGAAAAAGATGAAATCTTTTTGAGTAAATAAAAAAACGGAGCGACTGTTCAAGTCTCCCCGTTTTTCTTTTCTATTCCGTTCTACTCAATTTCAAACTGTACCGAAACAGTTGTTTCTACTTTAATTTGTCCAGGAGCGATTGAACTGCCTCGTGCTGCTGAATCCTGCATCGATAATTCGCTCTTCGCTAGCATATAGGGACGTTCTATGACATTGCTCTCTGAAATGGTTAGTACTTTTTTCACTGTCACTCCAGATGCCTTTGCTAACGCTTCTGCTTTAGCTTTTGCATTTTGCACAGCTAGCGTTAAAGCTTGCCCTTCATATTTTGCTTGTTTATCTGTGCTCAGCTGAACCGAATCAATTCGATTAGCGCCAGCTGCCGACAGCTTATCTAACAAATTACCAATCTTATCTAAATGTCGATACGTTACCTTCACAATATGCTGGCTTTGGTAACCTGTTAGGACAGGACCTGCTTTATCTTCGTAATTGTATTGTGGACTGGTTGTAAATTGAATGGTCTGAATTTCCTTCTCAGATAACCCCTCTTGTTTCAACACCTTTTCCACTGCAGCAAAAATTTTTGCATTCTTTTCTTGTGCTTCCTTCGCTGTTTTAGCATTCGTCTCTACTCCTACTTGAAGATAAGCCACATCTGGGTCAATAGAGATACTACCTACTCCTGTAACACTAATGTTGCGGATTATCTGTGCTTCTTGAGCATGTACGGCAGGTACAGAAGCCAATAAACTCCCCCCTGTTAACAATCCAACCGTCAGAAAGGATGCTACTACTTTATTCATTGCTTTTTTTCTCATGATTATTGCCACCTTTCACTCATGCGCTACACTTTTTCAGCATTCTGCCAATCTACGCATTATCTGAATATCTGCTTTGACGAACCTATTGTTGAATTCGTTTCAACAGAAAAGATCACGCACTGCCTCGTGTGATAAACTTCAACGGAAGTTCTACCTTTCTAGTGACGATTGTTCTATCCTTTAGCTTGTTTCCCCGCTCAGGAATTTGTTCGATAAATAACTGAAAAGCAACCTTTCCTGCTTCAAAGCTAGGTACATTCATGGTTGTTAGATCAAGGATGCTCGCCAACGGTAAATTATCAAAGCCGATAATAGCCAAGTCCTCAGGGATGCCCCATCCTAGTTTTTTTGCTTCTGTTATCATACCTGCTGCCGGTAAATCACCTGCTACCATAATCGCTTGTGGACGTTCTTTTAGCTGAGCCAATCGCTGCACAACCTGCGAACCATCCTCCATCTGATAGCAATTTTCAAAAATCCATTCTGGTCTTACGCGTTCTCCCAAATCAGCAATACCTTCCAAATAAGCCTGCATACGTTTTTTTCCATTATGAGTTCCACTAGTTCCAAGAGAAAAACCAATTTGTCGATAGCCTTTTTCTACTAGATAACGAAAACATTCCTTCGTACCTTTATACCGATCAACATGTACATAAGAAATAACTTCACTATCTACTTTCTCACAAGCAACAATAGGTCCATAGGAAGCGTACGACTCTACCATTTCCCATTTGCCTTTTCTTGAAACAATGATCACTCCATCTATTTGCTTGGATTTCAGCATATCCAATACACGCTTTTCTTCATTTTGATCATAATTGGTCTGACATAAAATTAATCGGTAATTATTCAGTAGTGCTTGTTCAGCAATTCCTTCCAACACCATTCCAGCAAAGGGATGATTGACAAACGGTAAGAGGACCGCCACCATACCTGTTCTCCCCTTTACCAAATGAACAGCGTTACTGTTCGGCGAGTAATTAAGCTTATGTACGGCATCCCAGACTGCCTTACGCTTAGCTTCCTGTACATAGGGATGATTGTTAAGAACCCGTGATACGGTTGTAATAGATACACCTGCTAGCTCAGCTATCTGTTTTATATTAGCCATGTGTCATCCCCCCTCTCTCCATTGTAAAATAAGCCGTTTATAGATGCTATGTTCTCATTGTTCTCTAGAAAATCTGAAGAAATTACTTGACCTGAAATGCTTTTCATATTGTAAGGTTAGTCTTGTTAGTATCACTTGGTGTCGGCGTGACCTCTGGGCGTTACGACACAGTGGTATCACTTAGATCAACTAGAGAAAAGCGGAGGAAATCCAAGTGGAGAGAAAAATCGTATTTTTTGATGTAGACGGAACCTTACTTACCGATGATAAGCAATTGCTAGCAAGCACACGCGACGCTGTACGTCGATTACGTGAAAATGGAATCTATACGGCTATTGCTTCTGGTCGTATGCCTAAGCAATTAGAAGATATTTGTAGGGAATTAGACATCCATTCTTATGTTTCTATAAACGGTCAATATGTTGTGTTTGAAGGAGAAGCAATCTATAGTAATCCGATCTCGATGGAGCAATTAACAGATTTAACGAACCTTGCCGACAAGCACGGTCACGTTCTCACCTATGTAAATCATGAAATGTTATGTGCCAACCATCTTAACGATCCTCGTTTGGACGAAATTTATGGTGAGCTGCAATTGGCTAAACCTTTGCTTGATCCTGATTATTACAAGCAAAACCCGATCTATCAAAGCATCATCTTCTGCTCACCGGAGCCTGCAAAAGAGTACGTAGAGCGTTTCCCGCAGTTAGGCTTTATTCACTGGCATGATTATGCCTTAGATATTATTCCATTAGGAAGCTCCAAGGCAGTCGGTATTCAAAAAATGCTGGAACACGGTAAATTTTCTCTTGAACACACCTATGCCTTTGGTGATGGTCTAAACGATTTAGAAATGCTTGAAACCGTAGGACACGGTGTGGCTATGGGCAATGCCGTTGCAGAAGCAAAACAAAAAGCCCGCTATGTGACAGCACATTGTAATGAGGATGGGATTGCAAAGGGGTTAGCTATGTTGGGATTGCTAGACTAATTTATAATAAGAGCTTCCTAAAAAAGCCGTTTTCTCTTTATACAGAAAACGGCTTTCTCTATTATTGTCTTGTTATCTGTTTTATTTTATCAATCATCTGATTCGGTGTTAATCCATTTAATTCAGAAATTCCTTGTCCCTCCAGAGCAACCGTTCTTCCCCCGAAGATAGGATAGATTCCTTGCCATTTATCTACGGTTGTGTAGGAATTGGAATCCAATTTTTTTAAGAACAAAAAATATTCACCATCCCCAAGTGCCCCAGGATACTGTAAATTTAAAGGGTCTCTAGCCACAGGTTTAGGTTCCAATCCATAAAAGATAATCCGTACTTGGCTCCCTATGTTCCCCTTTAGTGTCGTTTTTACTTGAAAGGTTTGTGTATATTTGACAACTCTTCTTCCTTGAACAGATCGGTCTGTAGCTTGTTCATTAATGGATTCCAATGCTGTTGCATGAATAATAGCCTGGGACTCATTGGTTAGTTCTTTGACGGAACGGATTTTTAGTTCATTTTGGATGACTTGGGTGTGCTGTTCTCCCCGAAGAGAGTTCGCCGTATCTCCGCCCCATCCTGTGTATCCAATCATCAATACCGTAAGCATCCAACTGCTGTACCACATGTTGTGCCTCCTGAACTCTCATGTTTGCTGTTATTATGTGTTAGCACAGTAAGAATATGTACGAAAGTTCTGTGTAACCGGTTACACCTCGGAGGCAATCAACCATTGTACCTGCCATTCTTGACATTTTTCTATCCATTCCTCTGGTATTTCTCTATCACAAATAATCGTCTGGATGTCTTTTATGTCTGCAATTTTATAAAAAGTCTGTAATTCCAATTTAGCCTGATCACAAAGCACGATACATTTCTTTGAATTCTCCATAAATTTGCGGACTAAAAAAGCTCGTTCAGCATCATGATGGCTCATTCCTTTTTGTAAGGATAATCCATCTACACACAAGAAAGCTTTATCTGCATGGAAATATTCCATCATTTTTTCTGTCATCAATCCGCATACACGTGCATGCTTTTGATGTACCTTCCCACCTAGAAAATAGATATCTCCTGAAAACTCATCCCTTTTCTCTTGCAGAAAAAAAGCTTGCAGTAATCGTACAGAGCAGGTAATGATCGTCACGTCTTGTTTTTCTAATAAGTAGGGCAACATATATAGTGAAATAACCCCATCATCTAGCACTACACTCTCACCATGTTGTACTAAATTTGCTGCTGTCTGCGCAATTCCTTTTATGCTGCTATAACAAATTTCTGAGTCATCTTTATAAGAAAGTAACTCAATGTCTCCACCAACTTTTACAGCTCCTCCATAAACTCGCTTGAGCCTCTGCTCTTGTTCCAGCTCTTCTAAATACCGACGTACGGATTCTGAAGAGACTTGTAGCTTTTCTACTAGCTCTGTTGTTTTTACTTTTCCTTCTTGTTGTAGTAGTTCTAAGATGAGCTCCTTTCGTTCCTCTCCTACTAATGACACACCAACCGCCCCTTTTTCGCCACTTTTTGTTATTGTAACTCAACTTTTGTTTTTCAGATAGACTTTTGCTTAGATAGTAGAGAAACTATTACTAGAAATAGCCCACAAGAATTTTTGTAAAATGTTTTCTCCTATCATACTTCATAAACAAATACTTTACAAACTTTTGTTTAAATGATAAACTTTTGTTCGAAAGGAGGAGTGTCATATGGATAAAGAACAACAAATCTTGCACTACATCCGTTTGAATCCCTTCATCAGTCAACAAGAATTAGCCAATAAAATGGGAATTTCCCGCTCAGCTGTAGCAGGGTATATTGCCACTATGATGAAACAAGGCCAAATCAAAGGAAGAGCCTACATTTTAAAAGAAGAAGCTTCCATCACTTGCCTTGGGGGAGCCAATCTGGATCGCAAAGCTCGCAGTAAACAACAAGTAAAACTGCACTCTTCCAATCCAGTTAGCATCTCTTCATCATGTGGAGGGGTTGCCCGAAACATTGCCGAAAATTTGGGACGTCTTGGTTGCGTTACCTCGCTTATTACAAGCGTAGGTAATGACAAAGAAGGTGAATGGGTTCTTGCAGAAACCAAACAGCATGGCGTAGACGTTAGTCAATCCTGGATGCTCTCCTCTGAACAAACAGGTACTTACACAGCACTACTAGATGTAGATGGTGAAATGTACGTTTCCCTAGCAAACATGGATATTTATGAAAAAGTAACAACCGAGATGATTGCAGAGAAATGGACTCATATCGTTGCTTCCGACATTGTGCTTCTAGATACGAACTTACCTGAGGAAGTGTTGGCATACATGATCACACGTTGCCACGATGAGAACATTACTTTGTATATTGATCCCGTCTCTTCTGCCAAAGCGAAAAAATTACCAGAATCTCTCATGGGTATCACAAGCATTTTACCTAATCAGGAAGAAGCTGAGATTCTATCTGGCATGAAGATTAACAATGTAGAGGATGTAAAAACAGCTTGCCAGTTGATTCGTAAACGCGGTGCTCTCAATGTCATCGTAACCATGGGTGAACAAGGCATTTTTGTGTCCTCCCCTGAGCATGAGGTTTTACTTCCACCATATCCAGTTGATGTAGTTGATGTTACCGGTGCTGGTGATGCCTTTGCTTCAGGTTTGCTGCATGGTGTTCTACATGGTGAAGAGCTTTTAGATGCTTGCCGCTTAGGTCTTGCTGCATCAGCTCTGACGCTAGTAACAGAACAATCTGTCTCTCCCGAATTACAGCCGGAAAAACTATATCAGTTCGTAAAGGAGAATGCACAATGAAAAACTACTTAACTTTTACTGAAGAGGTTGCACACGCCCTAGAAAATAAATTACCGATCGTCGCTTTGGAAACAACCATTATCTCTCACGGTATGCCGTATCCACAAAATATTGAGATGGCTAAAAAAGTTGAGCAAATCATTCGCGATAACGGTGCTGTACCAGCTACTATTGGTATCATGGATGGCAAAATTAAAATTGGTCTTACCGATCAAGAATTACAAGAATTCGCTACTAACAAATCCGTCGAGAAAGTAAGCCGCCGTGATTTCCCTTATATCCTAGCAACAGGTAAAATTGGAGCGACCACTGTTGCAGGCACTATGATTGCTGCTGAACTAGCTGGTATCGAAATGTTTGCTACAGGTGGTATTGGTGGGGTTCACCGTGAAGGAGAAGTAACGTGGGACGTATCTGCTGACCTAACAGAATTGGCGAATACTAGCGTAGCCGTGGTTTGCGCAGGTTGCAAATCAATTCTAGATATCGGACGTACATTGGAATACTTAGAAACACAAGGTGTACCAGTAGTTGGTTACAAAACAGACGAATTCCCTTCCTTCTACTCCCGTAAGAGCGGCTACGGCGTTGACTTCAAATTGGACACGCCTGATTCAGTAGCTTCCGTAATGGATACGAAATGGAAGCTAGGTATGCAGGGTGGAATGGTTATCTCCAATCCTGTACCAGAAGAATCTGCTCTTCCATACGATCAGATTGAAGCTGCAATCCAGCAAGCATTAGCTGAAGCCAAAGAAAATAATATCGCTGGTAAAAAAGTAACACCTTTCTTGCTTTCAAAAGTAAAAGAACTAACAGCAGGCAAAAGCTTAGAAACCAACATCGCACTTGTATATCACAACGCAGAGGTAGCTGCTAAGATTGCAGTTGAATACAAAAAGAAACAACATCAATAAGATAGTAAAAATCTAGATATCATTTTGGTCTAAAACACTTCAATTATCTAAAAAGGGCAGTTCCAAAGTGGTTTCCCCATCTTCTGGAACTGCTCTCATTTTTATTTTAATAGCCTACGCATGGTTTGTTAGTAAGGCCCATATCCAATCACCTGTGCAACGATGATAGCAATACCTCCCACTATTATCTGCAAACCAATTAGAGGCATAATCCACTTAAACCAGCGAATCCACGGAATTTTGGCCAAGGCTAGTCCAGCCATAAAATATCCAGAGGTAGGAGTTACAATATTAGTAAAGCCGTCTCCCAATTGAAAGGCTAATACTGCGGTCTGACGAGTGATGCCCACCAAATCAGCCAAAGGTGTCATGATTGGCATTGTTAGTGCCGCTTGACCACTCCCCGACGGGACAATCACATTTAAAAAGCATTGAAGGATAAACATGCCCATAGCTGTTAAAGAGGAGGGTATCTGCTGAATAGCTTGAGCTGAATAGAACAGAATCGTATCCATTACCTGCCCTTCTGTCAGAACCAGTAAGATAGCCCGGGCCATTCCAATGATTAGAGCCCCTTCTAATAAATCTGCTGCCCCTCTGATAAAGCAAGTAACAAACTCGTTTCCACTCATACGGCAGATTAAACCAGATACCAACGCTAAACCTAAAAATATGGTGGCAATCTCAGAAATAAACCACCCTTGCTTGATGACACCAAATGCAATTGTACCTAATGTCAGCAGGAAGCTAAGTAGAACAAGCTTGTGCTTGGTGAGAAATACTTTGTGATCTACTACCTTTTGTTTGTCTGAGGCTTGCAAATCAATAGGAGTAAAATAACTACGAGGCATCTCTTTTCCAAAGCTATTCTCCACAAAGAAACCTTTAGATGGGTCTCTCTTCACTTTCATCGCATAGCGATATACAAAGGTAACACTAACTATGTATAGAACCACAAATAGCCCAATTCGAAAGCTCATACCAGAAAACAGAGGAAGTTCTGCTATCTTCTGAGCAACACCAATAGTAAAAGGATTAATAAGAGCAGTACTAAAACCGATTTGGGCCCCTACTAGTACAATCGCTGCACCTGTAATTACATCAAAACCTAATGCCAAAGCTAAAGGAATAAGTAAGGCTAGATACGGTAGTGTCTCCTCAGCCATTGCCATTAAGGAACCACAGACACCAAAGAATAGCATCATCAGTGGAACCAGCCATTTTTCCTGATTCCCTAGCCTACGTGCCATAGTTAGCACCAAAGCCTCCATTGCGCCGGAGTATGTAATAATTCCATATGTTCCTCCTACCATGAGGACAAAGAAAATAATGTCGGCTGTCTCAACCATTCCTTTATGAATACTAATCAGCGTATCAAATGGATGGACAGGCTTAGACGGTAGAAAGTGAAAGCTAGTGGGATTAACCACATTACGCCCATCAATCTCAACGCGAGCATATTCTCCAGCAGGTACTATATACGTAAGTACAGTTGCCAATAGTAAAATGCCTAGCAACAAGACGAAGACGTTTAATTCTCTAGGATGCTTGTTTCTCCTTTTCATCTTGAAAAATAGTGCATTCATGTAAAACAAAATCCCCCTTTCGCATCCGTCTATTATAACGTGAAAAAAAGAACCAACTTTTTTCAGTTCTATGACAGTTGAAAAAAGGGGTAACTAATTACTATTTTCCTTCTCCAAAGAGCTCTTCATGCATTGCTTCACGAGTTGTCTTTACTGCCAGCATGATTTCTTCCTTGCTAGCTTGATCTATATGAATGCCCACAATAGCTGTTACTGTGCATTTTTTTTGTTCACAAGCTAAACTTGCACATTCCAATGCCAATTGATCTTCCTTATGACCAGGTAATGTTATAAGCTCCACTTTTACTTGCTCATTCCGCCAATAAGCTGTCGCAACTGCACCAATATGTACCACTCCACCACCTATCAGATAGACGATATCCTCTCCCATCATCTGTCGTCGTATCTCTATGTTAAACGGGCGTTTCTTCATTACTTACTCCCTCCTTTTATCTCACTAGCTTCTATCATTATAGTTTCCTTTTCAATAAAGCAACTAATTGCGGATCCACCGGTTCCAATGCTTGTCCATTCTGCCTTACTCCCGTGCCAAAATGGACTTCCCTAACGCCTGTCTCTTTTACAAAGGTGGGCACGGTATCTATTGTTAAACCAGCACCTGCTAATATGGTTAGGTGTGTAGAAGCAGTTCGTTCTACCAATGTTTTAATCTGATCAACCGCTTGTAGGGCACTTGACTTGCCACCAGATGTTAGAATGTGAGTAATCTCTTTATACTGTAGTAATTGTTCAAGCGCTTCTAGTTGGTTCTCTACTTCATCAAACGCCCGATGAAATGTAACATGCATATGACCTGTTTCTGTTAACAAAGCCTCTAATGCCCGAAAATCAATGTGATTATCAGGCGTTAAAGTCCCAAGAACCACACCTGCTGCACCTAATTCCCGGATGGTTTGTATATCTTGCTGCATCACTTTTAGATCGTCTATCGTATAAACAAAGGATTGGCTATGAGGACGCACCATCACATGTACGGGGATCTTCACTTGATTGACCACATGTTTTATTAAAGCATAGCTAGGAGTAAGTCCTCCTTCCACAATACCTGTAATCAATTCCAATCGATCCGCTCCGCCTGCCTCTGCTCGCTTCGCATCATCTACTGTAGTTGCAATTACTTCAAGCAGCATGCTACCTTCACTCCCTTTTTTGTACACACATTGGTTATTCCTTTTACTTTAGCATGGTGAGTGACCACTCTGCATCAAAAACGGCAAGAGTTCTTACGGCTTGCCATTGCTTTATTATCTTAAACCAGACAGCTTGATCCAATAATCTATACTTTATACAAAAAGAGAAGGCAAGACCCTCATCGGATCATGCCCTCTTTTATCGTGCTATTTTTTACTTACGACTCGTTACAGTTTTTTAATCTCATCTTTTAATATCTCAGATTGTGTACCAAAAACAATTTGTACACTACCTTGACCTAAGCGCATAACACCTGCTGCACCTAGTTGCTTCAAGGCTGCATCATTTACTTTTTGGTCATCATTTACTACCAAACGAAGACGAGTAATACATGCATCAATGTTCTTGATATTTTCTTTTCCACCGATGTTTGTCAAAACTTTTTCTGCTTTTTCCTTCATAGCATCATTGCTTTTCGCCTTATCACCATCGGCTGCTGCTACGAAATCATCTTCACGACCAGGCGTTTTCAGGTTCAGCTTTTTAATCATAATGCGGAACAGGAAGTAGTAAAGTACGAAGGTAGCAAGACCAATCGGCCAAAGCAGAAGTGGTTTTTGCGACCATTTAAAGTTAACCAAGTAGTCAATAAGACCAGCAGAGAATCCAAAGCCTAGACGTACACCTAATTCAACAATGATAAAGGCGATAGCACCTGTTAAAACAGCGTGGATACCATATAGTAATGGAGCAGCAAACATGAATGCAAATTCTACTGGCTCTGTGATACCTGTCAAGAACGCTGCGATTGCTGTACTTAAGAAGATAGAAGCAACCGTTTTGCGGTTTTCAGGCTTCGCTGTGTGAACGATTGCGAGTGCGATCGCTGGCATAGCGAACATCATGATTGGGAAAAATCCTGTCATAAATAGTCCAGCAGATGGATCTCCCGCAAAGAAGCGGTTCAAGTCACCTTTTACGAGCTCACCAGCCGCACTTGTAAAGGTACCAATTTCAAACCAAGCTATCGTGTTAATAACATGGTGCAAACCAAATGGAATTAGTACACGGTTAGCGATACCAAAGATACCACTACCTACAGCCCCCATACCTACAACCGTATTACCAAATGAATTAAGCGCCTCTTGTACAGGACCCCATACAAGACCACATAGCAGACCTAAAACTACCATGGTAGAGGATGTAATGATTGGAACAAATCGTTTCCCACTAAAGAATCCTAGCCAATCCGGAAGCTTGATATTGTAATACTTGTTGTAGAAGAAAGCCGCCAATCCACCAGACATAATACCGCCTAGTACGCCCATATCCAATTTCATCGCATCATCGATGAAAGCGAATGCAGGTGGAACCGCTTTCAACACATTCAGTAAAACTAATTGTGCAATTACCGCTGCTAAAGCTGCAACTGCGTCTCCTGCCAAACCAATGGCTACCCCGACAGCAAATATTAAAGGTAAGTTATCAAAAATAGCAGAACCGCCTGCTTTCAGGAATGGAGCAATGTAATGATTTAAAAATTCACCAGTTGTGCCCATGTTAAAGTCATTAACATAGTCGATCGCTCCAAAACGTAGCAATAGAGCTGCAGCTGGTAATGTTGCGACTGGAAGCATCAAAGCTTTACCAATCTTTTGAAGAAAAGCCAACATATCATTTCCTCCTTTTAAAGTTATATATGAGTAGTGAAACCTCATGACGTCCATAAGGTTTCACATCATATCGCTTATTGTACATACGCAAAACGTGCTAGCCTTGAAGAACAGCTTTTCTTGATTGAGCTTGCAAAGGCAATAAATCAGCCGTTGCACGATCTACCAATACGGTCAAATTAGGATGTAGCTGTAAGATTGATACAGGTACTTGTGGATCAACCATTCCTGTGAATAAATGACGCACAGCTTCAGCTTTACTCTTGTCATTTACAAGTAACAGGACGTGGCGTGCTTTCATGATCCCACCAATCCCCATCGTAACTGCTTGCTTAGGCACTTCGGATATATCAGTAAAGAAGCGAGCATTTGCTTCGATGGTCTCAGGTGCTAGTTCTACTACATGGGTGGATAATGTAAACGCTTGATCCGGCTCATTAAAGCCAATGTGCCCATTATGGCCAATACCCAAAATTTGAATATCGATGCCATCTGCTTCTTCCAGTGCCTTCTCATATCGGGAACACTCTGCCTTTGCATCCGTAAACATACCCGATGGGATATTCGTTTGTTCTTTTTTAATATTTACATGAGAGAACAAGTTATCCCACATGAAGTAGCTGTAGCTTTGATCGTGGTCAGCAGTCAGTCCCACATATTCATCAAGGTTAAACGTTGTGATTTGGCTAAAATCAACGTTTCCCGCTTGGTGCATGCTAATTAATTCCTTATACATACCTCTTGGTGTGCTTCCTGTAGCCAAGCCTAGCACGGATGTAGGCTTTTTTTTCAACTGCTCTGCCATTATTTCAGCAGCTTTTTTACTTAATTCCTGATAATTTTCTGATACGATTACTCTCATTACTCATCCCTCACTATCCAAATGTAATTATTTCTATCTACATGATGTCTAGTTGTTTTGATAGGATTAAGCTTTAAGCGTTACTTCAAGAACTTTTTCCTGACCGCGTGTTACAGAAGCACCTACAAATTGTTTCATGCTTTCTACAGCATCGCTATTTGTAATAATAATTGGTGTGATTGCAGGATAGCCTGCCTTCTTAATGATATCTAAATCAAATTCAATCAGAGTATCGCCAGCTTTTACATCTTGGCCAGTCGTTACTTTTGCTGAGAAACCTTCGCCATTTAAGTTAACAGTATCAATCCCGATATGCATCAAGATTTCAGCACCATCAGCTGTCTGCAAGCCGATTGCGTGTCCTGTGTTAAACAAATGAACCACTTTCGCATCAACAGGTGCTACCAAAACACCTTCTGTTGGATCGATAGCTAAGCCATCACCAGCAATTTTTTGAGAAAAAACAGGATCTGGTACTTCTTCTAAGTTAACTGCCTTACCAGTTAGTGGTGCTAGCAGTAGAGTTGGCTGAACTTCTTTTTTACGTGAAAATAGTTTGCTAAACATGTAGGGCCTCCTTAGGTATTCACTGACTTTATCAAATAGAAAAGGCATGAGCATAGAAAACGGATATGCCTAAACAAAGTGATATCATTTAGGATACTCCATCTTCCACTGCTCATGCCTAGTCGAACTAGTAACACGCTGTGAAAAGACAATTATTCTTTTATGTCCTTTACGAGTTGAAACAAACGGAACAAATGCATTGCCATGTATCCCACTTCATCCTCGGGCACTTTAACATCTAACTTTTGTGAGATAAGCTCTCCCAATTGCAGGGCAAGCTCATATGCCTCTGGAAGCATGGACTTTACGCGATCCAACAAGGGATTTTCTATTGTTTTGCCTTCCATCAATCGTTCTAGAACGAAACGGAAATGCGTAATCATTCGAGTATAATGTAAGCTTTCCTTTGTTACCTTCAATGTTAAACGCTCTTCCACCATCTGAATCATCTCAAGGATGAGGTTTGTATGCTTCACTGTCTGCGCTACTGGAATGTAGCTAACAGCCGAGTGAATATGCAATGCCAAGAATCCGATTTCACTTTCTGGAACAGTAATCGTGAAGGTATCTTCGATTAAGGCCGCCGATCGTTCAGCAAGAATGAACTCCTGCGGATACAGCGCTTGAATCTCGAATAGGAAAGGGTTTACAATTTCCATACCGCTTGACAAGCGATGCACAGCAAACTGGATATGGTCAGGTAAAGCAACATGAATCAATTCATTGATTTCAGGCGTCATTTCATCGCAAACCCATGAAATGATCTCTTCTGCAATTTCAATCACCGTCTGATCGATTTGGGTCAGAAGAGATTGGAACTGATTTAAGTGAAGCTCATTTTCCATTCGAAAGCGCTTCTCAATACGTTCATCATTCTTCGCAATCGGGTTGCCTGCTTTTTGCCCAAATCCAAGACCCTTCCCAAGCAAGACCACTTCTGTATTCACAGTTGGATCGCTTACCAAGACGACGTTATTACTTAAAATTCGGCTTATGTTATAATCTTGGCTTTTGTACACGCAGACACCACCATAGATCAGAATTACGAACTTGCATTGAGAATCCCTGCGTATCCTGTAACAGTAATAAAGTCAAAAAAGAGCCAACATCAGATTTTCTCCATGAAAAAACAAGAAAGAAAAATCCTTTGTGTGGCTCATGCCTGTCTGTAACAGTAACACGCCTGTAAACGCATTATTCGCTTCAAGTTCATTTTACTATAAAGTTGATAAAAGTCAATCATAACTTATCACCTTTATAGGACCTTCTAGCTAACTATATACTTTAACGAAGCCGCATATTCTGCTTACCTCGTTTTTTATCCCAATATGGAAGGACCAATCGATCTAACCCAAAGTAGCCGGCATTACGACCAGCAATTAAAATAAACGTGGTTAATAAAATCAAGTATGGATTAATACTTACTGTACCACTAAATAAGAATGCGTAATTCATAGAAATTCCCATTAATCCAGCGAATGTGGTTAACAGCCCTAGTAATAACGCAAGTCCTACCAGGAATTCTCCCCAAGGAATTAAGAAATTGAAAAAGGAAGCACCCGGTAATGCGAAATTTTCCAGAAAAGCAGCCCACCAGCCTTGAACAGAAGGATGATCACCAGACGCTTTTTCAATCGCTCCTTTTAAGAAGCCCTCAGTTGCAAAGCCTCCACCACTTATCTTGCCCCAACCAGAGGTAATCCACGTATACCCCAAATAAAGACGAACCAATAATAAAACTACTGAAGCACTTTGAGATTGTCGTAGCCAAGCTACCATACACACCACTCCTTTTTTCTCTGTAAAAAGCTTTTGGTTTCTACTGCAAGTTCTCTCTCCCACTATGCAACCAATTAACACTTGCTAGGTTATAACTTTTCTTTCTACCTTTATCATACCCGTACTTCCTTATTTACACTGGACACTTTTGGATATGTAGGCTGTTTGTCAAAGCTCCTTGAGCAACAAATGAACATTACAAGATAGGGCTGTTATTCTTCTTAGCAAGTACCGATAAACACTACTTCCACTAGTCTTTTAGACTCAGACCTTCCGCGCCAATCAGTTCTCTTTTCCTACTGTTATGCTTTGCTACCCGTTGACTTAGTTCCGTTACTTGTAGCAAGATATTGGTTTTGATGGTTATATTCTGCACAGCGAGAAATAATTCCTTTATTTCCCGATGTGCCTCTTGTAGCATTTCATATATCAATGTAATCGTTATTCCCTGTTTCAAGGCTGGGTTCGTCGTTTCATTTTCGTTTAGATTCAATGGTTCTACAAGAGTGGTATATGCTCGGATTTCTAGTTGAATCTTTCTAACGGCTTGCTTGCAATCATGCCAGATGACAGCTGATTTCTCCATTAATTGCTTCACAGTCTCTTCCATAGCCAAAAAAACTCCATTGTTGTGTTCGTTTACCAGTTCACTATTCAACATAGTCTGCTTGGCCAATCGCTGTGTTTCTATTGTTATTTTAGAAATGTCCAGCAAGATTTTTTCTAATGCCTGAATATCGTAATCACATTTTTGACTATTTGCAGCATGCGATAGATTATTCTTTGTTTGACACTCCATTCGTGTAATAGTGTCTCCCTTCCTAACTTCTTGTATATACGTTATGTATCGAAATTTCTGCTGAACAAAAATAGGGTCAATTTACACAAAAAATAAAAACACCAGGTATATCTGAAGTTTCACCTGATGTTTTTATTTTTTTAGCAAGCTTTGGGAGCACGGGGTAGCTACTTTTTAATTAACTCCAAATCAACTGGGATAAACTCATCCACCTTTTCACCCTTGGATACTTTAATAGCAGTCTCTACAGCTTTTTTACCGATTTCAGCCGGTTTTTGGGCAACTGTTGCCGCTAGTTTTCCATCCTTTACAGCTGTGACAGCATCATCAGTAGCGTCAAAGCCTACTACCTTCACTTCTTTTAAACCAGCTGCTTCTATTGCTTGTAGGGCACCCAAAGCCATTTCATCATTGTGGGCAAACACAGCCTGGATGTTTTTGTTTCCTTGCAAAATGTTTTCCATAACGCTCATGCCTTTAGCACGATTAAAATCTGCTGGTTGGGTAGCTGTTACTTTTAGACCATCTTTATTGTCTACAGCATTGTGGAAGCCTTTACCTCGATCACGTGCTGCCGAGGAACCCGGAATACCCTCCAGTTCAACCACGTTTCCTTTCCCACCTAAAGAATCTAGTATGAACTGACCAGCCATTTCTCCACCTTTCACGTTGTCGGAAGCGATGTGTGCAGTTACTTTTCCGCCTTCCGCGGCACGGTCCACCGTAACTACTGGAATGTTCGCTGCATTTGCTGATTCAACTGCTGTGGAAATGGCTGCGCTATCGGTTGGATTAACCAAAATGACATCCACTTTTTTCTGGATTAAATCCTCGACTCCGCTTATTTGTTTAGCGGTATCATCCTGAGAATCTACGACAATCAGATTTACCCCTGCGTCTTTGGCCGCCTTTTCTGCCCCTTCTTTAAGCGTTACAAAGAATGGGTTATTTAAAGTAGAGATAGAGAGCCCGATGGTGACACCTTCTTTTTTCGCATCAGGGGCTGGTGCCTTGTTGTCCTCTAAGCTGGATTGAGTTGAACAACCTGCTAGTACAGATAAAAGCATAGTTGATGCCAATGCTACTTTCAGGTACTTCTTCATGTCGAAACCTCTCCTTTTTCTCATACATTTATTTTTTAGAACGATCTAACAAAACAGCAATCAGAATGACTGCCCCTTTGGCTACCAGTTGATAGAAGGATGATACATTCAACAGGTTTAGACCGTTGTTGAGCACACCGATAATCATGGCACCGATTAAGGTACCAACAATCCAGCCTTTACCGCCAGAGAGACTAGTTCCCCCTAGAACAACTGCTGCAATGGCGTCTAGCTCATAGGATGTACCTGCCGTTGGCTGAGCAGAGTTAAGGCGTGAGGTCAAAATAATACCCGCTAAGGATGCAAACAGACCGCTGATAGAATACACCCAGATTTTTACCTTAGTGGTAGAAACCCCTGATAATCTGGTTGCCTCCTCATTGCTTCCTAAAGCGTAGACATGACGACCAAATGTCGTATGTTTTAAGATGAAATACAATGCGACAAAGGAAAGTAACATCCAGATCACCGGCATCGGAATCTGTAAAAAGAAGCTTTTTCCTACCATTCCGAAGCTATCTGGCAGTCCTGTAATTGGTTTTCCCTCTGTATAAACAAGTGTCAATCCTCGAAAAACAGTCATGGTTGCCAATGTCGCGATAAAGGGAGCTACATTTCCCTTTGCAACTAAAATCCCATTGAATGCACCCATTACCAGACCTGCCAATAATCCAACCACGATTGCTAGGAATGGATCGCCACCACTAGCCATCATCCCTGCTGACAACGCACTTGATAAAGCCAAGGTAGAGCCTACTGATAGATCAATACCACCTGTTAAAATAACAAAGGTCATTCCAAATGCAATCAATGCATTAATTGATACCTGGCGTAGCACATTAAAAATATTACTTACCGTTAAAAAATCAGAGCTGACGATGGACAGTATAATCACTAACAGAAACAGTCCCAGTAACGGGCCCATTTGTTGCAAAAAATTACCCTTAAACGTAAGCGTCGGTTTCGCTTGTGCTTGCAATTGAATGACCTCCTCCTGTTGCCGCGTGCATAATGATTTCCTGAGTAGCTTCCTCCCGTGAGAATTCACCCGTCATTTTTCCTTCATGCATAACGATAATACGATCGCTCATTCCTAAGACTTCTGGCAATTCTGACGAGATCATGATGATTGCTACACCTGCCTGTGCCAAGCGATTCATCAAATCATAAATCTCTTTCTTAGCTCCAATATCCACACCGCGCGTCGGTTCATCTAAAATTAAAATTTTTGGAGCAGTTGCCAGCCATTTGCCAATAACAACCTTTTGCTGATTGCCCCCACTCAACGAACCAACCCTCTGCTCACTGCTATGCGTTTTAACTAGCAATTTATTAATCGTCTCATCTGCTAATTGCTGTTCCTTCTGCTTGTGAAGGACCCCTAAGGATGAAAGGCTGGACAGATTAGGTAACGCTATATTTTCACGAACGGATAAGGAAAGGACCAAGCCTTCCTCTTTTCGGTCTTCTGTTACAAAGGCAATCCCTGCCGCAATCGCATCCTTGGGCTTGTTTATGGTTACAGACCTGCCTTCTACCTTAATACTTCCTGACTCCAGCCGTTCGAGTCCAAAAATAGCTTTAGCAACTTCCGAACGCCCTGCTCCCATTAATCCGGCAAATCCCAATATTTCGCCAGCTTGTACTGCAAAGGAGACATCAGCCAGTTTTCCTTTAACCGACAGGTGATCTACTCGCAGCTTCTCTTCGCCAAGTGAAACATCCACCTTGGGGAAGCGATCTGTAATTTCTCTACCTACCATCATTTTGACCAGCTCATCCATGCTAGTCTCAGCCGTTACTTTCGTGCCAACATACTGACCGTCACGAAGAACGGTGATGCGATCGCTGACCTGAAAGATTTCCTCCATCCGATGCGAGATATAAATCATACCTACTCCTTTATTCTTGAGGGCAAAAATCACCTCAAACAAGGCATCGATTTCACGATTGGTAAGAGCTGCGGTTGGTTCATCTAGTACAAGGATGTCCGCTTGCAATGAAAGCGCTTTAGCAATTTCGATCATTTGTTGCTGACCAACTGATAAATCTCCCACTTTGGTATCAGGATCAACTTGAATGCCCAATTGGTCTAAATATATCTTTGCTTCCTGACGTAGCTTTTTCCAATTGATAAATTTGGTTTTTCCATACGTAAATTCGCGTCCCAAGAAGATATTTTCGGCAACTGATAAATGGGAAATCAGGTTCAATTCTTGATGAATAATCCCAATTCCCAGTTCAGCAGCCAATTTCGTAGTCATCTCAGGTACCGACTGACCTTTGACCGTGATAGTACCGCTATCTTTGGTATAAATACCACCAAGGATTTTCATAAGAGTAGATTTACCTGCTCCATTCTCACCCATTAGCGCTACTAGTTCACCTGGGCGCACTGTCAACTCAACCTGATCGAGTACTTTGACACCGGGAAACGACTTGCAGATGCCCTTCATTTCTAACAATAAATCTGTCATACGTTCACACCGCCTTTAAAAAGTAACTCCAGCTTCTAAAATCACATTGGCATATGGCGTGCACTCTCCGGTACGTATGATCGCTTTCGCTTCATTCGTCCGTTTTTTAAATTCTTCATGACTGATTATGCTCTCTTCTACATGAGGAAGCTCCTGTTTCATTTTTTCATAAAGAGCAGGGCTAACCTCGATCATCTCGTTCGCATAGTGGATACGCTCCACCTGCATTTCTGCTAATATCACTTGCAACACATCCAGAAAGCTTGGTAGCCCCGCCTTGAGAGCCACATCGATTCGCTGTACCCCATCTGGGATCGGCAGACCCGCATCGCAAATGACAATGCGGTCTGTATGTCCCAGCTTACTGATGATAGTCGAAATTTCACTATTCATGATCCCGATTTTCTTCATGTTTCTCACCCTTTAGCTGTGCAAGAATTTCCTTAGCTGTAGCTGTAGCTGTCGCTACCCTAATCTATAGCGACTAGCATGTAAACTAGCACTTGGATTGAAAAGCTAGCACTTCCTTCATTGTCGGCATTCCCTGTTGTGCCCCTAACTTAGTTACGGCAAGCGCTGAGACAACACTCGCAAACTCAACAGCTTCTGGAATGCTTTGTCCAGAGGCTAGCGCATAAGCGAGCCCTGCGTTATAAGAATCTCCAGCTCCTGTGGTGTCGACGACCTGAACTTTATGACTAGCGATCGTCCCAAATGTCTCACCATTTATTAAGTAGGCAGAACCTGTAGATCCAAGTGTGGTAACGACGTGCTTCACTCCTTTTGCATGAAGTGCTTTCATGGCAACAGGCAGTGTATTTTCTTGGTCTGTCGCTTGGTCTGTTGCTTGGTCTTGTTCCATCCCCGTCAAGAGATATAATTCTGATTCATTGGGTGTCATCACATCGATGTAACCAAATAATTCATCTGGAAGCTTCTGCGCTGGAGCTGGATTTAAGATGACCATTTTACCGGCTTCTTTGGCGAGCTTTGCCGTATAAACAACCGTCTCGATGGGAATTTCCAATTGCAGTAGCACGATGTCTGCCGCCTTCACCGTATCAGCATGCAGATCAACATCTGCCATAGAGGTATGAGCATTGGCACCCGCTACTACAATAATTTGGTTATCTCCTTCTGCTAACAAAATAGATGCGATCCCAGTAGGAGCATTTTCAACACGTTTTATCGTATTGACCTGAATTCCTTCCTGCTTCATCGCTTTCACCAAGGAATCTCCAAATGCATCTCTCCCCAAGGAACCGATCATGGCAGTGTGGGCTCCTAGACGCGCAGCAGCAACCGCTTGATTCGCTCCCTTACCCCCAGGGATAAAATGTACATGATCTCCGCTGATTGTCTCCCCCATTTTTGGCTGACGCGGGGCTTCTACTACAACATCCATGTTAAGACTGCCAATGACAGCTATTCGTAGTGGTTTCATCCCAATGGCTCCCTTCTGGTTGAACTGCGCTCAATAAAGATGGGCTCTAGTTCAAACACACTCGGTACTAGTTTTGTACTCTCTATTTGCTGGGTTAGTGTAAGTGCCGCTAGCTCCCCCATCTCGTAGATCGGTTGAGCTACCGTTGTTAATTCTGGAATCGTCATCGAGGCTAGGGCAATGCCATCAAAGCCGCATACCGCTACATCTTCTGGAACCCTTCTGCCTAGTTGATTTAATCCTTTTAGCACCCCAATGGCCATTAAATCATTACCTACAAAAATGCCATCAATATCTGGATGCCTTCTCAGTAATTCTTTAACCGCTTCCTGTCCCCCATTTAATTGAAAATATCCCGGTTCCATTAAGCTTGGCGAATACCAAGCGAATCCTTGAACACTTTCTTCATAGGCAAGCATTCTCTCTCTGGCAGTAATTAATTCTTGTGGACCATAGATATGTCCAATTTTGCGACAGCCCTGCTCCACTAAATGAGCCACAGCTTCCTTTGCCCCCACATAGTTGTTACATCTAATGACAGAGCAATGTTGATTCTCTGGAGCACGATCCATGACCACCAAGGGAATCTGATCCTGTTGCATCTTTTGGATGTCTTCACTCCTTAAAGTTTGAGAAGCGATAATGATGCCATCAATATATTTTTTCTTAAGAACTTCAATATATGTTTTTTCCTTTTGCCCCTGATCATCAGAGTTACATAAGATAACCGTATATCCTAATTCTCTAGCTTTGTCCTCCACACCACGCGCCATTTCTGAAAAAAATGGGTTCGTGATATCCGGCAAGATAAAAGCAATCGTACTTGTTCGCTTACCCGCCAAGCCTCGCGCCACCGAGTTAGGTTCATACTGAAGCTGTTGAATTGCTTTTTCAACCTTGCGACCTGTCTCTACATTCACATAACCCGTTTTGTTAAGCACACGAGAAACAGTTGCCACAGATACACCTGCCAGCTTTGCTACATCGCGAATCGTTGCCATCATACGTCACTCCACATTCGTTAACCATCTAATGTGTAACCGGTTTCACATAAATTACATAAGACCATACAAATTTTAGAAATACATGCATAAAATCTCGTAGTATTCAGTTTATTCAAATCTGTAACCGGTTTCATAATCTTACAACACAAATATACTCGCTCACAGATAGGGTGTCAAGCGAAAGTGATTACTGGTAGAAACTGCCTTTGTAACTACCATCCTGTCCCCTAAAATCATAAGTTGTAAAAATAACGTGGCATAAAACAAACAAAAAAGGAGCATATCCGCTCCTTTCAATACTCATGAATATACTTTATTCTGACTATTCATTAATCCATGATAGTGCTACTGTCCCTTGCCCAGCATGTGCACCAATCGTTGAACTAATAGGTCCAATAATAATTTCTAAATCGTCATACTTCTCTTTGATTCGCTTTTTGAGAGCTTGAGCTTTTTCCACTACGTTCCCATGTAGAATCTGTACGTTCTTAATCTTTTGTTTCTGCATTGCTTGATCGAGTTGTGCTAGCATGCACACAATTGCTTTGTTTTCGGTTCGGATTTTTTCATAGACTTCAAAAATACCATCTCTGATACGTAGAATTGGTTTGATCTGGAGTAGATTGCCCATGAAGAACTGTACTCCATTCATTCGTCCCCCACGATAAAACTGATCAAGACTTCCAAGGAGGATGTAGCTTTCCGCTTTCTCAGCGATAAGACGCAACGAACTAGCGATCTTCTCTGGTGAAGCTTCCGTTTTCGCCATTTCCATTCCTTGTAAAATCATATGTGTAATCGGATAGGACATCGTTTTTGAATCTACGACTTCTACGGGGAACTCCGCCATCGCTGCAGCGCTATGGCTAGCATTGAGTGTTCCACTTAACTTACTCGATACATGTACAGCAATCGCACAATCATATTTTTGTTTTAGGGTCTCATATAGCTCCACAAACTTGCCCAGCGAAGGTTGAGAGGTCTTCGGAACTTCTCGAGTATTCTCGATTTTTTCGTACATTTGCTCAGGCGTCATATCGAGGCCATCGCGGTAGGTACCGTCGGAGAAAATAATTTCGAGTGGCACAACATAAATATCGTGCTTCTCCCGAAGGTCAGCCGGTATATAAGCCGTACTGTCTGTTACCCAGGCAATTTGTTTTTTCACTGAAACGCTCCTTTATGTTCAAGAGATATAAGTAAAATTATATATCCTTCTCTATCTGTTTCCTATGGCCTATTTCTTAGAGGAGTGAACACTTTCTCTCAACATGTTCACAATTTGAGCTGAGCTTTTATTTGTTTTTTAGTAATGTAGAGTACTTCTATAAAATAAAAAATATATTTTGGCAATTTTGTAACCTTTGCTGATATTTGCCGACTATTAGATAGAAAATCAGCAACCCTTTTAAAAGTAATTTTGGGTGAAGATTTCAAAAAGTATAAAGCTAGTAAGACCTCGAAAGATAATAGCTGGGACGCCGTTACCTACACGCGCTATGAAAATGAAATGCCCGTGTTTGATGACTTTTATGTAGTGGGTGTAAATACGAAGGGTGTTACCTATGTAAATGCTGGGGATGTAGAACCACATACTAAAATCCCGCTTCTCAATGAGCCGGGATTTTAGTATGGGAACCTTTTCCTATGCCGTAATTAATCCCCTTCCTTACATCAAAAATTCTAAGTAACAATTTTTCAATTCCTTCGCAAAAAAGACGTCAATCCCTTTTTGAGAATTGACGCCTTTCATTCAATCTTATTCTATTTCAGTTTTACTCATAAGCCACTTTTCTATCTTGTACCACAATCTGACCATTTTTCACAACGGTTTTGACATGATTGATGCCAAAATGATAAGGCAAATAATCAAGATTATCCGCATCATAGATGACCAAATCCGCTTGTTTACCCACTTCAAGGCTTCCAACCTGCTCTGCACGTCCAATCGCATGGGCTGCATTGATCGTCATAGCCGTCAATACCTCCTCTGGCGTTAGCCCCAGATTTAGGCAGCCTAGCGTCATCACAAGCTGTAACGATTCTGTAGGTGAACTGCCTGGATTATAATCAGTGGAGAGGGCAACAGGAACACCTAACTCGATCATTTTTCTAGCGCGAGCATGCTTGCTCAGTCGAAGATTAAAGGAGGTCGCTGGCAAACAAACTGCCACCACACCTGCTTCCTTCATCGCTAATAAGCCTTCATCACTTGCCGCTAACAAATGCTCAGCAGAAATGCAGCCTAGCTCGGCGGCTAACTCTGCTCCCCCCAACGGCTCAATTTCATCTGCATGTAGCTTCAGTTTAAAGCCAAGCTTACGAGCTGCCTGCATAATAGCCCTGGATTGCTCTACACTGAACACCCCATGCTCACAAAATACGTCACAGAATTCCGCCAATCCAGTACGTTTTACCTCTGGCAACATCTCGTTTATAACTAAAGCAACATATTCATCTGTTCGTCCCTTAAATTCGGTGGGGACTGCATGTGCTCCCATAAATGTAGAGACTAAGTCGACCGGATGCGCTTGCTGTAACGCACTGGTTACCCGAAGCTGTTTTAATTCTTCCTCTACGCTAAGGCCATAGCCACTTTTTGCTTCTACTGTAGTTGAACCAAATTGTAGCATTTGATCTAAGCTCTTCTTTGCCTTCAGAAAAAGCTCCTGCTCCGTAGCCGCACGCGTGGCACGCACCGTACTTAAAATACCCCCACCCTGTTCCAAAATTTCCAGATAGCTGGCCCCGTTTAATTTAAGAGACAATTCATGCTCACGAGAGCCTCCATGAACTAGATGCGTATGCGGTTCGACTAATCCAGGTGTAACTAGCTTTCCTTCAGCATCCCACTCTTTAGAAATGCTTGACCCTTGAATTTGTTTCCGAACATCCTGTTCTGTTCCAACAGCCACAATACGTCCATCTGCTATGGCCACTGCCCCGTCTTGAACCAGTCCGATTTCTTTCATCTCAGCTCCAGATCGTGCCTGAGCTGAGCCAGCCATAGTGACGAGCGCTTTGATATTATGAACAAGCAAGTCGATTTTCGACATCACGCTTTCCCCCTATTGACCATACTCCGTTTTTCCTTGCTTAGATATCTAGCATTGGTACTCGAACCCCACGCTCTTTTGCTGTTTCAACTGCTAGATCATAACCAGCATCAGCGTGACGGATAACTCCCATGCCCGGATCTGTTGTAAGTACACGTTTCAGGCGCTCTTCTGCTTCCACAGAGCCATCTGCAACAACTACCATTCCAGCATGCAAGGAATAGCCCATCCCTACACCACCACCATGATGTACGGATACCCAGCTTGCACCCGCTGAGGTATTTACCAACGCATTTAAAATAGCCCAGTCAGCTACCGCATCACTACCATCCTTCATTGCTTCTGTCTCACGATTTGGAGAAGCAACCGAACCGCAATCTAAATGATCCCGTCCAATAACGATAGGTGCAGAAATTTCACCGCTTCGTACCATTTCATTGATAGCAAGCCCCATTTTGACACGCTCTCCATACCCCAACCAGCAGATACGGGCAGGCAAGCCTTGGAATGCTACTCTTTCCTGAGCCATCGTAATCCAGCGGCGGAGATGCTCGTTCTCTGGGAATAGCTTTAGGACAAGCTCATCTGTTTTATAGATATCTTTTGGATCGCCTGACAAAGCAGCCCAACGAAACGGCCCTTTGCCCTCACAAAATAATGGGCGAATATAGGCTGGTACAAAACCCGGGAAATGAAAAGCATCCTCAACGCCTTCATCAAAAGCAACCTGCCGAATGTTATTACCATAATCAAAAACGATCGAACCTGCCTTTTGTAAATCAAGCATGGCCTGTACATGGGTGGCCATTGAACGTTTCGCCAGTTGGATATATTGATCTGGATCGCTCTCTCTTAATGATTTTGCACCTTCTAATCCATAACCGACTGGTACATATCCATTCAAAGGATCATGTGCAGAGGTCTGGTCGGTGACAAATTCAGGCGTTAGCCCCCGTGTAACCATCTCTGGAAAAATCTCTGCGGCATTACCGACCAAACCAATGGACAGTGCTCTACCTTCATTTTTCGCTTCTGTTGCCATCTGCCATGCTGTATCTAAATCATGTACCATTACATCACAGTAGCGAGTCTCAATCCGACGTTGGATGCGAGTAGCGTCAATATCAACTGCGATGACCACACCTTCATTCATCGTAACCGCTAATGGTTGAGCTCCCCCCATACCGCCCATGCCTGCTGTTAGAGTAATGGTACCTTTTAATGTGCCATTATTGTGCTGGCGTGCAGCTTCTGCAAAAGTCTCATAAGTTCCTTGCAGAATTCCTTGTGTTCCAATATAAATCCAGCTACCAGCTGTCATTTGCCCGTACATCATTAAGCCTTTTTGGTCTAATTCACGGAATGTCTCCCAATTTGCAAAAGCGGGAACCAACATAGAGTTAGATAACAACACACGCGGAGCTTGGGAATGTGTACGGAATATTCCTACTGGTTTACCCGATTGAATTAACAATGTCTCGTCTGCTTCCAATTCTTTTAAGCATTCAACGATCTTGTCAAAACTAGCCCAGTTACGTGCGGCTTTACCGATACCTCCATACACAACCAAATCCTCCGGACGTTCTGCAACCTCTGGGTCCAAATTATTCATCAGCATGCGTAAAGCCGCTTCCTGTTCCCAGCCTTTCGCGATTAATTCATTACCGCGTGGAGCTCGCACTACTCTTTTATTCGTTGTTGTCATTCTACATTCCCCTTTCGTATAGACAAACATTTGCTTACAAACACAATGGGATTTCTAGCTGTGAGCTTGATTGGCATATCCTGTTGGAAAATTCAAAATATTATATAAGAAACTCGTACCGTCGCTCTCCGTGGATCTTGTAACGGGTCAACACAGACGATATCAAAGACTTTTACCTTAGGATGGTTGCCTAGCCTCAACTGTAATTATATGATTTTTCCCAAAAACCGTTTGTTTTCTTCAGTTTACCGGAATGCGCTTACGAATCATCTAGTGTAATTTGCGAAATACTAGCACAATATTGCTGTACGATATTCGCGTGGACTCATGTTCATATGTCTTTTGAATAGACGACTAAAATAATTAGCATCTTCAAATCCTAGTTCAAAAGCAATTTCTTTAATAGATAAATCGGTTGTTTCTAAATAGATAACAGCTTTTTGTAGCTTCATATGATGAACGTACTCAATAAAGCTGTATCCTGTTTCTCGCTGAAAAAGATGGCTAAAATGATAAACACTCAAACAGCAATTTTGTGCTACTTCCTTCAACCCTATCTTTTCTCCTAGATGCTCCTTCAAATACAAAACCGCGTTTCGAATAACAGGAGAATATTTTTTCATGCCTAGCTGTTCCCCCTGTTGAACCAGACTTATGCTATACCGCTCCACTTTTTGCAAGAAGGTATCGTAGCGTATTGTTTTATAGAGATCCTGAATGAATCGTGCATTCTCTGCTAAAATAGTGGAAGCATCTGCTCCCAGCTCTAGCACCGTCCTTGACATAGCTGTTATAATCTCAACCACTTCCGATTGAAAGCTCTCCACATCCTGCTGGTCCACCATCGTCATATCATGTAGCAGCGTGCGCAAGGATTCTAGCGTAGCGCGTTCATCTCCAATTCTCACACTAGCAATAACATCTGCTCGATTTTTGCTAAGTATGGACGAATTTCTTCTGCTTCTGCTATCTCTATCTTGTTTCGTCCTTTTGGGCAAAACTAGCTGATTTCCTTGAAAAAAACGATCTTTTAAAGCCATTTGTGCTTCTTCATAAGAATGCTGCATATCCAGCGGATTATCATAGACGCCCCCAATTCCGATGGAGATCGATATCCTTTTTTCATCGGCATGTTGAACAATTTCAGAAGCGATCTGACGAGCTTTCTGACCAGCAAAATCCTGGTGCTTGTTCTCGTTACCATCTAGCAGTTCAAGCAATATGACCATAACTCCTTCTGAGACCCAGCACCACACAAAAGGAACAGATAAAGCCTGGTGCAATACCTTGAGTAATTGCTGTCCGATTTCCTGGCACCATCCTACAGGCTTACTCGCTGCCAAATCAGGATAACGATCCAGTGATATCACCATTGCAAGCTTAGGACAAATTGTTAATTGTAGCTGTTGCTGTCGCGTCGTAAACTCTGCCTCATGTACCATTGTTCCTGTTATCAGTTCGTGAGCAAATGTTGCCTGTATCGCTGCTGCTTGTTGTAAAGTAAGCATCGGCTCCCTCCTTTGTCCCTTTGTTTCACATAGTACAAAAATAGACGATCATTTCCGTGTATTCTATCGGAATTGACCGCCCATCCTTTTGTTACATTGTCGCTTCTATTATCTTACTTTATCGTTTTATTCGCGATCCAAAAGAGATGCGCCAGCAATTCCGGGATGTGTCATCTCATATGGGTCTAAAATAATATCGAGTTCCTCTTCCGTCAACACATTATAGTCCAAGCACAGCTCGCGTACTGATCTGCCAGTCAGTGTTGCCTCTCTTGCAATACGTGCTGCTGGTTCATAACCCAAATGTGGATTAAGTGCAGTAATAATTCCCACGCTATTTTCTACGTATTGGCGACAACGATCTATATTTGCTTCAATACCTTCCAGACAATTTTTCTGGAACACTGTAAATACATTATTCATAATAGTCAAGGACTGAATCAGATTAAATACAAGCACAGGCCCCATCACATTTAACTCTAATTGGCCTGCTTCAGAGGCTAAGCAGATCGTATGATCATTCCCGATTACTTGGAATGCCACTTGATTGACTACCTCTGCCATTACTGGGTTTACTTTTCCTGGCATAATAGAAGACCCTGGTTGACGAGCAGGTAAGCTAATTTCCCCTAATCCTGCACGTGGACCAGAAGCAAGTAAGCGCAGATCATTTGCAATTTTAGACATATTGATCATACAAACCTTGAGAGCCGCAGATACTTCTGTATAAGCATCCGTATTTTGCGTAGCATCCACCAAATTCTCTGCGCTAACCAATGGTAATTCAGTCAGCTCTGCAAGAATTTTAACAACGCGTTCAATATAGATTGGATCGGCATTTAGACCCGTACCTACTGCTGTTGCCCCCATGTTTACTTCATAAAGGTGCTGACGAGTCTGCCCAATTCGTTTAATATCTCGATCCAATACACGGCTATATGCCTCAAATTCCTGGCCCATTCGAATTGGAACAGCATCCTGCAAATGAGTGCGTCCCATTTTAATTATATGATCAAATTGCTTTGCTTTATCTACAAAAGCATCTTTCAATGCTTCCATAGTACCTAGCAATTGATTAATTAAGCGCAAAACCGCAATATGTACGGCTGTTGGAATCGCATCGTTTGTGGATTGTGCTTTGTTTACATGCGTATTTGGGCTTAAGGTAAAATAATCGCCTTTCACCGCACCCATGATTTCCAATGCTCGATTCGCAATCACTTCGTTAGCATTCATATTGATAGAGGTACCGGCGCCTCCCTGAATCGGATCGACAATAAATTGCTCCTGCCATTTGCCATCAATCAATTCTTGAGAAGCTTGTACGATTGGATCACCTAATTTGGAAGAAAGCTGCTTTACTTCCATATTGGCTAAAGCTGCTGCTTTTTTTACATAGCCTAGCGCTTTAATTAGCTCCCCATCAATACGATAGCCTGTGATCGGAAAATTCTCTACAGCACGCAACGTTTGAATGCCATAATAAGCATGCAATGGTACCTCTTTTGTTCCAAGAAAATCTTTCTCCTGACGTGTTTCTTGACTGATACTCATGGTTAGTCCCCCGTCTTTGATCGCTCTAGCTAGAGCCGTATTGATTGTCAGTTCACTTATGTATCTATCATATACCAGTTTGCCCCATTCCAACAGGTCTGGCCATCTCATATTGTGCAAAAAGGTAAAAAAGCAAAAAACCGATAAGCCTTTGCTCATCGGTTTCTTTTAAACGCATTTATTCCTTTTTAAAGCGCAAACATTTTTAGTAGGGCTTCTTCATTTACATGGTTACCAACCAAGAAGATACCGAATTCACCATAACGCGCACTTACTTCATCGAATCTCATTTCATATACAATGTGTTTCAATTCAATTGGGTCATGAGCGAATAAAGTAACGCCCCATTCCCAATCGTCATACCCCACAGAGCCACCAATAATTTGCTTGATTTTACCAGCATATTTACGACCAGTCAAACCGTGAGTTTGCATTAATTCACGACGCTCGTCCATTGTCATGGAATACCAGTTGTCTTTTTCTCCACGTTTCTTGTTCATTGGATAGAAGCAGAAGTGATCCCATTTTGGTAAGATTGGGTACAAACGCTCACGCACATGCGGATTTGCTTTAGGATCTTGACCAGGATTGTTCACATAGTTGCTTAACTCTACCACGGAAATATAAGAGTAATCCGTCTCTGTATAATCTGCAAAGCGAGTTTTATTGATCGCTGTTTTTAATTCATCCAATTCACCCATTGTAGGGCGTAGGAAGATAAAGCATAGATCAGCTTTATGTCCAAGTACAGAATACACAGCCGTGCTACCACCAGTCTCGGATTCTGCATCATTCCATACGCGCATTAGGGAAGTTAGTTCGTCAAGGGCCGCTTGGCGTTCTTCGCTAGATGCTTTTTTCCATTTTTCCCAGTTGATCTTCCGGAAGTCATGATAGGTAAACCATCCTTCCAACGTGAGCAATGCTTCATTGGCTGACATGTGACACAACCCCTTCTTATGGTTTAGCGTGAGCCTTTGCTCCGCCTATGTACATACACGAAAAGCCCTCTGTTTCCTTATTCGAGAGACCTGTCCTTCTTTATCTTACTGATAACTTTTGGAAAAGACAATGATTTGCTAGGCTTTGGCGTACAGTTGTACTTTCTGTGACAAAAGCGGCGTCATCTTACAACTTCCGTAGCATAACCTGTTCAATGGCATGTTGTTTTCCCTTCGTCAAAATCAAATCAGCTCGATAACGTGTAGGCAAGATGTTTTTATGTAAATTAACTGCATTGATTTCCCGCCAGATGTTATTAGCTACATCCAACGCCTCTTCATCGGATAGCTGCGCATATCGATGGAAATAGGAAGCCGGTTTCTGGAAAGCTGTCTGTCTTAACAATAAAAAGCGATTTAAATACCACTCGCGAATGTCTTGTTCTCTGGCATCTACATAGATTGAGAAGTCAAAGAAGTCAGAGACAAACACCTGTGGCATGCTTTCATTATCTATAATACGTCCTACTTGTAAGACATTTAATCCTTCCACGATCAAGATATCGGGTTGAGAAACGATTTGCTCTTGGTCACGCAAAATATTGTAGGTCAAGTGAGAGTAGAGTGGACAACTCACTTCTTTAACGCCAGATTTTACATCTGCTAAAAAATTGATCAGCCTTGTTGTATCATAGCTTTCCGGAAAGCCCTTACGCTTCATCAGACCACGTTCTTCCAATATCTCATTGGGGTAAAGGAAGCCATCCGTAGTAACCAACTCCACCTTCGGATGATTAGGCCAGCGTTTCAACAAGGATAATAGTACGCGTGCTGTCGTGCTTTTCCCTACAGCGACACTGCCAGCAATACCAATGATAAATGGTACCTTTTCCGAACGATTTCCCAGAAAAGTATCGGCAGCTTTGTACAACTCTTGTGATTCTGCTACATATAAATTTAACAGCCTGGAGAGAGGCAGATAGATTTCACTGATTTCTTGTAGTGATAGTTTCTCATTAAGCCCTTCTAGATCAGCTAAATCCTCTTCACAAATGGATAAGGGCGTTTCATTTCGTAGCCCTCTCCACTCTTCCCTAGAAAAAATCATATAAGGGGAATAAATTCGTCTGTCGGCATAGTTCGCCACGGTAAGTCCTCCTTCTCAGGCAATGCATCAAAAACAATGTCCACTCCATCATACCTTTCTAGCTTCCATGCTTCCACTTCGAATTCTACAAAAAATGACCTTTTTCGCATTTTCCTACAAATGATACGGAAAAAACTGTTAAAATAATCATCAAGAATAAAAGAATTGGAGGTTCTCTTATGGAAGAAAAGTTGATCAAAAGTGCAAAATATGGTTTTCTTGTTGGTTTAGCCATCATGATTCTAATTGTGCCAGAGGAGCGTGAAATCCATCTGTATTCTGGTGGGATGACTACCCAAGAGCTTACTTGGATGGAATACATCTTACGTGTGGTGAGATATACCATTATCTTTACCAGTGCTGTCGTTCTCATGACATTTTTCCAAGAGAAAAGAGGCTTACAAAACTCTGGGTTACCTTGGGTGGTAGAAAAAATATTATATATTGTGCTAGGATTCCTAGTCGTCACAGCAATTGGTATTTTGTTGTCATTCCTAGCTCCTTTTCTCCATCGTCTGTTCACTTAACTCATATCCTTGTACCACAATGTACGATAATCCACATGTCCTTGACGATTAACTCTGATTCCACGCAACCGTGGATCAACCACTAGCCCTATCCGATTACGATAAAGGGGCAGATAAGCTATCTGTTGTTGTAACATTTGCTCTATTTTGGTGATAGCTTTCCGTCTATCTACCCCTGAGGAAAGACTCTGTAGATGAGTGATCGCGATCTTAATTTTTTGTCGGTCCTCATCCTTTACATGGGAATACACAAAACTGTTATGTGACAAAAAAACTTCTAGTAAAGATAGCTCTGTATCATCACCAATCGTGGCACTATCATGAATGAAATCAGCTTGCTCAATAGTGATAGGTTGCAGTAGCTCACTCACGGTATAATAATGATTTTCAATATTTATGCCATACATCGCACACTGCTCTTTGATCCATTCGCAATCTTCCACATGATCTTGATCTGTAAATGTATGTAAACGAACGGCTTCTCCTTGGTAATTGCTCTGTTGAAGTAAAAGATGTACACGTTCAGAAAGACATAAATCAGATTGTCGTTCGCTCTCTTCTAAAAATAAGCTATCTCGCCTCCAAGAAGCAAAACACGTAGCTATTTCGTGACGTGCACCTCCCAGTTCGTGCAGCATCTGTTCAGGCGATAAGATCAGTTGCAGCGCTCGGCGAAATGAAAGAGAAGTAATTGGTCCTGATTTTCGCTGATTGCAGCTCAAGTACTGAACACACCAATCATCGCTTGTTACCCTTTGCCAATCCTCCCTGTGACTCTCTTCTTTTTGCTCTACTTCATCCATTTCATACCACATGCCATATGTGGTTTTCATTTCGATTTCATCAGCTTTTGTTTGCAAATTAATAAATTGCACACGATCGAGATGAGGCCTAATACCGAAATAACTTTCAAACGCTTCTAGTATGACCAGACCATCATCGTTTCGAATAAGTTTAAATGGCCCCGTTCCTATCGGCATCCTTGCAAAATCCTCACCTACTTGCTCTACATAATCCTTAGGCACAATAGCAAGATGTTCATTCCCTAGATAGCGATCAAATAAATGGTGAGGACCTGTGAGCCTTATTTCAATAACACGATCATCATGCTGGATCATCTCTCTTATTTCCCACGTTAGCCATTGATAAGGGGAATTCTCCCTTGCTAATCGATTAAGGCTGAAAATTACATCGCTTGCTAGCATTTCTCGCCCGTGGTGAAACAAGACCCCTTTGCGCAAAAAAATCGTCCAACGGTCCCCAGATTCATTTTTTTCGATATGATAGGCCAAATGAGGTTCCATACTACCCGACGTCTTATTATAGCGAAGCAGCATTTCACAAATATGCTGACTGATATGGCACTCTGAGCGTAGGTATGCATGGATAGGGTCAACTATAGCTAATGGTTCACCTAGAGGCAGACGCAAGGTCTCGATCCTTTTACCCTGTTCCCTTTCCCACTGCAATCCAAATTGCCCTCGAAACCAACGCTGAAATCTCTCATTAGCTTTTGGCAGAGTAATCGTATATTTTTGTATGAGTGACAATGCCTCTGCTACCTGCCCTGAATAAATCATCTGTTGTGCATGGCTAATTACTAGTTCGTCTGGCTCAGCTAGAAAGGAAAGCTGTGAACGATTTCCTCTTCCTCTACCAGGTATCCAAGCAATCCATTGAAGAGCAATCCATTTTTGCAAAATGAACTTACTATTTCGAGTGGTACAGCACAACAAAGTAGCAATTTGTTCAAGCGAAATCGAAACAGGCTCTTTTAATGGAATATGATTTAATTCCGTTCGAAATCGAATAAAATCATCTAAAATATACATAACGACTCTTCCTTTTTACTTATTCTCTACCACTATTTACTCTATTTTCGTAACTATTGATTCTCGCTACACAACTAGTTATCCGAAATTTGAAAATATAACACAAGATAAGTACATATGAAAATCTAAGCAAAACAGAAAAGATAGTCCCAACTCTACATGTTACTTCATAAAGTAAAAATTGGTTAGGAGTAGTAGACGACTATTCCTAACCCTTTTTATATCAACTGTTTATCTCTCTCAGATCTGCCCCTCTATAAAAGAGGAAAAAGTAGAGCTTCCTCTTCTTCTCTTTTTCTTGTCTCCCCTATGCCATACAATCAGCAAAACAAAGGGGGATCAAGTTATGAAATTTCCTAACCCAATGAAAAAAAATTGGACTCAACGCTATCATATCACTATCTGGATCAGAATGTTTGGAGCATTCATAACGAGTCTATCTAGCTCAATGCTCGCCCCATTTTTCTTGTTATACTTACATGATAAATTAAACGGGGCTGTGCTAGTACCTATGCTCATTGTCGGATTACAACCATTAACCGACATCATTGTTACATTGCTCGGGGGTGGTATTACCGATCGTTTAGGACGTAAACCCGTGATGCTGCTTGCCCTAACCATGCAAAGCATAGCAATGGCAGGTTTTATTTTGGCTGACTCGGTACTTAGTTTTGCCCTGCTGTACATGTTGCATGGAGCGGGACAATCATTGTTTGTTCCTGCTCAACGTGCTCAAATTGCTGATGTCACAACAGATAGTCAACGTGTGGAAGTGTTCGGATTACTCAATACCATTAGCTATACTGGTCTTGCGTTAGGTCCTGTAGGAGGAATGCTATTATTCCACTATGATCCTACTTGGCTGTTTGGTATAGAAGCCCTATCCATATTTATTTACATGCTTGTATGCTGGTGGAAATTACCTGAAACAGCTCCTGTCTCATCTGATACTCTTTCTTCCTCATCTGACCAGTGTGAAGCGTCAAGAACAGAAAAAAAAGAGGCAATATCTTCTGATCGTACCGAAACAAACCATGTCTCTGTAGGAACGAGTAGGCATCGCTTCTTCTCGTTACATCGAATTACTACGCTGATCACTAGATACAAACATGTACTCACGCTAATGATCTACACTCTACCAATCAGTTTTTTCTATGCTCAAACTGAGACCACCTTCCGAATCTATCTGCAAAAAAGCTTTGTTAACTATGTATCCATTATTGCAACTCTATCAACAATCAAAGCTATTTTCTCTGTGGTACTACAGCTACCATTGGTCAAATTAACAGAGCGCTTCTCCTTTCAACGTGTGATGCTGTTATCCTGCTCTTGCTTTATGGTAACTGCTGTCGCGTATGGATTCTCTAAAAGTATGATTGTCCTTATTCTGGTTCAATTAACGTGGACTGTAGGAGAAACTATCGGGCTAACGCGTTTGCATACGTACATTTCAGAAATTGCTCCTCCAGAGGAACGTGGCCGTTATTTTTCTTTGCACGGCATTCATTGGGATATCTCACGCACATTTGGTCCTTTCTTAGGAGGAGTCGTTTTGCTTGCCTTTGGTGGGGGAACCTTATTTAGCATTTGCCTAATCTTACTGCTCTTATCTGGAATCCTCTTTTTCCGATCACCAAATTTTCACAAATTGACTGGACAAGACGTGGACTTTCGAAAGAAAACTGTAATAAAATAGTGTTAACTATCGTAAGTCATAACTATATTCGTTCATATAAGAAAGAGAGGGTCGCATCCATCTATGCTAAAAACTGTTTTGGGACGTGTTCGTGTGATTGGCTTTTTAGAAGGTCTTTCCTTCTTACTCCTGCTGTTTATCGCGATGCCACTAAAGTATTATGCTGATCTACCCGTTGGAGTACAAGTGATTGGGCCCTTACATGGTGTTCTGTTTGTTCTCTATCTATTTGTTGTGGCTCATGCTACTTTTGCGTTAAGATGGTCATTTATCCGTGCGATAGGTGCTGTGCTAGCATCCGTTATTCCATTTGGAACCTTTGTTTTAGATGCGAGATTAAAAAAGGATGCCTAACTAAGAACACGTAATATTTAGAATGCATGATTAGTATGCTAGTGAAGAGGCTACCCATGAGCCTCTTTTTTTATTTTGATATGAGCATTTTGTAAGATATTTGTAACCTTTCAGGACAGATGTTTTCTTAGAATAAAAGGGACCAAAACTACTGTTTGGGACAAGGTTTCACAAGGAATAATATCCCCACTGGCTAGTCCGTTCATAGGTCAGCCAGAATGCTTCTTCTATATTTAATGACTAATCTTTGTACCCATACTCTAGTGTCCACCCTTAATTTGTCACTTTTTCTTTCCTTTACCGTCTTATTAATAGATAAATCTAGTACCTGAGGTGAATAATGGATCAACAAAAACCGAGTCGTCTTCAAATCAGACGTAACAAAAAGAAGCAAGAACAACGTAAACGACTCCGCCTGCTTATTATGACCAATACTGTTCTATTAACAGTAGTCCTACTTATCATCGCTTGTATCTATCTTCCCGAAAAAATTGACAAATTCTTCTCCTCTCAAAACAATGCTTCTACAGATTCTACAGACCCTACTTCTAAGAATGTTCGACTTACGTTTGCGGGCGATATCATGATGTCTGGACATGTGGAGACTTTATTAAAGGATAAAGGTTATGACTATGCTTTCAAGCATGTAAAAGATATATTTCTAGCCGATGATTATACAATTGGCAATTTAGAGACTCCAATCACAGAAAAAGGTAGTCCAGCCGCAAACAAACAGTTTGTCTATAAATCAGCACCGGAAGCAGTTACTGCCATGAAAGCATCAGGGATCGATCTAGTCAATCTAGCCAACAATCACTCGATGGACCAGGGAGAAGATGGATTATTAGATACGATGTACACGTTGGACAAGGAAAAAATCGAGTATGTAGGAGCTGGGGTTCATGCTGATCGTGCTTACTCCCCTGTTTTCGTAGAACGTAATGGTATTAAAATGGCATTTTTCGGTTTTAGTCGTGTCGTTCCTGAAACCAGTTGGTATGCAGGAAAAAATAAGACTGGCCTTGCGGTAATGTATGATCCTAAACGGGCAGTTGAAGCCGTACAAGCTGCCAAGAAGGAAGCTGATCTAGTCATTGTCATCGCTCATTGGGGAAAAGAAAAAGTAGATTTTCCAGTAGAGCACCAAAAAGAATTGGCCCGAGCTCTCGTGAACGCAGGGGCTGACCTTATTGTCGGTGGTCATCCTCATGTACTACAAGGATTCGAGCAGCTTGATGGAAAATGGATCGCATACAGCATGGGAAATTTCATCTTTACCCGTGCGACACAGCCTAAAACCTGGGAAACCATGGTTCTACAAGCTACCCTGACAAAGGAGGGAGTTAAGGAGCTTAAAATGGTGCCATACCATGCGGAACTCGGTCAGGCTGTACCAATGAATGAGGAAAATTCTCTTCAATTGATAAAGCGAATAGAGTCAATCTCTTCAGGAATTAAAATTGCAGAGGATGGTACAATTACAGCTTCAAAAGGGACAGACGAAAACAATGGATAAATCAGAATGAGTAGTCTGTGCAGGGAGTATATCATTTAGCAATCAGAATCCGCTCAAAGCAACGTTTAAAGCAGGAAAGGAATCAAGAATATCGATTTTACAGCTATTAACAATTAAAAAACCATTTCCGAATAGAAAAAGGGCTACTCCTCAAATAAACAACCTGAGCGAGCAATGCCCCTTTTTTTATTAAAGATATAGAATGATGCCTTTGTAAAGCTCTATACACGCTTTGTTGCCATTTTTCTTTTCCCAGATTGTCTTTGTACCATAGCAATAAGCGGAGAACCAATGATTGTTGGCAGTAACCATAGCAAAAGTGACGGCCACTGGTTCAGAACAGGAATCTTAGCTTGATTTACGACCAAAACCGCTGTAATAACCCCAATGTAGGAACCAAGCATTCCGTTAATATGCTTGCCTACCCATTCAGTCCATCTACGTTTTCTAGCTAAATACCCATATAGTGCTAATCCATACGAAAACAGCGCAATAAAAAACAAATATGCGCTCTCCTCCCAATGCCAAATAGCCGTTATAATGGATGTCAGAAAAATCACTACGTACGATCCGTGATAAATCTCCCCGTAAATGGTATGGAGACCTCTTTTTTTCCTCATGATGATTGCCAATAATCCTGTGAGTAAACATGCTGTTCCTGCTAAGATATGCAACGCAATCAGTATCTGAAAAACGCTCAACTGACATCACCTCTCCTTATGTATAAGTTCTTGATGATGTCCTTAATCATCACAGCAATTGACTCTGGGAAGGTCCTTATTGATTTTTTAACTGATCAATAGCATAAGTGGTGGTTATCGTAATGTTATTCGGTAATTCGTCGATTGGAAACCATCCTACTTCCTCTAAAGCGTGTGGTTCCAAATTTTGAACCTCGCCACTAGCGATGTGAGCTATAAAAGTAGGAGCAACCCAATGGACATTTTCTGCTTGAACAATATGATTTGTCACACATAATAGGCTGTCAATAACGATATTTATATTAAGCTCCTCTTTTATTTCACGTATCACAGCATCTTCAATCGTTTCCATGTAGTCCACCTTGCCTCCAGGTAGACTCCAACAACCGGCTTCTGGTGCTTTTTTGCGTAAGACAAGTAGAATACGTCTATTCTCGTCTATGATTGCAGCTCCTACACCCACTCTTGGAATATTGTTTGTCATAAATGAACTCCTTTTTGTAGAAATATTCTTGATTTTAAATAAAAAAGTGGGAACTATTTAGCTTCCCACTCTATTATTTTAATCCCAAGTGTATCGTTGCCTCGGAAAGGATCCCCGTACATTCGTATAAGCAATCATTATAATCTATTATATACGAATCTCCACTACATCTTCTACAGGTATCGTCTGAAGATTATTTCCTCTTTAATTTCTCGTTAATTTTTTTCATTTCTCGTAAATTCAGCCAATATAGCACCGCCCAGACAAGGATATAAATAATTAATTGAACTCCAATAAACATAAGAAACCTGACTGGATTCTCAGCTGGATTTTCATACCAATCTCCAATTGCACCACAAATAAACACAAGTATTAAGACAACAACATAATGTATTGATAATTTAACCACAAATGGCCAACGATCAAAGTAAAAAATAAGTGTGATAAGACCGCAACCCACTCCTAGAAATACAGCCAAAAGCAATTCCAACAAAAGCTCTTGCCCATTAATTACTCTGGTTTGATTTTGTAATAAAACAATTGTAAGAATGATATAAGAGGTACTTAACCCAATAAGAGCCCCAATTAGTGAAGATTGGATTATTTTTTTCATTAAGCATCCCTCCCGATTCCTAGCCGCTTCTTCAGTACCTTTAAATACATACGACTAACATGAGCTGTTGATCCATTATCCATCACAAGCTGCATCATACCTATTTTCTCCATCTTCATAAAGGAAATTTTAGACACATTTACGAGCGTTGATTTATTGACACGGACAAAGTTCTTTTTTAATAAATCTTCCAGCTCAAATAATTTACGCTTTGATTCATATTCATCCTCATCTGTTGAAAAATAAACCTTTGAACCTTCTGAATAAACAAAGTAAATATCTATAATTTTCAACATATAGATTTGCTGTTGTACATAACCATCAATTACTTCTGTGTTAGAAGACTCAAAATACCTCATAATTCGTTCAATTTCATTTGTATACGCATTTGTATGAATATGGATTTCTGTTTCCTTTACATTCTCATCGATGATTAATTTGATTTGCATATGCACCCTCCACTCCATAAATAAAATATACCATGGAAACTATTTATATTTTATTTTCTTATATAAGTGGTTCAATATGACAAATAAGTAGCAAAAAAGCGATGATGATATGTATATTCACCACCGTTTTTTTATGTTATTTGCTTCTATTAGTTTAAGGAGATTAGACTAATACAGGGGGATAAGGGTTTCCAATATAATTTAGAGGCCCTACATTAGCACTAATGTTTAAAAATGTAGAGCGAATAAGAAACATCATTCTTATGCATTATCCGTATAACCCTTCAGAAGAACACAAAGAAACATTTATCAATTCTGTCCTTTTAGGTTATATCGGAACGGGTTTTGAAATACCAACATCGAGTCTAAATACGAATCAATCTACAGCATTAAAAATAGTTTCGGTGAAGGTTGGTAGAAGGGAGTTGGAAGATGTTAGTATGGGGCGGTTCAACCATCTGATTATATTCCCGGGCCCAAAGGTAAAGGGTGTTCATGTTGCCATTCGGTATCATTTGTCAGGTTTGGCAATTGGAGATAAGTTTTTAAGTTTTACAACCTCCCAAGCTCAAAACTAGACTAAAAAATTTTTTATGAAATTACCCCCCAAAAAATGTATAATGCAAATCATTGAAACTGAAGGGGGTTGTTACCATGTTTTCGTTTGGATTCCAAATTTGGACTGGAGTCGTAATATGGGTAGGTTTAATCGTAGTAGCAGTTTTGATAATTAGAAAATATTTGAAAAACAAAAATTAAAGATTTGGTAGATAAATATTTGGACTAGGAAAAAAAAAGAACAAACCTTGGAAAATATCTCGATCGACGTGGAATGAAACAGGAGTGGCTTTCTTCGGCTTCAAAGGTTAACAGAGATACAATTGGACAACTTTGCTCCAATGATGAAAAGCTTCCAACGATGAGAACCGCTAAAAAGATATTGGACGCCTTACGCAAAGTAGATCCAACTGTGAAGCAAACCGACTTTTGGGAGATGTAAACACCCCGCCAGGTTATCAATGGCGGGGGTGTTTGCCGTATCCCTGTTCCCACAGGCAATACATTCTATGTAGTTGTAAGATGCACTGCTTAGGCTTCTACATTGACCACATCTTCTACAGGTATCCACCAAAAATCCTCATCGTTCTTTAACTTGATCTGCTTAAACGTTGAATCAAACTTCTCTACCCATCCCCAAGCTGATTCAATTACTCCTCTACCCTCTTTTGTTTCTTTCCACCAGCTAATTGTTAATGCGTAGTCATACTGATGTGAGTCAGATATTCTATAACAAAACTCGGCTAGCTCATCCTCTTCGATTATCGGTTTCTCGAATAATTTCTTATCCCGTGAAGCTGACGTACCATTTCTGCTTATTAAGGTAAAAGTGAATCCAAGAATTTAGTAAGCTATCATCTTTTTATATATGCATTTTTTATTTTATACTAAACATTCCCACATAATCTTCCGATATACTATTTTGATACATTTGTATATTTCTATTATTCAAAAAATATTAGGCGGATGAACATGGTATCAGTTTCTAGTGCTTCAAATTCTTACAGGCAAAATATGAACAGCGCAAGAGAAGTAATGGCATTGGGAAATCAACAAGAGCAACGTAACAATGATCATCTGCAAGGTAATATTCAAAGCGATAGGGTACAAATATCAAAAGAAGGTAAACAATTATACCTAGCTAGCGCTTCAGCTAGTTCTAATTCATGGTGATTTAAAAGATACGGCCTCTGATTGGATTGATTCTAGTAAGAGATGGTTAGTTGATGCTGGTAATTTTTTATTAGACGCTGCCAAAGCAGGACTGGACTTCTTAATTTTAGATGATGTAAAAACCATTTTTGATCCAAAAGCTAGTGATGTAGAGAAAGGATTCGCAATTCTCTCTATTCCCTGCTGGAAAAGGAGCGAAAGCCGGAAAAAAAACCTATGACCTACTGAAAAGATATGGTGATGATGTAATCGATCTTGCAAATGATGTCCTCAAAGGACGACAGAAGATTGGTAAATATTTTGTAAAATCTAGGATCGATGAAGATAAAGTTATCTTAAAAGAGACTGAAAAAGCTATGAAAAGCCCTATTATTCAAAGGGAAGCTAATAACTTGGTCGAAAAATACCTAAGAGGCCTAAACCCAAATAAAGGTGCTTTATAATTAAATATTTGTAAAAGGGGTTCTATAGATGAATCTTTTAAAGAAACATCAGAAAAAAAACATTTGGATTAGATCAGAAATTGGTGAAGGAGAGTTTGATCCCTACGACGAAAATACAGATGTCATCGTAACCTTCCCGAATCGAATAAGATATGTTGCCTCATTCTTTACTTATAAAAACATTGAAAGTATAAGACAACAAAATAGAGAACATGGTGAAAATATGAATGGACTGTATTTCTGGTCTAGCGATATGGTGATAGTCGATAATATTAAAGCCGAGACAATCACATCCATTATCGAACAATTAATTACAGAGGATAAATTTGAAAGTTTATTAATTGAAGATGTATCCTCTGAATCTGATCATTTATATGAAGAAGGATTCTTTGATTCTTAAATTTAAATCCTTAAAGATAAAACACCTGTTAGATACTATGAAATGCCCCTCTTAAGTAAACATTGGAAAAATCCCTGAGGTTAACCGAGAACTTAAGGGGGGCTCTTCATTTCCTAGAGGGATTTTGGAATTATAAATAGTAGAACATGAGCCTTTCCCGAGTTTCAATAAGCGTTTAGCAGCTAGGACAAGCCTAAAAAGACAATTAGTACATCGAGCTGGGTTGAAGATGCCAAGAGGTTGGGGATGGCTCAGAAATCCTAAGAAGTATGCTTATAATAAAGTTTACAACAGGACTACGTTTGATATATTTAAGGTGATTGGTAAATTGTTTAAATAACAATAACCCTCTAGGGCTTCCTAGGGGGTTATTCTGTGTATAAATGATTTGAGGATCAATCAACTATAATAATTAAAAAAGAAAATATTTTTTTAAAAATATACAAAATACACCATAATTAATTACATATTTTTCAATTTATGTTTTGTTTTATGAAATTTAATCTCGTATAATGCAAATGTGTCGGCCGACATAGCTAATATTCTTACAACATTTTTTATTCGTTATTCTTACATACACTCATAAAGGAGGTAAGCACTTTTCTCTTTCTATACAGATAGAGTAGGAGTGTTAGACAAATGAACCTAAAGAAAATAGGACTATTCGCTATTGCGATGATCATGACCTTGTTTAGTTTTCAAACGTATTCGTTTGCAGCGGAAGTAGATGAATATATTTGGACAGAAAAAAGTCCGATGCCAACAGGAAGATTTGGAATGGGGAGTTTAGTTTATGATGATAAAATTTATGTATATGGTGGAACTGTAAGTGGTGGAAGTATAAGTGGTGGAAATACAGCAATCTTTGAGATGTATGATCCCAAAACAAATCAGTGGGAACAATTATCTAGTTCTTCAATTAGTAGGTATTTAGTACAGTTTGTAGAGCATCAGGATAAATTTTATGCGATTGGTGGAGTTGAAAGTGCCGTAACCAATGTCGTTGAAGAGTATGATCCATTCTCTAATCAGTGGACTAATAAACAACCTATGCCAACCCCGCGTTGTAATGTGGGTGCTATTTCTATAGGTGATTATGTTTATACCTTTGGTGGATTCGGGATTAATAATACTTTAACTAATGTTGTAGAGGTATTCAATACCAAAACAAATAGTTGGGATATCAAAAACCCAATGCCTGTTAAAACCTCCGAAACGATTCCTTTTAAGATAAACAACTCAATCTATGTACTTGTTTATACCAAACCTGGAGAAACTCCATCTATTTATAATTATGACCCTGAACAAGATACATGGACACATATTGCTGAAATGCCTTCAGAAGTTACTTTGCCTAGGAATGTAATAGTCCACAATGAAAAGGTTTTCTTTCCAAGTGATAAGAATTTATTTTATTATGATTTAAAATCAAAAAAATTAATAAAGTATCCTGCTGCACCTTTAAATAAAGCTATCAATAATTTTGAAATAATTAACAATAAACTTTATGCTATGGGAGAATTTCCGAATCTTGGCTCTTTCTTAGAATTAAGCCTTTCAGATTTAGTTAATCCTGATCCGAATCCAGAGCCTGATCCAGACCCAATTCCAAATCCAACCGGAAACGCACTCTTAGTTATTTACATGGATAGTGGTTTAATCAAAGAATATGAAATGACAAATGAAGAAATCAGAAACTTTACCGAATGGTATGAAGGTAGAGCAAAAGGAAACGGTAGAGAAGCATACATCGTTAATAAGAAATACAACATCGGACCTTTCAATTCTAGAAAAGACTTCATTAGCTACAGTCACATTGAAAGCTTTGAAGTTCAAGAATACAGTAGATAATAAGATACCCCTTTCGTATCTAGGGAGGGGTTCTCATGTTTTTTAAGGTGATTGGTAAGTTGTTTAAATATAAATAATAGATAAACTTCATCTCAACGACGCCTCCAAATATAAAAGCCACACGGTTTTACTTTCCGAGTGGCTAAATTTTTTCCCCATATTCTCATGTCATGCAAAATTATCTCTGTATTCCGAGAGGGATATTAATAATCCATTAACATGTTCCAATTGCTATAATAAAATCCAACGAACTTTTATTCAATTGCACCCTTATTTACAAGTATATCTATTAATTTTTGATCATTGTATCCTTTTGCAATTTTAAGGGGTGACTCTTCGTAATAGTCTTTTATATTTGGATCTGCATTGTTATCAAGTAATAAATTTACTATTTCATAGTTCTTTTCAAGTGTAGCATAGTAGAGAGCTGTTCTGCCATCAGTATTTGTAACATTCGGATTAATATTATTAGCAATAAAAGATTCTACCTTAATTAGGTCTCCATCTCTTGCAGCTCTTAGAAACTCTTTTGGATTGAATACATCATCGTATTGCTCATTGTAAGTGATATGTTCTTTTGGAGAATTAACGAAAATTAATGGACTCCCCACGATTACAATGAGAAACAACACTAACCAAACTATCCTCTTCATTCTAAGACACCTCAGTTTAGTAGGACATTTATAACTAAAGATTATCATATCTGTTAACATTTTATCTAGTCGACAAACGATTAAAAAAACCTGTCACACTATTTAAAATGTAACAGGTTTTTCTTAGTAGTCAGCCTAATAAATACCAATCAAAAAATAATTATTTCCACCAACCTCCATCATATACTTTTCTATAATCTGAGCTTGAAACTTTTTTCTCTGCTAAAATTAGGAAAGGTTTTGCTTGCTTAAATGCGTCATCTTTATCCTTCATATATGAATAGTATCTACCAAACTCGTTGTTATTCCAATCCATTACATTTGAGTCATCAACATACCGTTTAAAATCAGAAAACGATCTTATTTTATTTTTTTTCATTTTTGGAAGTTCGTTTAGAGTATCAGCAAAAGCCGCACTTATGGCAGCGTTACTACTCATACCCGTTTTTATTAACGTAGACAAACTGTCTCCGTAGTAATCTAGTGCATCATTCCGAAGGAGTAAACCCCATTCATGATTGGTTGTTGCTACCCGGGTTTTAACTTTTCCTAAACGACTATCATTAGCGGATAGATAATTCCACAAAAAATGTCTATATGCGTCCTCCAATTGAGAATCATTTTTGTAGTATTTTTTTGCAGTATCTCTAGCCTCGTCTGCATATTCTTTAATCCTTTTCATGTCTCTTAAGCTCAAACCTTCATCCTCATTTAGAAAAGCCTCAATTACATTACCTTGTCTTAATGCTAGTTGATTATCATCATAACTTCTCAAGGATAATACTTCTGGCTCTGCTTCATCTTCATTAAACACTTCTTTATATTCTTCGTAGAATTCAAGGGCTTCCTTTTGCTCAGCTGTTAATTCAAAATCATTAACCACTTCTGATGATAGGGCATTTACGTTTTCCTCAGCATGAACTGGAATAGTTGTTGATCCAATTGCTAGGATTAGAGCTACGACGCTAGATGTAAGCATTGTTTTGTTCATAATTCAAACTCCTTTTGGTATATATTTCTTATTTTAATGAAACATACCATAAATTACAGAATAATTATATTATTATGATTCGACAAATTATTACAATATATCATAATCTCTACAAACATAATCTGAAGTGATATTATCCCCTTTTAGTAGACAGTAAGAAGCAAGACCCCTTACTGTATTAACTAGGAGGGGAATTTTCTATGGGGGAAATTAGAAAAACATATTCAAAGGATTTTAAGTTAAAAGCCGTACGGCTTTATTTGAGCGGTGAACAAGGGTACAAAACACTTACAAGGGATCTCGGCATTAGTGACCCTTCTATTTTAAGAAGATGGGTTGATCATTATAGAAAGGAAGGTATACAGGGACTAGATGAAAAACGCGGGAGAACAAAAAATCCTCTTAGAGGAAGACCACGAATAAGGCCAGAGAGTACGGAGGAAGAGATAGTTCGATTACGTGCAGAGAACGAATTCTTAAAAAAGTGGCTAGGTCTAGAAAAGAGGTGAAACCGAAAGATAAACGCTGTTTTTTCGAGCTTATTAAAGAATTGTCTAAAAAGTATTCTATTACTTTATTGTGTAAAATTACGAAAGTATCTCGTAGTGGTTTTTACAAGTGGCTTTCTCGTGAGAAACACCCCACCTCAAAACAATTGGTAAATGAAAAATTAAGAGAAATGATCATGGAGTGTCATCAAGAGATCAAAGGTATTTACGGGTATCCCCGAATAAAAGTGTGGTTATTTAGAAGGTACGGGCTAAAAGTCAATCATAAACGTGTGTATCGCATTATGAAGGAACTTGGGATACAAGCGCTAATCCGTAAAAAACGAAAATTCTTTGGGCGCAAAGAGAAGGTTGTCATCTCCGAAAACAAGCTGAATCGAAATTTTTGTGCCTCACGGCCAAATGAGAAATGGGCTACAGATATTACCTACATACTATTTAATGGTCGCCGTCTTTATCTGTCTGTCATATACGACATGTATAACAACGAAGTTGTTGCCTACAAAACAAGCAAACGTAATGATTTACGACTCGTAATGGATACCGTAAAATTAGCGATTAAAAAGCGGGATGTAAGCGGAGTCCTCCTACACAGTGATCAAGGATACCAGTACACCTCAAAGCAGTATAACCAGTTCCTTCAGCAATATAAAATCGTAGCAAGTATGTCTAGAAAAGGTAACTGTTTAGATAACGCCTGTATTGAGGGGTTCTTTGGGCATTTAAAAACAGAGTGTTTGTACCTTCATTCGTTTCAAACAGATAAAGAAGTGGAAGAAGCTCTTCACGGTTACATTAATATCTATAATCAGCAACGGTTTCAATCTCGATTAAAAAACCTGAGTCCGATAGAATACCAAACTCAGGTAGCCTAGATGGGGCTTGTTTAAAGTTGTCTACTTGACAGGGGCAAGATCATTTTAAGTCAAGCGCGTGGGGGGCCTTTCCCATCTACAGCTATCCAGTATTGTTTAGCATAGCTATTAGTCTGTATCGTTAAGTGTACATTTCAATATACATTATTAGTCTTTTTTTGCTGATGAATAGCCACCACCACACAAGTAGGTATATGTATCCTAAAATCGAATAAATAGTCCACAACTCTCCTTGTTGTAATTGATCGATAAAATATTCAAACTCATTTAACCCTTCTTGTCTTTCAATACTATGAATTAAACCTATGAAGGGAATAGTACACACAAAAATAATTGTAAAACTAGATACTATTCTTAAAACCTTTTTTTTAACAAGGCTGGATATAGCACTTCTTAATGTTGTTAACAAAAATAAGTAATATATAACCCAAAACCAGCTTGGAAGAGTTTTCACTTGGTTTTTCTCTCCTTTGGAACCTATTATTTGAATTTCACTTTTATAATTGTAGCCACTCTAAAAAAATAGAGGCGGTTTCCCGCCCCTATCTCCATCAATCCCATGCATATCTCTGCTCTTTAAATGGATCCCCATACATATGATAGCCATTCTTCTCCCAAAATCCTGGCTTATCCTTCTCCAAAAACTCGATACCTCGAACCCACTTTGCGCTTTTCCAAAAGTAAAGATGCGGGATGACAAACCGAAGCGGATAGCCGTGGTCAGGTGTCAAATCCTCACCATTATGCTTCAACGCAAATAAATTCCCTTTTGTCATAAAATCTTCAAATGGCATGTTGGTCGTCCAACCTTCTTCAGCATGGAGCATCACGTATTTAGCTTCTGGCTTAATGGTAACCAACTTCACTACTTCCTCTACAGGAACACCCTCCCAGACATTATCTAGCTTGGACCAGCCTGTCACGCAATGAATATCATTGCTTACTTCTCCTATAGGTAGCTCTTTAAATTCAGAAAAGCTTAGCGTCTTTTCTTCCTCTACTGCTCCAAAAATTCGAAAATCCCACTGACTCAAGTCTTTATACTCTGGCACATTACCATAATGAAGCACAGGAAAGCCTGTCGTTACCTTTTGATTAGGTGGAACGCGATCATCTTTTGATCCACGGCTTAATCCATAAAACACATGTCATCGCTCCTTTATTTCCGTACCAAAATGGCATGGTCTACCTTGATGCAATGATCCATAACAGCTGTAATGCCCTGCTCTTCTACCAGCTGAGCCGCTTCTTCGTTATAAATTCCTTGCTGTAGCCAAAAAACTTTAGGCTTATGAGCCATCTTGATGGTATCTTCAGCAACGGACATAGTGTCTTCACTACGACGAAACACATTTACAATGTCAACCGGAGTCTTACAATCAGTAAGAGAAGCAATCACTTTCTCACCCAACACCGTTTCCCCTGCAATGATTGGATTGACTGGGATTACGTGATATCCTGCATGTTGCAGTGCCTCGGCAATCATATAGCTCGTACGATCTGTTCGATTAGAGCATCCTACAACTGCAATCGTTTTTGCCTCTTCCAAAATCTTTCTGCGCTCGTCATTTGTTGGATTTGTAAATGCCATCTTTTTCACCTCGTTTATATTATGAACACCTTACTTGGCGCGTTGTAACAAAAATTGAGCAATAGAGCGAACCATTGCACCGGTAGCACCTACTGGTCCTAATGGAGTCGTTTTGCTTTGAGATGCAGTCCCAGCGATATCTAAATGCACCCATGGAGTCTCTTCAGCAAACTCTTGCAGAAATACACCAGCAATAATTGCATGACCATATCTTCCACCTGAATTTTTTAGATCAGCTACATGACTTTTATTTAATTCGCGATACTCTGGGAACGTTGGTAACTGCCACAAACGCTCTCCGCAGTAATCAGCAGCTTGGAACATCTCATCAGCCAATTGCTGATTATTGGTCATTAATCCTGTTGTAACGTGCCCCAACGCAACCACGATCCCACCTGTTAACGTTGCGCAATCCACTAGGCAAGAGACACCTTGCTGCTTCGCATACGTGATACAATCTGCTAATACCAATCGACCCTCTGCATCAGTAGTGATAATCTCTACCGTTTTCCCGCTCATCGTAGTTATTACATCACCTGGCTTAAACGCCGTTCCAGAAGGCATATTTTCCACGCATCCAATTACCATCATGATATTAACAGCCGGTTGCAAGCGTCCGATTGCTTCCATAGCTCCAATCATCGCTGCGCTTCCACCCATATCCGTTTTCATTTCTTCCATTCCAGCTACCGGCTTTATCGAGATACCGCCTGTGTCAAAGGTTACCCCTTTTCCAATTAAGCCAATGACATCTTCCCACTGCTCTTTCCCTTGGTATTTGACCACAACCACATACGGTAATTCGGCACTGCCCTGTGCGACAGATAAGACGCCGCCCATATTTAGCTCTTCCAGCTTATCTTTTGCCAGAAGCTCATAGCTCATTCCATAACGTTTTGCTACCTCAATCGCTCTTTGTGCTAATTCATGTGGAGGTAAGTAATTCCCTGGCTCATTCACTAACGTACGAGCTAGATTCGTACCAGTACCAAATGCTTGTGCCATCTGCAATCCTTTTTCTGCTTTAGCTTCTTGCTCTTCATTGACTACAATTTCTACTGTTTGAAAAGAAGGTTTGTTTTTTGGAATCGCTCGGTATCCTTCATATGCATAGGTTCCTAGTAAAAAGGCTTCACCCACCGCTTGGGTCAAGCGCTCTACGTCGAGATTGGTTTGCTCCGTTAATAGGATGGCAAGGCTTTTCTTAGATGCTTCTATTTTGAGCTGTTGCACGACTTTAGCAAACGCATCTCGTGCGGAGATAAAATCTAACTCTGCCATTTCTCCCATACCTAGAAATACGAGTCGAGTGGCTGTCAATTGTCCCAATGTATGTAGGATGGTTACTTTGCCCTTTTGATCACTAATCTCGCCTGTTTGGAGCATATGTGACATTTGCTGATGGAATACTGCATCTAGCTCATTCCATTCCTGTGTATGTATCGTTTGATTCTGATAAATTGGTAGGATGAAATAATCTGTTCCTTTTTCCAAATAAGAAGGATTTTTTGCTTCAATATGTATCAATGCTGTACCCTCGTTTCTTGAATGTACACCCTATATCTTACTATCACTTAGACTTGATATACGTGCCATTTTATTTCTATTATACTGTTCTAATCTGTGATCCCCTTCGTCACCAACTGAAATGTACGATAGGGGAATTCCAGTTTATCCACCTCATCATACGGAATCATTTCAGAAGAAGGCAAGGCTTGCAGACACTTCTCTAAATAGAGAAGTACCTCATCCACTGGCAAATCCCAATATTGTGGTGAATATGCTTTTAAATATTTATGAGCATTCGTAAACATCCAACGTGCACCTTTTATATTTCCACATTCCAAATGATACAAGCCTACAGCCATTTGGAGCAAACCTTGTAAAAACTTATTGGTTTTTTGCTCCATCCAAATGTCTTCCAAGAGATCATGACAATCATAAAATTCTCGTTGATTAAATTTAATAAAGAATTGAATATATTGCTCGGGATATCGCTGTTGCATAGTGCTCCCTCCCGTACTTTTTTTCTTACATCATATCATACATGGAAATATTCAAATTTGCTTTTATCTTATCGTGCAAGAATCTTCCTCTAGTTAGAGCTTATGAAGTTGTAAATAATATTTACAAGATAAATGCGCAATCTTTATCATCCGTAAGAAAAAGTTAAGGAAGTATATATTCAGTTTCTGTTACAATAACATGTAGGATTAAGTCTATACGAAAGGAACGGAATATCTGCATGACCATCTTAGACAATTTCCCTTTGTGGTCGGCGCTTTTGGCGATTGGGTTGGCCCAATTCATCAAAATCCCCTTGAATTATCTGGCGACCCGCGAATGGAGTTGGCCACTGATGTTCAGCACGGGAGGCATGCCCAGTTCCCATTCCGCCGCCGTCACCGCACTTTCTACTGCTGTCGCCCTTGAAGAGGGCTTATCCAGCAATGCCTTCGCTATTTCAGCCATCATCGGCGTCATCGTTATGTTCGATGCAACTGGTGTTCGCCGCCATGCTGGCATGCAAGCTGTTGTATTAAATAAGCTAGTAGAGGAATTTAATCATTTACTGGAAGGTATGAAAACCTTCAAAGTACATCCGCGCACAGAAAAAACGAAAAAGTTAAAAGAGCTTCTAGGTCATCAACCAATCGAGGTGTTTATGGGTGGTTGGTTAGGTATTATTGTCTCACTGTGCCTACGTCCATTCTGGTAAACATACTCACATGGGGAGGAAGTAGATGTGAGAATTATCTCGATTTGCCCAAGTAATACTGAAATTCTGTATGCTTTGGATGCAGGTGAACACGTTATTGCACTTGATGATCATTCTGATTGGCCATTAGAATGGCAACACCTTCCAAAAGTCGGACCAGACCTGAATATTGATATGGATAAAGTCGAAGCTCTACAACCTGATCTTGTAATTGCATCACTCAGTGTCCCTGGTATGGAGAAGAACATCGAAGAATTAAAGAAACGCAATCTTCCTTACATTATTCTTGATCCTGCTCACATTACAGATATCGCAGAAAATATTCGTGAGGTGGGTAGATCAATCAATCAGGTGGAGAAAGCAGAACAGGTAGCCACACATTTTATCGAACGGATCGAGCAAATTCGCATGCTAACCAAGAATGTAAGTGAGCGTCCTAACCTTTACTGGGAATGGTGGCCCAATCCATTATATACACCTGGCAGTACAAACTGGCTAACTAATGTCAGTGAATTAGCAGGAGCCACAAATGTGTTCGCTGATTACAATACTGATAATGTAAAAACCAACCGTGATCAAGTCGCAGAGAGAAACCCTGATCATATCATGGTGGTATGGTGTGGAATCGAGATCAAAAGAATAAAGTCTTCTATGATTACAGATCGTCCAGAGTGGCAACAGATTACTGCCATACGCAATAATAACGTACATATTTTAGAAGAAGGACTATATTGTCGCCCCTCTCCGCGATTATTGGATGGATTGGAACAGCTAGTGAAAATCCTTCATCCTTCTCTAGGCACTTTATTAGACTAGGCGATAGTTGTTGCTCTTCAGTTCCAACAAAGCCATAACTATCTCAATATGAACTTTTTTATAGCCTTTAGTAACAAGAAAAAAGACCTGGCATGAATGCCTCAGGTCTTTTTTCTTGTTAATTCGTGATTCTTGCAAAAGCTTCTACACCATCTTTATTTAAGGCCTTCATCATTTCCTCATTTACAAATCCTTTTCCACGATGGATAACAAAGACCTCTACTTCACGCTTACCCCACTGGCTGTATACGTCATTTTTTGTATTGAAATACAAATCCAGCTTCTTACCACGGATTGCTCCACCTTTATCGGCAACTACTCCATAACCATAGCCAGGAACGTACAATACCGTCCCAAGCGGGAAAATATGAAGATCAGCAGCAATCGTGGAGTACGTCCCACGATGTACCTTTATACCAGAGTACGTAATACCATACGAGGGATGTCCTGGGCTTTTTCCAGTTGATTCTACACCTGCATAATAACCAGTAGCCACGACCCGTACCTTAGGGTATTGGTTTAAAATAGCTGTTTCGTCTGATTTATTTATTCTATTTCCTAATTTGTTGTTTTGCGATTGATTGTCCTTTTGTGTGTCCATATTTGTTTCTGTCATGGAGCTTGAAAGCACATATCTTTTCTTGATCATTTTGTAGCCTTCTTTTTTCTCGTGCAAACCAAGTGAACTGGTGGTGCCTCCTGCATCAATGATGGTAGAAGAATAGCCATGTGACGTAGCACCAAGCAGGAATACCATACTAATCGTGAGTAAACTCACAAAACGTACCCATTTCATCTTTTATTTGCCTCCTCTCATCATCTAGTCATTTCCAATAGTGAGAGAGGATATACATTATTTACTAGAACACAAAAAAACATCCCCTGATTTCTCAAGGGATGCTACCCATTAAAACATCCGATACCCTTTTTTACGTAAGATTTGAATCGTCCAGCCACTAGCAAAAGTACCAACGATTCCGGCATACAACACAAGATAATCCCAAATAGATGGTGGCGTATCTTTTACAATGAGGGAAATTACTACATAACCAATTAGTCCAATGGTAAGCGCAAAAGGAAGCCATGTCGTTTTTAACAGCATATTTAAAATAAAGCCGATGCCAAAGCCTAAAATACTAAATAACACAACAGAGATGATAAGTGTTATTGGGTTTAATGCCATAAACATAACAGGAGATACCTCCGAATTTGGTTTATATTCTGACTTTAGTGTATCCAAAAGTGCTTTAACGGTCAATTAAACAACTTCCTAAAGAAAATGTTTATCAAATTTCTGGCTTCACTAGGTTCGAAAAAGGCTTTCAGTAGTAGCAAAGCAAAGGATGTCCCTACTCGCACCCCAATGAAAAAAGTAGCCCTGCATCCTAAGATGTCGTGGGCTACTTCAGGATTTTCCATTCAATTTCCATCAATACTCTCTTCCATTCTACCTATTATTTTACTCTCTAATATTCTTATGATCGGATTGGTTCTAATTGCTTATACAGTTCAATATTCATTCCATTGCCTTTACAGCTTGGACAATTCTCCGTTCCACCAACTGCTACATGAAAGTATCCCTCGCCTTTACAATATGGACATGCTTCTTCCGTATGTTTCCTCATTGTTCCTCTCTCCATTTCGTTTTCTTTTATTTTCTGATAATTTAGTTTTTAAAATGATAACAGCATTTCTGAGGGATTTCCACCTTTATTTTCTTGCAAAAAGAATCAAAAAACCTGATGTAAGCGGAACCATCAGGTTTTTTCTGATTATTTCAGAGCTTATTTCCATCAATCTCGACATCTTGTACATCTATCTAGGTAAAAATCTTATAACTTGAATAATCAAATATAGGATTAGGCTCATATGTTTTTCCTACTAGATAGGATGACATGGTGGGAACATGAGGCAAGATAATCTGAATATACTCTGTCGCAAGTGGGTCTATAAGCAAGTCATTAATGGGCATAAAAGTAGCGATCTCGATCTCACCTGCTTGAGGCTGTGGCTCACCTTCAACGTAATCCATCAGAAATACAATCATGTTATCACTAATTTCCTCACGAATAACGCCAGTACGCAAGGCTGCAACTTGACGTACACGTGCAACTATACCTGTCTCTTCCAACACTTCTCGCACTGCCGCTTCATCCACTGTTTCCCCTGGGTCTACAAAACCAGCAGGAAAAGACCATTTCCCCTTTAATCCACCATATGTTTTCTTCACAACTAAAACTTCATCACCTTTAATTACGATACCACCAGCTGCAATCCATACCTTAGATTCTCTCATTGCATCCTCCTATCTACTCCCTTGTTCTAGTATACGCTATCATTCCAACACAAAAACCCTCCTATCTCTTTCTAACTACAAAGAGATAGGAGGGCTTGCCGTCCTCATTATTACGAGCTATGGTTATTCTTCCTCATGAATATCCAATAAACCATGGTCAATCATGTACCGCAGATTCTCCTGATCACGCTCTCGACCTTTTTCTTTTAAACGTTCAATGGCGGGCATTATCAGATGATCCACTTCGCTTTGAATGTGGTAGGACAAATCATAACGTTCCTGTTGCTCCAGATATGCCCCGACGTCCATAAGCGCATTATATCGGTCTAACTCTTCGCGTGTAAGAAGTCCTCTTACCTGTACACTAGCATGGCGCATTCGCTACTCTCCTAGAGACGAATTTTTTTCAAGATCATTCCAATACCGCCGATTTTGTAAAGGTAACGAACGTCACTACCCTTTTTCATCAATGCGGCAGACAATCCGAATAGTTTTTTCTTATTAAAGATGATACCCATTCCCTCACCTTTACCAAGAGAAGCAAGAGTACCTTGTAAATTTGGTACGAAAGGTACCATCGCTAGTTTTTCACCACGAACCAAAGCTTTCAAGTTGCGGGATACGTTCTCGCCCTCTTGAATAGAAATTTGAGCTGTTGGTGGATATGGACGACCTTCAGCATTGAATACCAATGCGCAGTCTCCGATGACAAATACGTTCTCATAACCAGGAGCACGCATGAATTCATCTACTTTAACACGTCCACGCATTACTTCAAAACCGGATTTTTCAACAACGGAATTCCCACGAACCCCACCTGTCCAAATAACGGTTTTAGACTTAATCTCTTCGCCTGTAGCTAAAATAACACCGTCTGGCGTGCATTGTTTAATAGGTGTATTGATCTTGAATTCAACACCTTTGCTACTCAATAGATTCATTGCATAGTCTACTAGATCCTTATCAAATCCAGGCAATGCACTTGGAGCTGCTTCAATGCTATATACTTTCACCAAAGATGGGTCAATGTTGTACTCACGGCAAAGCTCAGGGATACGGTTTACCAATTCACCTGAGAATTCAATTCCTGTGAACCCTGCTCCACCAACCACAAACGTCAAATAGTCTGTACGTTCTGGTTCGCTATTATAAGAAGCAAACATATATTCAATGTGTTCTTTAATCTTTTGGACTGCATTGATGCTACGGATTGTAAGTGCATTTTCTTTAAGACCTTCAATACCAAATGTTTCTGGGTCACTACCTAGACTAATAACCAGATAGTCGTATTCTAGTTCCGTTCCATCTTCAAGCGTTACTTTTTGTTGTTCACCAGAAATGTTTGCAACCGTACCTTTGATCACATTTACTTTATTTTTATCAATGATTTCATTTAGGAAAATTTGAGCTCGACTAGCTGGCATTGTACCTGCTGCTGGCTCATGAAGCCATGTTGTTAAATAGTGATAATCATGCTTGCTGACTAAAGTCACTTCTGCTTCATTATGATTTAGTTTTTTTTGCAATTCACAAGCGGTAGTAACGCCGCCATAGCCTGCCCCCAGAATTAGAATCTTTGGTGTACTCATGGGTAAACTCCTTCCATCTCTCATTACGATTTTTTCTAAATCATCTTGCATCATGTGTTTTTTTTCACGATAAAAGATAGTATCTATACTGTTCCCTGCATCATAAGAAAATAATAGCAATAGTGGTTATCTCAAAAAATTACAGTGAAAATTAAGCATGTCACAGTGAAAAAGATCAAATATCTGTGAAAAAATGCACATATTTCACTAACACAAACTAATAATAGAGACATTTTTCGAGCTTTGCAAGTGGTTTTTGACACAAAATTGCCGAATTTTGCTCTAAAATGTTGTTGAATCATACTTTCTCTTTTTTTTCAGGTGTTTCGCTGTATATAATAGGAAGTGGCTTAGCATTTTTATAGTGAATATGGAGGTGTATGGGACTTTGAGTTCATTAAAACGAGATGAGCAGGTATACGATCTAACAATTATTGGTGGGGGTCCCGCTGGTTTGTTTACGGCTTTTTACGGCGGTATGCGTCAAGCGAGCGTGAAAATCATCGAAAGCATGCCACAATTAGGTGGACAATTAAGCGCGCTATATCCTGAAAAGTATATTTATGATGTAGCTGGATTTCCAAAAGTGCGCGCACAAGAATTGGTAGATGGACTAAAAAAACAAATCTCTCATTTTAACCCTACCATTTGCTTAGAAGAAAAGGTTGAAGATGTAGCAAAGCAAGCAGATGGAAGCTTAGAAATTACTACAGACAAAGGGGTGCATTACTCAAAAGCTATTATTATTACAGCAGGAGTTGGTGCGTTTGAACCTCGACGTCTGGAGCATCCCGACTCCATGAGCTTTGAAAAAACAAACCTACATTATTTTGTTACTGATTTGAATGCCTTTAAAGATAAACGTGTTGTCCTATTTGGTGGTGGAGATTCCGCTGTCGATTGGGCAATGATGCTGGAGCCGATTGCGAAAGAAGTACATATCGTTCATCGTCGCGATAAATTCCGTGCACATGAGCATAGTGTAGAGAACATGATGGCTTCTCGGGTGAACGTACTAACTCCTTATGAGCTTTCCTCCATCCAATCCGACCAAGGAAGAATTACTAGCCTTACGATTGAACATAGCACAAGCAAAGAGCTAACTGAGATCGAAGTGGATGATGTGATTGTGAACTTCGGCTTCATTTCATCTTTAGGACCCATTAAAAATTGGGGAATTCAACTAGAGAAAAACTCCATTGTTGTAAACTCCAAAATGGAGACTAGTGTTCCTGGCATTTATGCGGCAGGCGATATTGCTACGTACCCGGGCAAAGTAAAACTGATTGCAGTTGGTTTTGGAGAAGCTCCTACGGCTGTTAACAATGCGATTGCCTATATCAATCCTAATGCCAAGCTTCAACCTGGACACTCCTCCAGTATGAATTTGTAAACAGATTCAAAAACCGCTTATCGATATAGACAGAACATTGTTAATTCACAAACTTTTATCCCCTTCCCTTTATTGAGAAGGGGTTTTTTTGTATAACGTTTCGCAAGCTCGCACACTCTATTTCTAGGAGGTGCGTTATGAACAACTCCATTTGTCCGATTTGCAATGGATTCCAGGAATTATTAGAACGCTGTCCCAACTGCCGTAGCTATTTTCAAGACAAAGGGAAACTATCCGATTATCAAGGGGATTACAGTCCGTATGTCTCCATTGACGATAGTAAAAAATCAAACGGATATGCTGATTTCATTCCCCAGCTCTGTTTACATATATGTAGTTGTACAGAGTGTGGATGCTCGAAAATAGTACCCGTGCAGGAGCAGAGCATAACTTCGGTTCACTTGGATTAGGCACACTCATTTGAGTTTGTGCCTTTTTTTATTATCGTCTTATTCTTTTACTTCTTTTTTACCTTCCATTTCGAGTAAAATAAGAAAGGAACAGCATGTAGAAGCTTTTTGTAAACGTCTTATCTGGTTTCATGAAAATTAGTAACAAATTCTTTTTTACTAAATGAAACTTCTCTCGTCTCCAGACGTAATACAGAGTATAAGCGCTGAAATGCTAGGGCCTCTGGGGCCTAACCCAATATGTTGCTACTAACAAGGAGGAATGCTTTGTGTCATTCTTTAAACGTTTACGTGATTTAACTATGTCTAACTTGTATGCTCTAATTGAAAAAGCGGAAGACCCAATTAAAATGACTGACCAATATCTACGTGATATGCAGCAGGATTTAGAGGATGCTGAGAAAGCTGTAGCTGCTCAAATCGCTCTTGAGAAAAAATTCAAGTTGCTTTATGAAGAACAAGAAGCATTGGTTCAAAAGCGTGAAGAGCAAGCACACATTGCCGCTCAAGCTCAAAACATTGATCTTGCTCGTCGTGCATTAGAAGAGAAGAAATCAGCTACTGTAAAAATGGAAGAATACAAAGCGAGCTATGCAAAAAATAAAGAAGCCGCTGACAACTTACGCTTAAAGTTAGAAGAAATGCGTAAACAAGTAGTTGAATTGAAAAACAAACGTGAAACACTAGTAGCTCGTGTGAATGCAGCAAACGCTCAAAAAAATATCAACAAGAGCATGGCTGGATTTAACAGTGATACAGCAATGGCTGGTCTCAAACGTATGGAAGATCGTGCACTCCAACTAGAAGCTGAAGCTGAGGCAAGTGGCGAAATTTACAAAAAGCAAACCTCGCTAGATGATGAATTTGCTCAATTGCATAAAGATAAAGCAGTAGAAGATGAACTAGCTGCGCTACTAAAAAAATACGGGGGGTAAGCCGCTTTATGCGGTCCCCCTTTCTTTTTTCTGTTACTTATTCCACGTTTTTTCACTGGATATTAGGCGCATCATGCGTCAAAATGATAAAGGAGGTTTAGAATGCTCGGAGACATGAATATTTTACGAATGATCGTCTGGACTGCCTCAGGCGCTCTCTTGCTATGCCTCTTGATGTGGATCGTACCCTATTCACAAAATATAAGGACATGGAAGAGATTAAGCGAGGAAATGTAGCCGTTTCAACTCGCTTTATTATGAAATTGCTTGCTCAAGGCTATATACTATCGCAATCATTATCTATATCTAACGATTTAATTCAGGGACTACTCGTTTCTGTCGTATCTTTTGTGTTATTATTTGTTCTCGAAAAAATCGTTCAATTTGGTGTATACCAGATAGCAGGTCTTGACTTAAATAAAGGAACACAGGAAGGAAAAGTAGCCCATGCGCTCTTTTCTGGCTCACTCCATATTACCGGTGCCTTTATCATTGCCGCTTGCCTACTGTAGGAGGAATTGCAAATGAGTTTTTTTCAACGTGTCAAAAATATCCTAAAAAAGCCTGAGACTCCCCTTGTTGAAAAAAGTATCTTAACTGTGGGACCAGGCGATATTGTGGAAGTCTCGTTCGTTACCTACCAAGTTGTAGGACGTACTCGCAATCCGAAACGAAACGCAATTATGTTAACCTTACAGGATGGGAACACCCTACGTTATCTGAAAATTGAAGAACGTGAGAAAACCAATTATGAATTGTATACTCCAATTGATGGTCGACTCGACTCTCCTGATGAGGTTCCAACTATTATTGAATTAGATGATATTGAATACCATTTAGAAGAGCAATATGATGGGAAAATGACCGCACAAGGAAAAACACCATTTTCTACGGATGGTGAGCAATATGTCTGGGAATTCCAATCCGACAATCGCAAGCTGCTTCGTATCGAATGGCAAGACGGACGCTTTATGTTGTATGAAGGAGAATTTATCATCCCCGCTGATGTGAAAGTACTCCGGGGAGTGTAGGGGGGAGGCCTCATGTGGCAAGCATTGTCAAAATTCTTAAAGACAACCCTCGTCCTCTCTCTGGTCGCCGGGCTTTTAACTGGTTGCGCCGATCAGTCGGTAGGGTCATCCTATCCACTAGAGAAGATTACGAAAAACGGGGCCGAATCATCGCGCATTTATCGCGCGACGGACAAAACGGTTCCTGAGGTTGCCAAGGAGCTGGCTGAAAAGCGCCAGCCTAAGGAAATTTCTAAAGAAGATCTAGACCACATGTTTCTTATCTACTCCGATGAATGGTATCATCTACAAAAAGATGAAGCCAAGCCAAGCGATACCTTAATTGAAGTAGATAGTAAGGAATTCGTTCAAAAAAATTATAATATGTCTTTCCTAGAAGGATACTTCCTTGCCTCCGTATTAGGTGATCTGTTTGATTCCATAAAATACAAAGGTCAAGGAAACTATCGTGGTTATTCTAGTCGGGATATCTATAAATCAGGGACAGATTACCATACTCCCTCAAAAGAAGAGAAAAAGACATTTGCTCCTATTACTACAGAAGGCAAGGGCTCTATCCTACGCCGCTCTTCTGATAATAGTGGAAAATCGTCTTCCTCTGACGATAGTATTTTTAAGAAATCTGACGCTGACACAACTAAATCTAAGGGTAAAATCACTAGAGATTCTAAAAGTGACAGCGGAGGTAGTTCATGGTTTGGTGGCTCTTCGTCTTCCAAAAAGGACTCCTCCATGTTTGACCGTCCACGTACCAATTCTCCTCCAAAGGTTAAAAAGGGGTTTGGAAGTATTAAACGGCGCCGATGATTTTTCCGAGTATACAATAGTTATGTACAGCTTAAAAGGACCCAAAGAGAAACCTTCTCTTGGGTCCTTTTGTTATTCATCCGGTAATCCCCTGTAACGCCCAGTACGCAATTCTTTTTTATAAGCAGCTAGTTCAGCATCTGGCAGCCCCTCATCAATCGCCACTTGAATAGCTATTTCTACATCATAAGGAACACGCACGATTGACATAGAGAAACTGCTTGGTTGTTGCTTATGTAATTCACCCTCCAATACCATATAAGAAGGTTGTGTCATATCCAGAGGATTTCCAACACTTCCGACATTGCATAACGACTTTGCTTTTAATCCTTGGATAAATGCATGATGTACATCTCCATAGATCACCACATCAGGTGTATGTTCCCCATTTCCTGTTGCTTCTGTATTCTCGAACATAGCTAGACGCTCTTCCAATGGTGAGGTGAACCGAACACGATGGAAGACACTATCTGCGGAAGCGTGAAACAAACGAATCAATCTGCCACCCATCCAAAAATCATAGGAAAAAGGCAGGGTATTCAGATAACGAATGCGATCTTCTCCTAAACGACGTTGTTGCCAAAGAAACGCTTCATCCTCTGTAGGATTTCCAATGAAGTCATCCCAGTTGCCACGCACTGTAACCGAACACTTTTCTTTAATCATGTCGACTGCTTTTTCTGGTTCAGGTCCTTTTCCAGCCAAATCTCCTAAGCAATAAATCTCTTGAATTCCACGCTTCTCTATGTCTTTTAGCACCGCTTCCAATGCTGGTATGTTTCCATGAATATCAGAGATTACGGCTATCCTTTCCACGTCTTCTCCTCCCTCTTTCATTCAATTAACCACTTACTTGTTCCATTCTTTTGTGTAGCTAAAAATAAAGAGAAGCCTCTCGCTCATGTATGAATTCCCCTACACAAGGCAAGAAGGCCTTCTCTCTGATTGCGGAGCTTGCTTGTTAGTTCAAAGCGCTTACTCGCATTTTTCAGCTTTTCCCTCGTAATCACGCGTACGGAATGAAGCACCACATCCACAAGAAGCAACAGCATTCGGATTCTCCATAGTAAATCCGCCGCCCATCATGGATTCCTTATAATCAATTACGAGTCCTTCAATATATTTATAGCTCTCGGCATCAACCGCTACTTTAAAGCCCTCATAGGTAAAAATCTGATCGCCCTCGTTCGTTGATTCATCCGTTCCCATGCCATATGAAAACCCGCTACATCCGCCTTCTCTCACGCCAACACGCAACAAGATATTAGGATTATTCTCCGCTTCCAGCAATTCACGAATTTTAGCGCTTGCTTGAGGTGTGAAGTTGATCATGCCATTCCCTCCTCGATCAACAATTATAAAATGCTGTTTGTTTATTATAAAACAGCTTCCTTTAAGTATACAAAGAATTATATAAGGCAACAAGGTAACGATGCACTTCCATTAGTAAGAATTTTCGAAAATGAAAACAAAATAAAAAAGACGACGCCTATAATACGCCGTCCTCGAAGTGTATAGTGTAAAACCTCAAGCGAAATGGGTTCGATTCTCAAATATATGAAGGTGAAAAGGCTTTTCATTGTAGAAGGTTACTTCTTTTTCCATTTGTAAAAGCTGGTTGTGTAACAAATCAATCTCCCGGCTACAACGTAATACCTCTGGGTGATGTAATCCATATTTAGTCCCAATTTCTACCATCTGTTGGCGAAGGAGTTCCATTTTTTCGAGTAATTGTTCCCGCATTTTCTCTCCCCCTCATGTAGCTATATTTCACATTTTACTTTAGAATAAAACCCTCTGCAAACAAAAGTCACTATTTGTTCTGTATATTTTGTACAATTTTGTGTGTTCTTGTCAAGTTTATAACTTGTCACAGTAAAAACTTAGAAGGTTGTTGCATTTATCAAAGAAGCTTATAATAGAGATACTTTAATTTATGGAACGATTATTGGATTGCGTATTATATAACTATTCAGGAGTTGAAAATATGTCTTTGCTAACAATAGCTACGCAAGATAAAACGCTAGCGTCGATTGCTGAAAAAGTCATAAATCGAGAGCGTCTTACCATAGAAGATGGTCTGGCTCTTTACGAATCAGACGACGTTTTTAGTATTGCTCAACTTGCTAATTTGGTGAATGAGCGTATAAATGGAAATAAAGTTTACTTTGTTCAAAATATGTACATTAATCCAACCAATGTTTGTGAAGCTAAATGCCGCTTTTGTGGTTTCCGCCGCGATCAGGATCAAGACGGCGCTTACACGATGAGTTCAGAAGAATTACTTCACTATGTAGGAACTCGTTTTAACGATGGCCTTCGTGAGTTCCACATCGTTGGTGGTCATAACCACCATGTTCCTTTTGAATACTATGTCGAGACACTTCGCACCTTAAAGAAGGCATATCCGGATGTAGCTCTCAAAGCTTATACCGGAGCCGAAATCGAATTTTTTAGTCGTATCGCTGGAATCAGCATGACAGAAGTGCTAAAAGAATTGATGAATGCAGGTCTTGAGAGTTTGACAGGTGGCGGAGCCGAAATATTAACCGAACGCTATCGCCTTAAAATGAGTCCTGATAAAGCAAGCACAGACGATTGGTTACTTGCACATCGCACAGCACATGGACTTGGTATGCAAACTCCTTGTACAATGCTATACGGCTCCATTGAGTCTAAAGAAGAGCGTTTAATTCATATGTCACGTATCCGAGAATTACAGGATGAGACAAATGGTTTCCAGGTTTTCATCCCTTTAGCGGTCCAACCAATGAAAGCTACAGCAGGTATTAGACGCCGTACTTCTGCGATGGACGATCTCAAGACGATTGCGATTAGCCGTCTCATGGTAGATAATGTAGATCATATTAAAGCCTACTTTATTAATATCGGTACACAATTAACTCAGCTAGCCTTGCGTGCCGGTGCCTCTGACGCTCACGGTACCCTAGTAGAAGAACGTATCAGCCATGCTGCCGGTGCTTTATCTGACCAAGGGATTACCAAGGAAGACCTAATCTGGTTAATTAAAGGTGCAGGTAAAGTTGCTGTTGAACGAGACACACACTATAACGTGATTAAAGAGTACTAATAAAAAAGAACGCTTGATTGAAGTTGACCACTCTGTGGGCTTCTCAACAAGCGTTCTTCTTTTTAATTGACATCCATCGCCCTATTATTGCCATTCTTGGACAAATTCCTGTATTTTTTCTTTAATTAATGTCAAAAGTGAATCTGTCGTTTCCGCTGTAATGAAATCTCCATTAACCAATGCAAAGGGCTGCATATAGCATTCGCCACAATGTCCTAAACAGCCATATTCCACCACATCCACATCCAAATCAGGATCATTTTCTAACGCTTCCATGACTGGTTTGGTATAGGAAATGACATTACTTGAACAAAATTCCACTAAAGCTTTCATGGGTCCCTCCTATTCAAAAATTATTGCAGTTATGTGAATATTGGAACTCGACCTAAACAGACGGTAGAGTTATAATGATTGGGGACGACTTCAAATTATATCATTTTCCTTATTCGTTTAAAAGTTTCTGTTGCACTTCCATTAACTAAAATGGAACCGTTTTAAATATGGCATAGAAAGGATAAGACTTCCTATGAGACGACTAGTTATCTTAGGTGGTGGCTATGGGGGCCTACGCATCATCGAACACATACTTACCCCTGATTTGCCTACAGACGTTACGGTAACGCTAGTAGATCGAATGCCTTTCCACGGATTAAAAACCGAATACTACGCGTTAGCAGCCGGAACGGAACCAGAAAGCAAAGTGCGAGTGGCCTTTCCAAGCGACCCACGCTTACAGATTAAACACGGAGAAGTTATTGACATCAACCTAACTGAGCGCTTGATCCATTTTGAAAATGAAGAAGAATTAGAATACGATTGGCTCATTCTTGGATTGGGCTGTGAGGATCGTTATCATAATATTCCAGGAGCCGATCTACACACACATTCCATTCAAACATTGGGCTCTACTCGTCGCGCTTATGCAGCGATCAATAATATTAACCCATACGGTTCAGTTACCGTTGTCGGTGGTGGTTTAAGCGGTGTGGAAATTGCTGCTGAATTACGGGAAAGCCGTCCGGATCTGACCATTCGATTAATGGATCGTGGACCAAGCATTTTAAGCCCTTTCCCAAAAAAATTACAGGATTATGCTTCCGAATGGTTTATTAAAAATGAGGTTGAACTTATTAATATGGCCAATGTAACCTGTGTTGAGGATGGTGTTGTTTATAACAACAATCAACCTATGGAAAGCAATGTTATTGTCTGGACAGCAGGTATTCAAGCCAATCGCATCGTACGCAATCTTCCTATCGACCATGATAATAGCGGACGAGCAATCCTCAATCCTTATCACCAAATTCCCGACTATACCAATGTATACGTTGTAGGCGATAGCGCGAGCTTGCCATATGCCCCAAGCGCTCAGCTTGCTGAGATGCAGGGAGAACAAATCGCCATGGTATTAAAACGTGAAATGAAGGGCGAAGGTTATCCTACTGTAATGCCCGATATTAAACTAAAAGGAACATTAGGCTCTCTCGGCAAAAAAGAAGGATTTGGCGTAATGGGCAAAATGTCGCTTGTGGGTCAAATGCCGCGCGTGATGAAAAGCGGTGTCCTTTGGATGTATAAAAACCACTTAGGTTAACTTCACAAAATGAATTTTGGATATACGACCGTTCTGATTTTTTAAAAGAGCGGTTGTTTGTCTTTCCGCATCTTTAAAGTCCATTATATAATATCAAAATATTTATACTATTACATTAGATTAAATCGTCAAATTGTATCTTGGAGGAGTAAAAAAGAAAACCCGGATAATACAAATTCACCGGGTTTTTGGCCTTTACCAATATATGCATTCGTTATTTACTAACAGTCTCCAATAAACTAGCGAAATCATTTGTATGTAGCGGCGGACTAAAGTAAAATCCCTGCATCTCATAGCAGTTCTTTTCCGTCAAGAAACTCTTCTGCTCTTCTGTCTCTACCCCTTCAGCAATTACATTCAGTTTTAAACTCCTAGCTAACGCAATGATATAAGAAACAATCTCTGCATCATCAGGATCAACTGTAATGTCACGAATAAAGGAACGATCTATTTTAAGAGTATCAACTGGAAATTTTTTCAGGTAGCTAAGCGAGGAGTATCCAGTCCCAAAATCATCAATAGATAAATGAATGCCTAAATCCTTAAGCTCATGCAAGGTAGTAATTGCCGTCTCTACCTTATGCATAGTGACACCCTCCGTAATCTCCACCTCTAAATATTGGGGCGCAAGACCGGTATCTTGCAAAACTTTGGCTATAGTTGCAACGAGGTTACGCTGTTGGAACTCAACTGGAGAAATATTGACAGCTACTCGTACTGGCTTTAATCCGGCTTGTTGCCATTTCTTATTTTGAATACATGCTGCTTTTAGAACATATTCATCCAACGTGACAATGAAGCCCATCTCTTCAGCTAACGGAATAAAATCACCTGGTGAGATCAGTCCTAACTTAGGATGCTCCCATCGCACCAGTGCCTCCATCCCAATTAGTTCCCCTGAGCTTAAATCATAACGAGGCTGGTATTGTAAAAAAAGTTCATTACGATCAATTGCATAGCGTAAATCCTGCATGAGAGTCAGCTTCTGGAAAGCACTCTTCGTCATAGCTGGCGTATACAATTGATAGATGTTCCCGCCCTTTTCTTTCGATCGATATAAAGCTGCCTTGGCATTTTTCACTAATTCTAGCTGTGTGGTTCCGTCATTTGGATACAAGCTAATACCAATACTACAAGTCATAGTTAAATCCTGGCCTTCCATCTCGAAGGGTAGTGCGATCTTGTTTAGCAACTCTTGTGAAAGATGAGCTACATCCTGAAGACTAGATATATCCGGGAAGATGAATTGGAACTCATCTCCTACCAAGCGACAAACAGTATCACCCTCACGCATATGATCAGCCAAACGAGCGGCGACTAATTGCAGTAGCTGATCTCCTGCGGCATGCCCCAATGTATCATTAAATACCTTAAAACAATCCAAATCTAAAATGACCACAGCTAGCATACTTTCTGTACGCTTTGCTTGAGAAATAGCCAAGAGTAGACGATCATCAAACAATACCCGATTTGGCAGCCCTGTCAACGAATCATAAAATAGCTGTTGGCTCATCATTTCTTCGTGTTTTTTGCGATCTGTCATATCTTTAAAAATCCAAATTCTTCCATAATAATGTTGCTGAGATGAATCAATCGGTCCCGAATAGACCTCGTAGACTCGTCCATCATGGAAACTAATCTCCACTGTGTCAGATTGTAGCTTGTTCACTTGAGTAAGATCAAAAAGTACAGTCGCCTGATGATTATTTTTAATTTGTGACAACATGTACATTAGCCAATGATTAGCATTATTTTGTTGCTCCACATTTTCAAGTATCTTCCACATTTCTTTGCATTTTCGATTGTAATGCACGATTTGATCCCATTCATTTACAATTAGCATACCATCCATCATCGATTCATGTGTAGCTCGCAAAATGGCATTATTTTTAATGAGTTGCTCTTCCGCCAATTTGCGTTCTAACTCAGCAGAAGCTCTGGACGCAAATAAATGTAACATGGAATCAATCATTCCTGGATTTTTGATTGGTTTGCGACTCATAACGGCAAGAATTCCCATCGGACTGCCATTAGAATCATTTAAAAGATGTCCCATCTGGGCTTCCACTTTAAAGAAACGAAGAGATTGATCGAGCGGATATGCTTGTTGTATACCTTCCAGGACACAGCTTTTTCCAGCTCTAATCACCTCTTCAGTAGGAGTATGAGCAATATCGTACTCGACGTTCTCTAAATAAGCTTGCTTATCACTTATGGATATCGTAACTGCACGACCTGGTTTATCCTTATGTAGTACTGCAATAAATGCATAATCTAATTCCAAGACATCTATCAATGTGCGACTCAGATAGTGAAAAAACTCTTCCCCCATCTTGTTGGTAATCCCTTGAGTCACTACGTGTAACATTTCTTCTACTTGTTTTTGTTCAGTCACATCGGTCAAAAAACCAACTATTTCTGTCACTTTTTGATTGATCGTATCACAATTCTGAATGATTACTGGTTTCATATGTCCATGATACAGCCTGTTATCAAGTGAAATATGAAAATCAACTGTATCCTGTAAAAAGGCACGCTCCACATGACTTTTCATTATTTTTACCATGTCAGGTAGCATTACATCTTCTAAGGGGCCCTCTTTCATGCCTACTCCAAACCTCTTAGTAAGTGCCCCCTCAAATAACGTAACGGTAATTTGGCTATCTTCTCGTTTTTCAAAGGAAAACAGGACGTGAGGCAGAATCGATAAACTGGTTTTAAACTTTTGATCATACCGTTTCTTTTTCTGTTCCGCACGTTTTGACTGCGTAATATCTAACACTGTGCCGACAATCTCGGTCACCGTATCGCCTTCCAAAAGGGGGGAGATTTGCGTAATATAAAAGCGTTTGTTCTGCTCAAATTCATACCATACACAACAACCAGAGAATGCTTCTTCAAATTTTTGCTGAACAAAGGGAGCCATATCAGGATGAAAAATTTCGGTAATGGTTTTACCCTCTACATCCTTTGTCGTAACTCCTAGATCCTCTGCAATTGTGCCTTCCGAAAAGGTTAGAACAAAAGAGCCATTCTCTTGTCGTTTACCTGCAAAAATTTGATTTTGTAAGGTTTCAAAGATTCTTTTATGTTGCTGTGTTAGTTCCTGTAGCTTTTTTTCCATTTGAGCTATACTTTTTTGTAAATTAGCAATTTGACTCTCCTGCTCTCCAATGGTGCGAAGACGCTCGGTGTTCTTCAATTGTTGCGGGGAATAATAATCTCTGTCAGACATGAGCTACCTCCTACCCTTACACCTTTTCCTACGAATGTGGATGTAATCAATCCACCCAAATACTCCTCATTACCATTCAATCTATCTGTTTTATCTAGAGTAGACTTACTCTATACACTCTGAAGGCTAGTAAAGATCGCATCAATAGCACTTTGATATTCGACTTTTTTCGTATTAATTCCTGCCTTGGTTTTAAAAAAACGGGTTTTTCTTCCTATATATTTATAAGTAAATTATATATTTCGGACCAAATATATATTCTATAATAATGTTCCTTCTAAAAATATTTTTATCTTTATAATCGTTTATCTAGTAGGCAGGTTTGTGCTACCTATGTCATCATAACAATCCAAAAAAGCTACAGATTCCACTCACTGTTTCACAATAAGTAGACTCCCGTAGCTATCTTTAGCTAATTATTCATCTCGTCGTAATTCTAGCCTTCTTAAAGTTCGTTATTACCCTAGTGTACGTAATTCCTTCCTTATCATTTCTAAGAATTGTTTTTCTGAGTCTCAGCAAGCCACATGGCATAAGCTAGGGGATTTCGGACTGCCTTCGTATATAATTTGGCTTTTCCCATCCCTAAAAAGATATCACGCCCCGGTTTTGGATTAACCTCAATTAACCAAATTTGACCAGATGTATCTATCCCGATATCTAAACCAAATTCCAACATTCGGCCATACTTTTCCTCTAATTTCTGAACGGTATAATAAGCTAGTTCATGACATTCATGTAAAATCCTTTTACTTTTGACTTCACCAAATCTGTTGTTCATGAAAATGGTAAAGTCAGTAGCCCTACCACCGTTATGCAAGTTAGAGGTAGCACTGTTCAATACTCCAACCCTTACTCCTAACCCAGTAATACTCCATTTTCCTTGTTGATCTTTTTGAATTAATAAGCGTGTATCACTTGGTCTGTCGGGTAGCAATTCTAAATCAAGACCTTGTTGAACCATAAAATGACCATTTCGAATCAGTTCCTGATCTACCCAAAGATTGACCCGTTGGACCATAGCATCCCTAGATGTGACTTGCCATGTTTTATGCTGAAGATTCTTATTCCGCCCAATCAGCAAAAAGCCACCTTTTATCTTTGAAATTTTGAGAACACTACGTCCACCTGTACCGTTGCCTGGCTTTACATAAACAATCGGAAAATCCTCTATATAAGCCTGTAAGGCTTTTTCTGAATAAAATTCAGTTCGTGGCATCCATTTCCTCATGGTTTTGTCTGTCCATAAATATTCTGTTATATTCCATTTATTAGAAAAAACACTATTTGCATACAAAAAATGTTTTTTACGCCGAAAGGATAAGTATCCTGGTTGCCTAGTTCGGCAACGATCTATGACTACTTCTGGCCATCTAAACCACTTGCTCCTCCAGCCTCCTTGTTTATCTGGTACATACCCTCTGACTCGCCGTTGCTTGACGAATACATCACGATGCGAAAATAAAAATACCGATGCCCCTAGCTCCTTCCCCTGATTGATCAAATTCCGAAAGTATTTTGGTTCTTTAAACGTCGTTCCTTCTCTCCATGTTAAGATCCCTATCAGCTTTCTGTTAGCCATTCTCATCATCCTTTTTCAACCTTGGTATCATCAGATTATGAATAGACCAACACTCAAGTGATTCCAAACGTAACATGATTGTCCAAGCAACAAAGAAAAATGCAATACTAAAAAACCTACTCTTTTCCCTCATTAGACGGGCAAGGTAGGTTTCCTGTTCTACTATTTCTTTTGTTATATCTTTAACGCTTAGGAAAGATGTAAATCTCCGTATAGGTGTCAAAATACTGTAGGTCAAATATTGCCGTTTCTGTTTTCCAATGGGCAGAGTACGAAGAAGGAGCACCTATCTCTTTACGTTGTTCGCCCTCTCCTAAAAGACTGGATATCTGTTTGATTAGATCATGCATCTTTGTATTCTTTTCATACGTTAATGTAATTTGCATTACTTTGTTATTGTTTATAATATATTGAGCTCTCGCCGGTTCATTCCATTGAAACCACGTTTCCTTGTATTCAATAGCAGATAGGAATTTTCCGTCTGCATTATAACCGTATTCCTTTTTGCCTTCACCTTTTTCCGCAAATAATTGCTCTATTGTCATACCAATCACTTTACTAGGGTTACTTGGCATTATATCTTTATCTTTATCCCATTGTTTCTCCATACCCGTCTGTTTCACAGTAGATGAAGTTTGGCTTGTAGGTTGAGACTTCTCCTGTTGCTCTAGCTTTGGAGCCCCATTGGGTATTTCGTTCGAAACTTCTAATTTTGTCTCTTCTGCACCAACATTCGATAGTATCGAGGGATTTGTTAACGTCGAATCACTACATCCGGTGACAAGTAAAAGGCCAAGGGTTAAAAGCCCCATCCATTTATGGTTTTTCATTCATCATCTTCTCTTTCTGTTATGATTGCACCTTTATCATAACGGTTACCCTGCGGTGAAGTCTTTACAAAAAGGTTACACCTTATTTTTTCCATTTTCTAAACGCGTTCGATTGGTTGAACACCTGCTTTTTCTAAAGCTTCATACACCTGTTTTAACTTTGGATTTCCTTCTCCGACAATTTCCCCGGAAATTACGACAAGTGGATACCACAAATCTTCTTCTTCGATACGTTTAGCCCATAAACGATCTACTTCTGTCGTGGGATGTAAAAAATCACAGTAACGTACGACAAATTGCTCTTGTACAAACTTTTTTCCAGCAGCTGCTTCTAGCCAAGCTGCCGTTTCTTTGGCTGAAGGTAGATTCACACAGCTTGCGCATAGTTGCTCCGTTCCATATACCAAAATTTCTACTTTCATTTGAATCCCTCCGCTTCCCTATTTGTCTTCATTATATTGTTTTTGGTTTACAACCGTCTATGTCGATTGAACATTCTAATCTTTCTCAAAAAATAACATTTCGATGTTCATAAAAGAATAGACGACAGATGTAATAGATAGCTTCTTGTATTCATCTGATTGATTTAGAGTATCTCTAACAGGTAAAATACATGCATCTATCCAAACTAAGAAAGCTGTATATGCTAAAGAAGCCAACCCAACATTTTTCGCTGTTTGGGTTGGCTTCTTTGATTTCCACACTTACAAATATGGATTTTTATGATAAAGCTTGTTCCAGATCTTCCATTAAATCCTCTACATCCTCAATACCTACAGAAATACGGAGTAATCCATCTGTTATCCCTAGCTCTGCACGTCGTTCAGCAGGGATCGAAGCATGCGTCATGCGAGCAGGTAATCCGATCAAGCTTTCTACTGCCCCTAAAGATTCAGCTAGAGTGAAATATTTCAATTTAGATAGGACTTCTTCTGCCCGGCTATCGCTACCCACATCAAAAGAAATCATACCACCAAAACCACGTGCTTGTTTTTTCATCTGCTCATGTCCTGGATGGGAAGCAAGACCTGGATAAAGCACACGGCTGATCGAAGCTTGTTCTTGTAACCAGTGAGCCAATTGATTAGCGTTCTTCTCATGTTCCTCCATACGGATTCCCAAAGTCTTAGCTCCACGTAACAACAACCATGAATCCTGAGGACCTAAAATAGCCCCAATAGCATTTTGCTGGAAGTGCAGTTGTTCGCCAAGCTCAGCTTCTTTAGTAACAACGATACCAGCTACCACGTCACTATGCCCGCCTAAATATTTAGTTGCGCTATGGAAAACAATATCGGCACCTAAGTCTAATGGATTCTGCCAATAAGGAGTCATAAACGTATTATCTACTACAAGTAGAACTCCTTTCGATTTCGCAATCGCAGCTACCGCTCTTACATCTGATACGTTTAGCAATGGGTTTGTAGGTGTTTCCATAATAATCATTCGAGTATTTGGACGTAATGCTTTTTCAACAGCAGCAAGATCAGTCGTATCTACATAAGTAGCTTCCAAGCCCAATTTAGAGAATACGCGAGTAATAACGCGATAAGTACCACCGTAGACATCATCTCCCACAACCAGATGATCACCTTGACTGCATAAGGATAAAATGGTGGATAGAGCTGCCATCCCCGAACCAAACGCTAATCCTCGGGCCCCACCTTCTATATCAGCCATGTAGGTTTCTAATGCATGGCGTGTCGGATTACCTGTACGAGAATATTCATAGCCTTTATGAACGCCAATTCCTTCTTGTTTATAGGTACTCACCTGATAAATCGGTGTAGATACTGCTCCTGTATGAATATCCCCCTCAATACCACCGTGAATTAATCGAGTTTTCATTTTCATGTTATAGACCCCCCTGATAGATTTGTTTCGATAGATAACGCTCACTACTATCTGCAAATAGCACAACAATATTCGTTCCTGGAGCAGATTTTTCTGCTTCCTTAAGAGCCGCATGTAAAGCTGCACCCGCTGAGCTACCAGCCAAAATACCTTCTTTACCTGCCAATTCTTTTACAAGAGAGAAGGCTTCCTCGTCCAAAACTGTATATATGGCATCAAAATAGGAAGTATCCATAAAGCCTGGGATAAACTCCATACCGATACCCTCTGTTTTATGTGGGCCAGATTCTCCTCCATTTAAGATAGAGCCCTCTGGTTCAACAATAACAGTTCTTATAGATGCACGCTGTTCTTTTAGATAACGTGCCACTCCCATAAAGGTACCACCAGAACCTGCACCTGCCACAAAGGTATGCACCTGACCATCCATTTGATCCCAAATTTCGGGGCCTGTTGTTTTATAATGAGCTTCTGGGTTAGCTGGGTTGGCAAATTGTTGTGGCACAAAAGCTCCTGGAATCGTCTCAGCTAATTCTTTTGCCTTAGCTATTGCTCCTTTAATTCCTAATTCCGTTGGCGTATTTACCACTTCCGCCCCCAAAGCGCGCATAAGCTCTTGCTTTTCCATCGAAAACTTTTCAGGTACGCAAAAGATCACACGATAAGAAGTATTAACTGCGGCAAGTGCTACGCCAACCCCTGTGTTACCTGCTGTTGGTTCAATAATGGTCCCACCAGGTTGCAATAGACCGCGTTCCTCTGCATCTCGTATTAATTCTACTCCGAGACGATCTTTTACACTACCCCCTGGATTATAGGACTCCAGTTTGGCAAACAGACGAACCCCCTCAGGTAAAGCAAATTGCGTCAGTTCAACGATAGGTGTATTTCCAATTAATTCCTTTATGTTGCGATAAACCTTCACGTAGATCTTCCTCCGATCCAATGTTTATATGCAGGAATGTATAAGTACAAGTAGGAACGCCATTAGTATACCATGCTTTTAGCTAACTTTTTGCATTTATCTTAACATTGTCCACACAGGATGGACCTTTCTTATGAATCAGTAGCAATAGTCCATTTCCCACCTATTTTTGATAAAAGAATGATAATAAGTATAGAAACTCATGGATTTTCGTAAGTAGGGAGATTATAATAGAATGGAGTTGAAAAGGAGTGATTATCCATGAAAGAACAAGTACAAGAAGTACTAGAAAAGCTTCGTCCGTACCTTCAACGCGATGGCGGTGACGTTGAGCTTGTTGACGTTGAAGATGGCATCGTTAAACTACGTTTGATGGGTGCTTGCGGTAGCTGCCCTTCTTCTACCATCACCCTAAAAGCCGGTATTGAACGCGCATTAGTTGAAGAAGTACCTGGTGTTGTAGAAGTTCAACAAGTATTTTAAGATTATTATACGATTGAAAGCATTCATGCGCCTATGCCTTGAATGCTTTTTTTGTTTAAAACCGGATTAACATATAGGAAAAGTCCGATTTTACTTATTCGGACTTTCCCCTACATAGCGATCAAAAAACTGTAATACTCGCCGAGAATATAACTCCCTATCTCTTGTATAACACCGTACATGATCGGCTTCTGGTACTAGCCACAATTCTGCTTCGGGGTGCATGGCTGCTTCATATAATTTTTCACTTTCCTTATAAGGAATTGTCTTATCCTCTCTACCATGGATTAGGAGCAACGGTCTAGAACCGTATCGTTTGACGGCCTCGATGGGCTTTACCTGCTTTGGGCTTGCCCCCACCAGAATGGGAATCACGGTTAAGATAATCGATGTAAACGGAAATGAAGGAAGTCTTGTCCATATTGGCAAATTGTTAGAAAGATAATCAGATAACAAAGCAAAGGAACAATCCGCAACAACCGCATTCACACGTTCATCTTCTCCTGCAACCATAAGAGAGGTAGCTGCTCCCATAGAAAAACCAATCAAACCGATAGAATGACCTGGAGCTCGTTTTTTGGCGAAATCAATTGCTCCTAACAAATCCTTCTGTTCATATAAGCCAATTGTAGTCAAGCTTCCTTCTGACTCCCCAGCATTACGAAAATCAAAAAGTATGGCATCATAGCCGGCCTCCACAAAGGATTTAGCAAGTGTCAATGCCGGTAAATGCTGTTCTAAGCGATTCTGTCTGTAGCCATGAGCAACAATAATGGTAGCATGCTTGAGCGGTTGTACATGTTGGCTCTCCTGTGTAGCCATGTCTGCTCCCTCATCCATTTGTTTCAAATGCGCTTCTTGGTGTTTAGCGGCAGAAAAATACCAGCCCTTCATTTTTAACTGATCACGACTTGGAAATGAAATACAGTCATATACAGATAAACCGTAATCCTCTGGATAATTGGTGATAGGCTTGCGCCTTGGATGTAGTAATTTTTGACCAATATACACACTAATCACGACTAGCAACACTATCAATACAAAGATGAAACAGACCAAAAACATCAACAGGGGTTGACTCATACAGGAGTAACCGCCTCGTCTCCTGAAAGTACAGCTACTAGATTTTGAGCGACAAGCATCGCCATACGATCTCGAGTTTCATAAGTAGCACTACCAATATGGGGGAGAGCTACTACATTTGGAAGTGATAAGAGAGGATGATCTGTTGGAATCGGCTCCTGTTGGAAGACATCTAAACCGGCTGCCCAAATGGTTTCCTGTTTCAATGCTTGATATAGGGCCACTTCATCTACCGTAGCTCCACGTGAAGCATTAATAAAGACCGCTGTAGACTTCATCATTGCAAATTGCTCTGCTCCCATTAAACCTTTCGTTTCCTCTGTCAATGGTGTTAACAACACCACATAATCAGATTCACACAACAAATCTGGTAAAGAGCAATATGTAGCCCCATAGGTCTCTTCCGCCTCTACTTTGCGACTCCGGTTATGGTATAAAATACGCATATCAAACCCGCTCGCCCTTTTGGCAACCGCTTCACCAATTCGTCCCATTCCAATGATTCCAATCGTTGCACCATGAATGCGCTGACCAGCCATGAAATAAGGACTCCATGTTTTCCACTCTCCATTCATCAGTACCCTGTTCGCTTCTACAAAGCGTCTCCCAGCCGCCATTAACAGACCAAAGGCCAGATCAGCAGTAGCATCCGTTAAAACATCTGGTGTATTTGTTACGACAATGCCTCTTTTTTTGCAAGCCTCTACATCAATATTGTCATACCCAACAGCAAGTGTAGATACCACTTTTAAATGGGGGGCAGCATCAATTAGTTCACGGTCGATCCGGTCGGACAGCATGACATATAAGCCGTCCGAGCGTTTCGCTTTTTCTAATAAAATGTCGCGAGGGACAGGATATTCCTGATCCCATACCTCAACAGTCGCTATAGTCGCTAAAAGGTTCATAGCTTCCTTCGCTACTTTCCGTGTCACATATACAAATGGTTTTGTCGTCATCTTCAGGTAACCTCCATAGCCAATGTATTTCGGGAATTTCAACGCCGAAGTACTGACGAATTGCTTCTGGATATTGCCCAAGTACTTGTTCCATTGTGGCAAGCTCTTCATCAAGTGGGGCTTGCCAATCCTCCCCCGCCCTTTCTCGATCCTCATCAGACATGAGACTATATAGCTCCACTGTTTTTAAAAAGCGAGAGGGATACAGCAACATAGCAAAAATAAAGGAATACTCCTCTGGGCAAAGCTGTGCTATACATTGATAACCCACTAGGAACTCTATTACTTTATCTGCTTGCCATCCATTTCTGCGAACAATCCATTTAATACCTTGCCCAATATCACGCGTACGCATATCCAGCACCCAGCTATATTGTCCCGCAATGTATCTTTTTCCACTTTCATGAAACATTATATGACCATCTTGAAAATTCTGAAAGGCAATCTTTCCTTGTTTACTCAAACCATTCGTCAACCGCTTGTAACCATTCCCATTCAAATAATCAATAGCGGTCGTTGCAGATACCTGTATATACGTAAACATCGTAAATAAATAAACCTCAAAAGGGTTAAATGAATCCGATTTTTCCAAACTATCGAGTAGACTCTCATAGGTTTTACACTTTTTTCCCCACATCTCCGGCCACGTACCTAAAGAACGATACGGTAAATAAAGCTTATCCCATGAAAGCGAGCGCGTCGCCTGATGAAACTCCGCCAGTGACTTACCCAGATTAAAATAATGGCGTTCCCACGTTGTCTCCCTCATGCCTTCCTGTAAATAATACAGGACTTCTCCATCTTTCACATGATAATTATCATCATTTGCTTTGCAAATGGGTAAGACTTTCAGATCACAATTTTTATGGATCGCTTCAATTGTCTTCTCCACTAATAAACTCTTTGCCCGATAAGATGGTGGACAAGTATGGATGTAATGTAATCCTCGGTCCGTATACAACAGCTTGCGTCCATTCTCCTCTTTCCACTCTGCATCAACAAAAGAATACTCCTCACAAAACTTGCCCAATAGTTCTTCCATTATCTAAACCTCCTGGCCCTGATTCTGTTGAAATAGCTTATGACATATCATGGGCATAGGTGAGTGCATAGCCTTTCTAAAAAAGACAAATACTACCTATATCTCTCTTAGAAAGAGGCGATTATTTGTTGAATCAACAGCAGCATGTTTGGAGTGAACAAGTATACTCGAAAGCACTTGAGCTTTTGCAAGAGCGAGGAGTACGACTTGAAGATATTGGAGAGATCGTCATGTTTCTCCAAGAAAAATATATTCCAAACCTACAGATGGAACAATGTCTTGAAAGCATACATGCCGTCCTTCAAAAGCGTGAAGTACAGAATGCCCTATTAACAGGCATTCAGCTAGACATACTAGCTGAACAAAACAAGCTACTATCCCCTTTGCAGGAGATGCTTGCAACTGATGAATCGCTCTTTGGAGTAGACGAGGTCATGTCGCTCGCGATTGTAAATCTTTACGGAAGCATTGGATTTACCAACTATGGATACGCCGACAAGCTGAAGTACGGTGTATTAGAAAAACTAAACGATAAAAAGAATGGTGTACATACCTTTTTAGACGATCTGGTAGGCGCAATTGCAGCAGCTGCATCCAGCAGATTGGCCCACCGACAGCGTCATCAGGAAGAAGAAGAGCTTAAAGCCCAGGGCGTATCTTATCCATCCAAGTAAGTAGACTTTGCTCTACATACGTAGGTGGCTCATCATGTTTATCTGCATCTTCCAACGTGGAATATCCTGAGAGTACAAGCAGGGTGTCAATACTACTATTGATGCCCGCTTGGATATCTGTGTGTAGGTTATCCCCCACAATGATGGTCTCCTCTGGTTTAGTTCCGAGTTTCTCTAATGCATATTTGATAATAATTGATTCTGGCTTACCAATAATGGTGGGGCGCTGTGCTGATGCAGTCGCTACAGCAGCTACTAATGCTCCATTTCCAGGCATTAAACCGTGTTCTGTTGGTAGAGCAGGATCTGCATTGGTAGCAATAAATGTGGCTCCATTTCGAATTGCACGCATGGCTGTTGTCAATTTTTCATAGGTTACGCTACGGTCAATACCGATGATTACATAGGAGGGATTTTCTTGTGTAAACGTGAATCCTGCCTCCTCCATGGCTGTAAATAGGCCCTCTTCGCCTAAAGCAAAATACGTTTTGTGCTGTCCCTTTTGTTCAGTCAAATATTTTGCTGTAGCCATACTAGTTGTATAAACCTGATCGGCTGTGGTAGGTAAGCCCATGTTGCTTAGTCGTTCTGCCACCTTTTCAGGGGTGGTTGATGAATTGTTTGTCACATATAAATAGGGAGTTTTTGTTTCCTGAAGATATGTAATGAAAGTGATAGCTTCAGGTATAACGCGGTTCCCATGATAGATGGTCCCATCTAAATCAAGCAGATATCCTTTATATGTTTTCATGTGGTCTCTCCCTTCTGATAGCCTGTCTCTATTGTACTTGTTCGGTTTGGGCATGACAAATGACATCATATTGTATAAAACAAAAAACCACCCGCAGATGAGTGGTTTGTTAGCTCTTTATTCAGCCTTTTGTTTAATTTTGTACAGGCATTTGTCTCCACCTTTGGCCATACAGGAGGCTTGCTCTACCTCTGTGCCTAATACGCGTTTAAATAATGACAGTTCACAACTACATGCCTGATTAAACTGGCGAGCTACCTGAGAGATCGGACAGTTAAACTCTTTAATAAAATAGTCCCCTGTCTCCTCTTCTCTACCCCATTCCACCATGTAGCCCTTCTGATTTTGTATATCCGCTAATGCAGCTACCTTTTCTTCCAATTCGCCTTGAATATAGGGGCGATACGTTTCTTCGAGTCGATCTTCTCGTCTACGAAACAAGGTTGCTACCTTGTCCGCTCCGTCTATATCAACTAAATCCTGAAGGAAGTCTAGCGTAAGATCATGATAGTTACGCGGAAATAGTTCATCCGCTTGCTGTGATAAGGAGTATACATTAGTCGGACGGCCCATCGCTTGACGTACCAGCGAGGACTTGATCAGATTGTCACGCTCCAACGTGTTCAAATGGCGACGTACTGCCATCTCCGTGATGCCCAAATCCAACGCAATATCGCTAACTGAAAGCGAACCTTTAACTTTTAACATATGCAGAATTTGATCACGTGTGGAAGTCTGCTCCTTTGACATAACAATCACCGTCCTTTCTCTCCTATTCTACAGTAAGGAATAACATTAGTAAACTAATGAAAGGTTTTTGTTTAAAAAATCCACTTTTGTTAGTAGCCTATTAGCCCTGTTTATTACTAAAATAATTCCTTTTGAATGTATGACCGTACGGAAAGTGCAAATGTTGTTAAAATAGGTAAAGCCTCTCTAACTAACGCACTCATTTCCAATACAGGAATTTCTGAATAGGTAACAAGTGGTTTACGAAATTCCATAACACGATGTAGAACAGTGGCTTGCTCGTTTGTGAGAACTGTTTCGTCTCGAAGAATTTCAACGATATCTGTATAGCTACCAGGATCACGCATGATAAATCCGTCTATGAGAGCGTTTCCTACATCTGCAATCCCTTCTATACATATATGCAGAGCACGTTCGATTGCTAACTGCTTAATTTGATCACAAGCCAGTTCTTCATCAGAATAAGTCATATTTTGAGATAAGAGCGTCAGCATGCGCTCCATATAAGTAAGCACTTGCTCTACTTTTGCTGTATTTACATCATACATGTTGTCTTCCCCCGCTTAATTATCTATTTTTTGCGTTTTTTAGAAGCAAGTTTTGTCCAAATTACAATTCCAAAAAACGTGAATACGACCATCATTAATACAAGTAAGCTCATCCCAAGGTCTTCCGTCAACAAACTCACCTCATTTCCATGTCCCATTATAACAAAAATACTGAATGAAATAACTTATCTAACAGATCAGGGTGATTTCCGTACATTATCTTCTCTATCCAAACATTTCTTTCGCTTTTCATCTGGAGAACACCTGTTGTTTTTCTGATGTTGTGATAAAATGAAGTCGATAAAGCACGTTGTAGGGAAAACGATAACAATGATTGTAACAGGAGGATCAGATGGAAAGAGAATTAGCGTTAGAGGTTGTTCGTGTTACTGAGGCAGCAGCGCTCTCTTCTGCACGCTGGATGGGGCGTGGCAAAAAAAATGAAGCTGACGATGCTGCAACATCAGCTATGCGCGCCGTATTTGATACAATTTCCATTCGCGGTACGGTTGTCATCGGTGAAGGAGAGCTTGATGAAGCACCGATGCTATATATTGGAGAGAAACTAGGTAATCAATCAGAGGATTCTCCAGAGGTTGACGTAGCCGTAGATCCTTTGGAAGGAACAACTATTCTTGCTAAAGGTCACAATAACGCCATGGCTGTACTTGCAATTGGAGATCGTGGCACTATGTTACATGCACCAGATATGTACATGCAAAAATTGGTAGTAGGACCTGCTGCAGCCGGTTTAATCAATCTAGATGATCCGATCGAAAAAATGATTGAAACCGTGGCAAAAGCAAATCAAAAACGCATAGAAGAAGTAACCGTGATCGTTCAAGAACGGGAGCGCCATCAAGAAATCATAGACGGGATTCTAGAAACTGGGGCCCGTGTCAAACTGTTTGGAGATGGTGACGTGGGTGCTGCTATTGCTGCTTCTATGCCAGAAGAATCCGGAATTGATTTGTTTGTAGGCATCGGCGGTGCTCCTGAGGGCGTCATTAGTGCAGCTGCTATCAAATGCTTAGGCGGAGATATGCAGGCACGACTAAAACCACAAAATGATGAAGAACGAGAACGTTGCCGTCAAATGGGACTACTTGATCCTGAGCAACTCCTGACAATTAATGACTTAGTATCTGGAGATGATGCTATTTTTGCCGCAACTGGAGTATCAGACGGAGAACTATTGCAAGGGGTTAAGTTTCTAAGTAATAATATAGCTAAGACACATTCCCTAGTCATGAGAGCAAAGACTAGAACAGTACGTTTTGTAGAGGCTAGGCACAGTTTAGATCATAAACCAAACTTGGTATGGAAGTAGGGTAATCTTATGTCCCACGAGCCTTTTTATCTGTATGATGAAACGGAAGAGACTACTACTCGCTTTGTCAGCTTTATGGGCGAATCCACTCGTTTTGATCTGGCGATTATCAAAACAAGTCGTTTTTATGGAAAAAAGTTAGTTGTCAATATTCAAAACGGTCGTAGCGCGATTATCGGAACAGATGATTTAGAGGAAGAAGGGTACTTAGAGTATGCCTTTCAAATCACTGAATCGGAAGCGGAAGAATTAAAGGAGTTTTTAGTTCGAGTAATTGGTTAATCTTTACTGGGTCCTCTGCATTGCAGGGGGCTTTTTTCTTTGTCATTTGTGCCCATTTTACACATGGACATACGCCAAATGCCTATTTGCCCCGTATACTGCTCCCATAAATACAAAAACAGAAAATGTGAGGAGTGTACCGTCGATTATGGAAAGTCAATACGAAAGCCAGTCAATCCAACCTCTTTCTCCCCAAGAGCCTGAGGATAGAGATCAGATTCAGCATACAGGATATAACGAAGGAATTGACCCTTACCATCAAACTTCTTATCCCCACCACTATACACCCGTTTATAATCCTTACACACCTTATTTAGCTCCTACGTATTCTCCGTATGAAATCGTTCCTGTACAAAGAGGCGGCCATGGTCATCATGATAGCCATGATCATCATGGTAGACACCATCATCATCACCATCCTCATCATGATAGTCATCATCATCACTTCCCTCACCATCATCATGGTGGTCATCACCGCTACCACCCTTATTCCGGGACATTTCCACTGTTTTTTTATCCACCCTTTTCACCACATGACCCAGCCTTCCCTTACATGTATCGTCGCACAGATGCTCCCATATATGGAGAAGATGGGTATGGATATGGGTATGGGTATGAATCTGTGTAGCTAATCAAAAACACCTGACGAAAGCAGCATTTACTTTCATCAGGTGTTTGTTGTTGTATCGTTATTTTTCAGTTTGAATGACTTTTTTAGTAGGTGTAGCCGTTGGTTTGACCCGTGGTCCTCTTGAAGCTTGATTGTTCGCACGCTTCTCTTTGGTTATTTGTTCGGTGCGATGTGCTTTCGGATTTCCTCGATCCTTCCCATCTTTCCCCTCTTTATTCGGACGCTCCCGATCTTGTCGAGGAAAACGAGATGGCTTATCATTCTTGTCCGATCGACGTTTAAAGGGACGTTCATAATTTCGAGGTCGGGTAGGAGTTTGGGTCGCTTGAGAAGATGATTCTTTATCTAGGCTTTCCAAATCAATCAATGTTTGGTCTGTCTCGTCTTCTAGCTCAGATTCATTCAGACGTTTGGTGCGCTTTAGAACAAAATAAGCACAGCCAAAATTGCAATATTCCTGAAGATACTCGTCTAATGCAGCAATTTTTTGCTCAAAAGGCACTTTACGATTCGTATTCTCAAAGAATCCGCGTAAACGAAGCTGGCCATAGCCCCAGTCACCTACGATGTAATCGTATTTATCCAATACATCGCTGTAGCGTTCTTTACAGACCTCCAGATTCCAGCCATCACGATTTTCTTCCAGTAATTCATAAACACCTGCTTGCAAGCGAATCAAGAGTACTTCCTCCTCTTCTTAAACCTCAAACATGACCATCTTCTCCAATCTTACCACATTTTTTACGGAAAAACATATCCTTAAAGAGGGCAACCTATTCTCAGGAGGTGTCCATCTATGCAAAAGAAATGGATTTTTGCTACTGTAGCCAGCTTAGCATTACTTACATCTGCTTGTGGAACCACCCCCGGTGGCGGAACAGCTCAGACGAAATCCTATTCCACCTCTGCATACACGAACCGTATGAATTATGGTACAAGCACAAATAACTATGATTACGAAGGGTTCGGATATCGTAACAATGCTGGGCGTCCCACTTTTTTCTATGGCAGTGAGCCTAATTACAATGATTACCTAAGAAACGGGAGAACTTCTGCTTATCGAGCAACTCCATATGGAACAACTGCTCCCAGCTCTATGTATAACTCAAATGCCTACAGCAGCAGTGGTTATCCCTATTCTGGGCGAACTCTAACCAAAGGAGCCAGCCTATATTCCAATGAAAGCTATGGACAAAGCTATCGAATGAACGGGGTAGGCATTTACAACGCATACGGCAGCCCTAACAGTACGCAGTCTTATCCGTATTACAATGCAATGAATAGGACAGGTGCTCCAAGTATATATAGCACCTATAACACCTCCTATGGCCAAAATGCAAATACAACAGGATATGCTGTTGTACAACGGAATCAACTGCGCGGATATGAAAAAACACCTCGCGTCTATATTGACCGTGATGCATTGGCACAAGCAGTAGGACAAGTAGTTTGTAGTGTTCCAGGTATCGATAATGCTACCGTTTTAGTAACGGATGAAGAGATTTTTGTTGGTGTAAAAACATCTGATAAGGACGACCACTCTGCTACGGTAAAAGCTCGTAACAGCGCTTTGTCCATTTCCCCACGCTATTACAAGGTCTATTTAACCAACGATCAAAATATGACCAAGGAACTGTCTCACGTAGCGAACTCCTCAGCAAAAACAGCGAGTACACAAAGCACCAGTGGGACAACTCATGCTCAAACAGTAGATCGTCTTGTAAAAAGCTTTGGGGGCATGACCGATTACGAAAAAACCAAAAGCATGATGAACAAGACACAGAGTAGGACACGCTAAGAGACAACAAAGCACCCTTTGCCATAAAGCTTATGGTATGAGGGTGCTTTCCCATTAAATGGAGGTGTTTGTAGGAAACGTGTTATTGTATGTCTAATCTATTATCAATTATGCATTAGCCGCCGCAATCGTATCCTTTGCTGCATTCGCCTGCTCGTGTGCGTGATAAGAGCTACGTACCAATGGACCTGATTCTACGTGACTAAAACCACGCTTCATTCCTTCGTCTTTCATCATACGGAATTCGTCTGGATGATAGTACTTGGTTACAGCAATATGTTTTTTCGTTGGTTGCAGGTATTGTCCAATCGTCATGATATTAACGTCAACCGCACGCAAGTCATCCATCGTTTCTAAAATATCTTCAATCTCTTCACCAACACCAATCATCAAGCTTGATTTGGTTGGAATAGTTGGTTGCATCTCTTTTGCACGACGCAATAACTCTAACGTACGATCATATTTAGCACGAGCACGTACACGATCCGATAAGCGACGTACCGCTTCAATATTATGATTTAATACATCAGGGCGCGCATCCATAACCAATTTCAATGCATCCCAGTTGCCCATAAAGTCAGGAATTAGAACTTCGATTGTAGCAAGAGGAAGTCGTTTACGAATTGCCTTGATCGTAGCTGCAAAGATACTTGCTCCTCCATCAGCTAAATCATCACGAGCTACAGAAGTTACAACAACATGCTTCAAGCCCATTTGTTCTGATGCTTCTGCTACACGTTCTGGTTCGGCCAAATCCAACTCGGTTGGAAGACCTGTTTTAACTGCACAGAAACGACAAGCACGTGTGCAAATATCGCCTAAAATCATAAAAGTGGCGGTTCGATTCACCCAGCATTCATGTATATTGGGACATTTTGCTTCCTCGCAAACCGTATGCAGGGTTTTCCCACGCATCATCTGCTTAATTTCACGGAAGTTGTCCAAATCTTGTCCAGATGCGAGATTTATTTTTAACCAATCTGGTTTGCGTTGTGCCATCTACCGTCACACTCCTAACATTTTTCAGTGTCTCAATTATAATTAGAATGATTATTATCTGCAACCTATTAGATGTTCCTGTTCGCTTCTTTATTGTACCAGTTATGAAGCTGATGACGTGGGTGATTTTTTATTTGTTCACTTAATAATAACATTTCACGCTGTTGACAAGAAAATAAAAAAATTTGATGCGTCTGTGCTAATGTAAGTAGGTATGCTATTGTGCTCTGCAATCGACGTTCATCGTAATGGACAAAATGATCGTCTAAAAATATCGGAAGAGGCTCTTTGGCCTTACTAATTTGCAGAATGAAAGCGATTCGTTGGGCAAAATATAACTGATCCTGCATACCATTAGAAAGCTTCTCCTGATGAATAACTCGATGCAAATCAGGCTCTATTACTTTTATCGAAAATTGATTGGTAGGATCAATTCGCACATCTTGGTATCGCCCCTCAGTTATCCGATTCGTCACTTCTGAAGCAATCTGACTTACATCTGGGGAGACTTCCCTATGCCACACCTTCATAGCTTCTTGAAGGGTGTCCCGAGCAATTTGTAAGCTATCTCGTCGTAATTGTACCTCTTCTAATACTGACTCGGCTTCATCAAAATCTGTTTTCGCTCTAGCCCACGAGCTTTGATCTCGCTGTCCAATCTCTCCCCTTGCTCTCGCAATACGCTCCCTCAATTGGACAAGCTGATCCTCCAACTCCTTAGCTTCCTGCAAGTCTGTAGTATGCTCATGCTCCTCTATCTCTTTAGAAATCAACATCGCTTTTCGTGTTTTTTCTGCCCAATTCAACAGAAGTGCTTGTCGATGATCCTCTTGTTTTTCTATATATGCTGACTGTTCTACTCGTAATCTTTCCACCTGCAATTCTTCCTCTAATCGCTCAATCGCTTGTAATTGTCCTTGATTAGCGGATAACACATGAATCTCTACTAATAAGGCTTCCCGTTTATCGGTAAATTCTTCCCAATTATCAACCTGATGAACAGAAAAAAGAGCTGCAAGCTTCTCAATCTGATTCTGCTCCTGCTCAATTAGCTGCTGTAATGTTTGGTGAGCTTGCTCGATTTGTTGCTGTAGCTCCCCTATTTCTAAATCTAGCTTACTTAATAGGGTAGCTTGTTCCTCTTTCTCCTGCGTAAAAGTCTCTATCTCCCGCTTACAATGCTGTAATCTGACATATTTCTCGCGTAGCGTCCGCAGTTGCTCTGCCGAGTGAATATTCATCCGAGAAAGCCACTGCTGAACAGACTCAGGAATCTGCGATACTTGTGTAGTCTGAAAGTTAGTCTCTTTGGTTTTTCTGCTTAGCTTTTTCTTATAAAGAAAATAGAAAATGATGCTGAGTAAACCTGCAAAGGTGGTTATTCCACCACCAATCTTCACTAAATCCCATCGTTGTTCAATTATCATCCATGTACTCCAAATGGCAGTCACCAGTGCGATCTCACCACTTACCCAGATATGTAGAGGAATTTTAGAATGTACTCGTGCTGTCTCTTGCTTTGACTGTTCTAGCTTTTGCTTTCGAGTCTTGGCTCTACGACTACTCACTGAAACAAAAAGGTCTACTTCGTCAAATCTATTTTGCCGCAAATAATTTTCTGCTTGTATAGCGACTACATCATCATAATAAGCTAGATGAGGTGATTCTTGTAAAAGATGGGTATATTCCTTACTTGCGGCATGGACACTTTTCTTATTTTGTAGTGTGGCTTTCAGTTGAGCCAACAAAATTTCTTGCTGATATCGTTGTTGACGTACATCCTCTAGACTCTTATTCATCGCACGTGCTATCTGGTAATCATGGTTTACTTGCTCTAACTCAGCTTCCTGTCGCAAATCGTTTCGTTTCGTCCATTCTCCCAGATTATCTGTTGCTTCTTCTAGCTCTTCTTTTACAGCTGCTTCTTTCAGAGTTTGGGCAATTACATCGCCACCCTCTGTATGCTGTCCTACCTCCTGCTCTAGCCAAGCGAGTTCCTGTTGGGTTGACTGGTGACACTCGATAAGCTCTGGAGTCTCATTGTATATGATCGGGAGTGAATTTGTAGAGTCGGTTAACCAACGAGCTACATGATCACTATGAGATGTCTGATATGTGTATGTCCACCACTGTTGCCAAACTTCCATAAATCGTTGATGATCTGTAAGCTGTTTAGCTAGCATGTCATATCTTCTCTGGATTAGCTCTTCTTCCTTTTGCCACTCCATCACAGATTGATGGAGATGCTGGTTTGTCTGCCAGATTTCTTCTGCTTGTTGAAGAGCCTGACGAGCTTGCTGCCATTGTCGGTTAGCTTTGCCCCACCGTGTGTTCTCAGCATTATCTTTTTTCCCTATCACACTATATTCTTGTTCTAATGTAGCTAGCACACCTTGAACAGCAGGATCAATTACGCCTTCTTGGGCAAGGTTTGGTAATAAATGTTCTGGTGCCTGTAGGCCTTCTCGCTTGATCCAGGTTATATCAGTAAATAAACTACGGTTAAGCCCAAGATGCTTCTCGATAAAATTGTATTCTCGCCGTCGATCCTCTTTATATAAAGCTAAGGCCTCTGTCAGCTCTGGCTCTAGATACAATTTCATTTGCTCACGCTCTTTATCAAGAACTCGATGTAAGCGAAATTGTTGATCTGCTAATGTATACCGTACAATTGTTTCATAAGAAGTGTGGTGCCAAGGATAATAGCGATCGTATTCGTCTAAATAGCGTGAGACTTTGATAAAATCTTTTTTCATCCCATACAAACTAGCCACAAGTGCTTGTAATAAGGTAGTTTTTCCAGCCTCATTTGGGGCATAAAATAGGTTTAATCCCGGTGCAAAGGTAAAGGTTCGTTCCTGCCATTTACCAAACCCTTTGATATGTAGGTCCTCAATGATCAACGAAATACACTCCCAATCTGCTGTAAGGCCTCTCGTTTCGCATGTTGGATTACTGCCTTCTCTCGTTCATTTGTTGCTGCCTGTTCTAAATTATCTAGCTTTTCCAGCCATTTGCCAAAAACGCCACCCTTTTCTTTTACCTGCTGTTCATCTATATCTGGATATGTTTGGTCTGAAAATTGAATAAAGAAATATTCCTTACAACGTGACTTTATTAACTCGATTGGTACATGTAGGTGACTGGCTCTCTCTCCCGCAAATGTCACATACAGCAAATCCTCCCGATTTACTTGAGAAAGCTCTTGTTCAACTCGATCAACAATTGTATCAATTGTCTCCAAGCCTTTAAGTGAGATCGTCATTTTTCTGCTGATTCTACTTTGTACAGAAATAGGCTCTACTGTTACCTCACCATTATTAGAAATGGTTCCAAGAATGGCATAACGCTCTCCACTTTCCTTGATTGATAGTCCTTCAGGAGAACCTGGATATACTGCAAACACCTGTTGAGTCTGTGGATGAAGAAACTGCATCGGTTTATGGATATGTCCAAGTGCCACATAGTTTACCCCTGTATCAGCAAGCCCGCCAATCGTCATTGGAGCATAGACAGAATGCTCTGTATGCTCTCCGGTAATCACAGAACCATGAATAACCATTAGATGGTAGCGATAATCAGGTAATTTTCCCGGAAAGAAGTCTAAAGGTGATGTGGTAACATGCGCTTGCGGAAATCCCCATCCATACAAAACACACGATTTTTCTGGATATTCATAACCGCCCCATTCATCTGTGAAAATATGAACATGTGCAGGCCACTCCATTGTTTGATAAAATGATCCTTCCTGCCAAGGATCATGGTTACCTGGCGAGATAAATATAGGTGTGGGTGCCATACTGTTAAATAACTCTCGTAAAAATAAAGCAGTGGCCCTCGTACCTCCATGGTATTCTAATAAATCACCGGCAATGAGCCAAAAATCAACTTGGTTTTCTAATGCTACATCACGTATTCGTCGCATAGTACGCCTGAAATCTTCCTGTCTTATTTCATAGATGGAAGATAAATTCGTTAAAGGTGCGTCCAGATGGACATCAGCTGTATGAATAAATCTGATCATGTTCGCCCTCCCCGTCTAAGGCTAATTTCTTCACTTTACCGCTATGTTCCTGCTTAGATTACGAACATATTTTCCCTTCAGAGCATCCATACAAAAAAGCACGCCTATAAGCGTGCCTTAGCCATCATCATTGCCTTTTGATAAATTTTACGTAAAGGAACATCGTGGTCTTCCGCTAGCTTGGAGCATATCTCAAAATCAGGGGCAATTTGTACACAATCCCCATGATAAAACCCCAGCTTCACTTCCACTTCCCCCCACTTTGTTTTTACATCCAAAATCTGTTCAGTTAAACGGTGACAAGTAACTGGAAAATAACGTATACCAAAGGTTGTCGTCTCTTGAAACATGATGCTTTTCATTATCTGCTGTTGACTTTCGTAGCACATCACCTGCAACATGAGACCAGGCCGATTCTTCTTCATCGTTATTGAAAAATAGGAAACATCTTTGGCTCCAGCTGCATACAAGCTTTGCATGGTATAACCCAACCATTCTTGAGGAGTATCCTCTAGATTGGCTTGTAAGAGAATCATTGCCTCATTTATACATGAGTCATGTTTATTTTCCGTATGGCTAGCATGAATTACATTTACATCTTCATTTTCAGGGCTAATAAAAGCTAGATATATTCCCTTGCCACTCCACACCCTTTGTATTTTGCCAGGAGGAGGACTTGCGACCGAGAGTATCCCCATCCTTTGTAGCCACCTAAGAAATGGAGCGCTGCACGCTTCCCCTTCCTCTTTCTTCCTCCATTTTTTAATATATTGACCTACTGCCAATTGGAGTATTGTGTCATTTATCATATCCTCTTCCGGGAGAATCAAATGACTTACCATAACTTGACACTCCTCGGGTATTCCTATTTCAAGCAGAGCATCCCAAGCCTTTGCTTCCTTCACGTCCCACTTACTTGTATCGATAGTTGAATCAACTATTTTCGAAAAAAACAGACTTTCATCTATCCGAAGTTGCTGCCACAGTGGTAATAGCGACGTTAATTGATAAGCTCCTTCTCCCCCGATAAAAACATATTGTCGGACCATATGAAGCACCCCCTTTCATTTTATTTTTAGAGGCCCTTGAACCCCTTCTTTCATTACCTAAAATTTGTAAGAATAGTTCATAAGCGTATCGGTCATTCTACTATAAGGAGACTAATGGCTGGAGGGAGACGTATGCGTTTTCTACGCCTTTATTCATGTTGGATGATAGCTATTATCCTTATTGCTCCATCTCAGGGATTAGCAGCATCAATACCAACTAAGGCACCATCAACTTCCCCTGCTAAGTCAGAGAGGGATGAGCGTATGGAATTATTTATCGAATATGAAGCATTATATGGAATTCCATGGAAATATGTAGCTGCTATTGATCAGTATGAACGAACCATTAGAAAGAAACCAAAAAACACTGAAGCAGAGTCTACAAACAAACGCCTTACTGCTATCAGGGTTCCCACTGAATTATGGTGTGGCGTTTTTAATCCTGATTCTAATGACAATAATTTAACATCAATTACCTTCTTTCATGGGATCGGATTAGATGGTTCCGGAGATGGTGTAGCTGATCAGGATAATGATCGTGACGTATTAACTAGTCTTGTTCGTTTCTTAGGTACCTATGGTTTTAATTCCGATGATTTTAAGATTGGTCTATGGAACTATTATAAGCGTGATTCAGCAGTAAGAACCATCATGCACTACTCACGAATCTATGAGAAATTCCAAACACTTGAATTGCATGACCATGCTTTTCCTATTCCCAAACGGTTCTCTTATAGTTATCGCAGTACGTGGGGAGACCCACGTGGCTGGGGGGGGCGACGCATTCATGAAGGTGTCGATATTTTTGCTGGATACTCTACACCGGTGATGAGCACAGGCTATGGCGTGGTTGAGGTATTAGGCTGGAACCGCTATGGTGGGTGGCGTGTAGGTATTCGCGATATCGACAATATTTATCATTACTTTGCTCATCTATCCTCTTTTAAAAAGGGGCTAAAAGAGGGGGATATTGTTGTCCCTGGTGAAGTAATTGGCTATGTAGGCAGTTCTGGTTACGGAAAGCCTGGTACCTCAGGTAAGTTCCCACCTCATCTTCATTATGGAACGTATCGGGACACCGGAAATAATGAATGGGCTTTTGATCCCTATCCGCTGTTAAAGCGTTGGGAAAATCAGAAAAAGCAACCTAAGCCTATTTACAAATAACCTTTAGTAACACCCTGATATGAGGAGAAGCTCCTGCTTCGTGTAGCGTTGCAGGAGCTTCATTTGTTTTTTACTGCTATTTCTTTTTCGGATTGCGTCCTAATCGAGTCAGGCTTTGACCGTTTTTGCCTGTCAAATTTGAATCAGTGCCTTGTTTTTGATCCATATTTTCTAGACGACGTTTTCTTTTCCACGAGCGTATCAGAATAAAGAGAACGATCAGAACCGTAATGGCAAAAACGATGACTGCCATCATTGCCTGTCCTTCAGTTGTACTTGCATATTCATACAAGCCCTTCACCTTATTCACCAGTTGAGATTTAACCAGGATAGGTGCTTCTCTTGTGAGAGGTAGTAGTACAATATTACCGTTCGTGGTTAAAACGGCTGCTTCTTCTGTAGATTCCGCCGGTATTTTCTTGGGATCTCCCATAGCTGTTGTTGCCTCTACCAGCATTTCTGGTTTGCTAGCACTAATGACTAAGGCTGCTTGACCTTCTTTATTTATAAAAAACTGCTGAATACTTGCGCCATTATCTTGCAAAGATTCAAGCACAGGAACCTCATCACTAGAAAGCCCTTTTGGAGTAGCCTTAATCTGCAAGTCCTGCTCCTGCTTCCATTGATTTAGTAAATCCCCTTGATTGCCTACATCCAACAGCCATACATGTTCATTACTTTTTTCAAGTGTTTTAGCACCTTGTTTAAGCGTTACTTGTATGTCATTCACATTTTTCATAGCTCCTGCTGTTAATTGAGCCAGTGCTGTCAATTCTGTACTAGTTGGTTCTGTTGATAACAAAGCTGTTGCCTTCACTTGGTTATTTTGATCCACAAATAAATTAGGGAACCGGGAAAGCTCCGCTGTTCTCAATGACTCATGCTTAACTATGAACCGACTTTCAGGTAAAATGCTTACGAAATGTTCCAGACGATTGGTTACCTCGTCACAGCCTGTATCTCTACTATTTAAATTAGCTTGAACCACTACTTGTATTGGTTCTCCCGTACGTAAAGCTGACGGAAAGGGAATGAAAGCTTCTTTTGGCTTACCTGTTGTTCCTTCTAAAGGGATCGTATTCACTGGTATTCCATTAATAAGCACTGTTATTGAGCTTACTTTCTTATTTACTTGCTCAGAATGTTGATACACCAGACGAAATCCAGCACCTTTAACATACTTCCAGTCAGGTGGTGTTGGGAATTGATAGTTCGTTGATTCACTATAGACGTTCGACAGTGTTACCTGATGATACCCTAAATCCTGTAAAGTAACAGACCCATTAGTCGCTTTCTGCCACGGAGCAAGCTGATATTGGGCTAAATTTTCTGCCTTTTTAACCATGCCCTCAGATACATGAGCTGTATACCCAGTCATTTGCTTGGTCAATATCGGATAACGTAAGACTTTTGCAGCTAGTTGTACTTGTTGTTCCTTTTCTCCAGATACAAACAAATAGGTACGTGTGCTACTTTGATCATCATCATAAAGCGTCATTTGATGAAGCAAGCCTTCTTGCGTTTTATTTTGTAACAAGGGGGCAAGCTTCTGTCGTCTTCCATAATTGTAAAATTTACCCTTTGTTTTAGCTGTTAAAAATGCTACAAAGCATTTCAATCTTACTGTTTGAAAATAGCCTCTGCAAGCGATTTTAGCCCATTCGGGTAAGAGTAAATGTTGGTAATGCTCTGACTAAATAAAGGTTATCTGACTTACGGGATATACTATTGGTATCTGTGAGAATAGAAGAAAGAGGAGGGTTTTAGGTTGAAAATCTTTTTAATTGAAAATGGAACCATGACACCAGTTGAAGACGTAGAAGAGACAACCCGCCCACCTGCTAACGGTTTCTATTGGATACAGGCCCGTTTATTTGATCTGGACATACTGCAATCCTTGTTTCGTTTGCATCCACTAGCCATTGAGGATTGCATTGATGAAGAAGAGCAACGCCCCAAACTTGAGGTTTATCATGATCATTACTTTATCGTTAGCAATAGTATTCAGTTTCAAAATCAGGATATTTTTCTGCGAGAAGTAAATATCTTTCTTGGAGGGCATTATGTCATTACGGTCAGTAAATTTGAAATAAATGAGATTCGTATTTTTCCCTCCATTATTCGTGAAGAAGAAATTCATTCATCCGATTCCTTCTTGTATTTTTTCATGGATCAGCTTATAGAAAGCTATTTTGATGTGATGGAAGAAATCCAAGACCTGATTGAAAACTTAGAAGAGCAGGTTTTACTCAAAGCAAAAAACGCTCATCTTTCACAAATTGTTGGCTTACGCCGGGAAATTCTGTATGCAAAAAAGATGATGGCTCCACAACGCGATCTCATTCATGCACTTCAAACGATGAATTTATCTCTGATCTCTCCTAACCTACGTAAATATTTCATTGATATTCATGAGAATGCAGTGAAGATTGTGGAGAATTTTGAAACATTTCGAGAGTTAATTGGCAACGTACGTGAAGCTTACCAATCATCTGTTTCCAATCGAACCAATGAGATTATGCGCATTTTTACAGCACTAACCACCATATTCATGCCTTTGACTGTTGTGACAGGCATTTATGGAATGAACTTTGATGTGATGCCAGAACTACATACACACTATGGCTATTTTTTCGTCTTGATCATTATGTTCACATTAGCTACTACGATGTATGTTATTTTTAAAAAAAAGGATTGGTTATGAATGGAAAAAAGTCTATAATTTAGAATAAGAGGTGTATGAAAGGGTTTTCTTTTCCTTTGACATTTTTTCTTTCTTCATCTTTCTTACGATTGAGAATCTCTTTATGGCTGAAAGGGGATTGGAGATGTCAAATATACGCACATTTAGTATTGTCATTGTAGGCGGAGGAAGCGCCGGTATTATGGTTGCTGCTAGATTATTGCGCGCACGTCCCTCCCTTCGTGGAAACATTGCAATCATTGATCCTTCCGATAAACACTACTACCAGCCCTTGTGGACTTTGGTGGGAGCAGGTGTTGTATCAAAAGAAAAAACAGAACGAGAGGAAGCCTCCCAGATTCCTAAGGGTGCGATTTGGATCAAAGAGTCTATAGAGTTCTTTTTTCCAGAAATGAATCAAGTACGTACAGCACTTGGGGAAGATATTCAATATGAATATTTGGTCGTGGCCGCAGGGATTGAGATAGGCTGGGATAAAATTAAAGGGCTTCCTGAAGCAATTGGAAAAGGCGGGGTATGCAGCAATTATTCTTATGAACATGTTTCTTATACGTGGGAATGTCTGCGCACTTTTGCAGGAGGTACTGCCATTTTTACTCATCCAAATAATCCGATTAAATGCGGGGGTGCCCCCCAGAAAATTATGTATTTAGCTGATGATCATATGCGGAAGGCAAAGGTTCGCTCTCAATCTCAAATCATTTTTGCCTCAGCTAATGCGAGTATTTTTGCCGTCAAAAAATATGCAGATGCCTTACAAAATGTTATTAACAGAAAAAATATTCATACAAACTTTAGGTGGAATCTAATAGAGATTCTTTCAGATAAGAAAGAAGCTTTATTTGTTCATCTTGATACAAAAGAGTTACATACCCTTTCCTATGACATGTTGCACGTGGTGCCACCTATGTTCCCTCCCCGTTTTATTCGGGAAAGCCCTTTAGCTGACGAAGCTGGTTGGGTAGAAATCGATTCGGCTACCCTACAGCATAGACGCTACCCAAGCATTTTTTCTCTAGGAGATTGTAGTAACCTTCCAACTTCTAAGACTGGGGCTGCTATTCGAAAACAAGCGCCTGTGCTCGTTGCCAATCTATTGGCTGTCATTGACCAGCAATCCTTATCCGCTCGATACGATGGATATACGTCTTGTCCACTAGTTACAGGCTACAATCGCGTGATCCTAGCAGAATTTGATTACAAGAAAGAACCACGCGAAACGTTTCCCTTTGATCAATCAAAGGAAAGGTATAGCATGTATCGAGTAAAAAAAGATTTGCTTCCTCTCCTTTACTGGCGAGCAATGATGAAAGGGCGAATGTAACCCTTGTTCCACCATTTTCATTAAAAAATAAAAGGAGGAACGATTATCCATGTTATTACGTTACTTTTATCATGAACAATTAGCTCAAGCTTCCTATCTTGTAGGTTGTCAACGAACTGGTGAAGCCGTCGTCATTGATCCTCAAAGAAACATTGAAGCTTATCTGCGTATTGCCCAACAAGAAGGTCTGCGTATAGTAGGAGCTTTGGAAACTCATATTCATGCAGATTTTGTATCCGGAGCAAGAGAGCTCGCTCATCAGACTCAAGCTACTCTCTATCTGTCAGGAGAAGGGGGTCCTGATTGGCAATATGCGAGACTCGATGATGTTGCCCATCAAATTATCTATGAAGGAGATACCCTGTCCGTTGGTAATCTACGTTTAGAAGTTATACACACGCCAGGACATACACCGGAAAGTCTGTCCTTTTTATTGAAGGATTATGGCTCAGCCGGACCACAACCCATCGGAATATTTACAGGAGATTTTGTGTTTGTTGGCGACGTAGGTCGTCCTGACTTGCTCGAAAAGGCTGCTGGTCAAGCTGGTACCGCTGAGATAGGAGCACGCCAAATGTATAACTCTCTTCAACGTTTTAAAGAATGGGAGGATTATCTACAAATCTGGCCAGGTCATGGAGCGGGAAGTGCATGTGGAAAGGCGTTAGGTGCAGTACCTTCTTCTACGGTAGGCTATGAAAAGCGTTATAACCCTGCCCTGTCTTTCACAGAAGAAGCTAAGTTCGTCACATGGTTATTAGACGGTCAGCCAGAGCCCCCCCGATACTTTTCTCGAATGAAACAAGTTAACAAACAAGGAGCAACCTTGATAGCCGATTTACCTCGCCCCAAAGAATTACAGATAGATCTGGAAGTACTACAAGACATACGAACTAGCGAAGCAATCCTACTGGATACACGTCTTGCCTCCCTATTTGCCCAAAACCATTTGAATGGCTCTCTATCTATCCCCCATCAGCGTAGCTTCTGTACATGGGCTGGTTGGTTACTTGATGAACAAAGTCCTTTATATATCATTGGGGATAAAGAAGATCATCACCAAATTTTATCTGATCTCCGGGCAGTTGGAATTGACCACGTCACAGCAATAGGCGATAGTAATGCAATTCAAAAAAACGTCGATCTGTCCCCCCTGCTCAAAGACATGCAGGAAATGGATGTTATGACAGCCACTCCACTTGTCTATCAGCAAGACGTCACCTTGATCGATGTACGCAATTCATCAGAATGGCTTGAGGGCCATCTTCCACATGCTGTTCATATCCCACTCGGCTCTCTACAGGAGCGACTAGATGAGATTTCCAAAGATAAACCTATACTTGTCCAGTGTCGTTCCGGTGCTCGCTCTGCAATAGCAGTCAGCCTTTTAGAATCAAAAGGCTTTGAGAACTTGATTAATTTAAAAGGTGGAATCCTCGCCTGGAATCAAGCTGGACTTGAGACAATTTCAACAAACGTAACCATCTAAGCTTGCTTACTTTTTCAAAAATAAGCTTTTTAGCTAAGTGGCTCACAATCAGAAATGACTAGACTTAATTCCGTAGTTAGATCGATTTCAAATGGATGTACTTTTTCGTGGGCCTCGTTTTCTAAAATCCGTACAACTGGTCTTGAAGGAAATCCCGGATTATTTTTTATTATGACACCAGAGATACCGGAGCTTAACGTTACCCCCAAACCAACTGGATAAATAGAGATCGCATTGCGAAATTTTTCTAAAACGTTTCTACAAAATTGCGTCCCTGATCCTGCAAACAACAGCTCCGTAGCATCATGTGGCAGCATCGGCCGACGATAAACCCGATGACTTGTTAAAGCATCAAACACATCACATACGGCTAAAATTTTTGCATATGGATGAATTTCTGCTTCTTTTAATTGACGGGGGTAGCCGCTCCCGTCAATTCTTTCATGATGCTGAAATGCGCAATGTGCAGCTAGTAACGGAATTCCTATTTGTTTTCGTAATAATTCAAATCCGATTACGGTATGCTGCTTGACAATCTCATACTCCTCATCAGTCAAACGCCCCGGCTTATTCAATATTTCAGGCGGTATCATCATTTTACCTACATCATGTAAAATAGCCCCTAAGGCTAAATCAGCAATTTCCTTATCATTTAACCCCATTTTTAATCCGACTGATACAGTATAAATTGTTACGTTAAAGGAATGGACAAACACGTAGGAATCGACACCACACACCGTTCCTAGTAAATTCATTGCTGAATGATTATGTTTTAATTCATGAATAAGATTCATGAGCACGCCTCGAACACGCAGTCCCATTTTTTCTGCCGCAAACACTTGTCTAAATTTTTTAGGATCTTCACGAAAGGTTTCAAACGACTTATGGATAAATCCCATCGCTTCCCGTCGCGTCTGGTCGGAGATAATATCATCTATAAGAATGTCAGCAGTATCCTCATCCTCAATATAAATGGAATGAATATTCATTTCCGCTAAACGTCCGATCATTCTCTGGGTGAGAGTAACGCCGTTTCCCACTAAAATTGTACCATTACTATTGTAGATGCTTCGTGCAAGCTTCATGCCCGTTTCACAGCGGGTGATGGACAATAATCGCATTAGTTTTTCCAAGCCTTTCCTAGTTCTAGAACCATTATATCTATATACCTATTAGTAATTTCGTCAAAAAGGAGGTTTATATTTACTATTCATATGTAATAAAGAAAAGTCTGGCTAAGGCTTATTAGCTTGTCCATCGTCGAAAACCCCCTAGGCCCACAGGCAATTAGGAGGTTTTTGCGCTTATGTTCGTTGTTCATGAGAGAGCATGAGTTCAATGGCATCGCTACCTTTTGTACCTATCTCTATACCCAAAGCAACTGAGCCATAAGTCACTGATTCCAAAGGAGCATCCAACAGTTCTTGTATCGTTTTTACCCCTGTTGCACGGCCTGCAATAATTTCTCGATGTGCTAACTTCTCATTTAATAATCCAACATCAAGCGCACCACACATGATATATCCAATGTCCGTCGCTACAACCAGCAACGTCGTTTTCGGCAAGTAAACGGTAATGGCCTGAGCTACACCCGCGTTAAAATAAATCGGTTTCATTTCAATCATCGTACCCCTCCTTTCTTTTACGATATGAGCAAAAGAGAGAAGGGGTGTTCTTTCGAAACAGAATGTTACAGGCTACGCTACCAAAGCTTTATAAATCATTTGAACAGCAATCGCTAAGATCATAATTCTCAACAGGAGTATTAAGGTCTTACCCTTTAATTTATTTGCCACAATAGCTCCTATTGATCCCCCAATCCATGCTCCTGGGGCTAGACCAAGCACATAAAACCATTGGATATGGTCGTTTATAATATTGGTCGTTGAACCAACAACAGCCGATAAAAAGATAATACACATGGAGGTCGCCGTAGCCATATGCGCAGGGAAACGATATAGGACTAAGAGCGCTGGCACCATCAAAATTCCTCCACCAACCCCAAACAGAGATGAAATGACACCGACGAAAAAGGCAATGATGATAGCAGATGTACGGTTATAGCCGTAGGTTCGTTGCTCACCCTGCTCATCCAGATAGGTTTTAACAATCTGCCATTGGTTCGTTTTTGGTTTGAATTTATCTTTAATCAGTAACAAGATAAACATTGATATTTGAAACAAACCAAACAATAGATAAAACGAGTCACTATTCATCCATTTATTTACATAAACTCCGACAATTGCTCCTGGTGCACTACCGATAAAAAATAGTACAGCCGCTTGCACATCCACTTTTTTCTGTTTCAAAAAACTAATACTTGAGGATAAAGCTGTGATCGCAATGACCAATAGCGAGGTACCGCTTGCAATTTGTGGCGTAATGCTACCAGGGTCATACATATTGCCAAAATAAAGTAAGGCAGGAACGAAAAACATTCCTCCGCCAATACCGACCAGACTCCCCATTACACCTGCAAACAGCCCAATAAACATAAACAATAAAATATAGAGTGCAATTAACATGATTTAAGCCTCTTCCTGGGCGTACAACGCCAAAATGTTGTTAGAAAAGCTCAAGTTGTCGAGGATTCAATCCATCTGGATCAATATCCAATAGTTGCATCATTCGTTTGGCGTTTGCTACAGCATCGCCCCCTGAATTATTATTGAATAGCACGATGACACGTTCCGTTTGCTGGCTTAATTCTAGTAGCCTAGGTTTCCATTCTTGTAATTCTTCCTCACTATATCTATATAAATATCTAACATCTCGCCAATTTGGCGCACCCGTATCACGCCAACCTGCCTTATTTCTCCCATGAAAGCGAACCAAAGCCTGTTTAGGAGAGCTAACCGCTGTAACAATAGGGACAGAGCCAGACCCTACCTGCGGCTCATCACAGACAACATGAACAGCACCCAGATTTTGCAAAAAGGTTAATGTCTTTTCTCTCCAAGTAGACTCAAACCAGCTTTGATGTCGAAATTCGACAGAGACAGAGTAATGTGAAAAATAGTGAACACAATACTGAACGTATTGCACATGCTCACGTTTACAGTCAAACCAAGGTGGAAATTGAAACAAGAGTGTCTCTAATTTCCCTGCGTCAACAAGTGGTTGAATGCTATCTTCAAAACTCTTATATAATTCTAGCTTTTCGCCACGCTCGATGTCACGCTGATGACCGGTCAACCCCTGATGCGGCTTCACAATAAAACGGAATGCATCAGGGGTTTCCTTTACCCACGTCACATAATTTTTTTGTGGTAAAATAGCGTAAAAAGAGCTATCCAGCTCTACAATAGGAAAATGGCTGGCATAAACAGACAACTTATCTTTGGCTTTCACACCCTGCGTGTATAAATCATCATGATCTCCCCAGCCGCATACGCCAATTTGAATGTTTTGGTTTTTGCTCAAGAGAAAACCTTCTTTCACTTTAATCTCAAAGGAGAAATTGTAGTTATGAAACACACGTTATTGGGCTCTCCCTTTTCCCATGTTGATCAGCCGATTCTTATTTCAAAAACACTAGTGTCCCAACTACTTGAAGCAGCTAAACAGCAGTTACCTTACGAATTCACTGCATTACTAGGCGGTCATCAAAACATCATTACGTCATTCTATCCTGCTTCTTTGGAAGTTGCCTCCACAGATACTTTTTTGTTAAGTCCTTCTATCTTTTTTCAAAGCATGGCTCAAATGAAAGAACAACATGAAAGCTGGCTTGGCATTTTGCACACACACCCGCTCTCTCCAGCCGTCCCTTCATCCCTAGACATACATGGATGGCATTATCCGGATCTTTCCTACTGGATTTTGTCATTTGCATCTGAAAAACCCGATTTAGCTTTATATCAAATCAGACAGGGGCATATACAACAGCATTCATACGCGATAATCTAACAGCTTCTAAACTCCTCTGATTAGCTTTTACACTCGTATAAATTTCTCCAATTGCCCACGCCTATTTTGCCCAGCAGAAATTCTTTCCATATTAGTTTACTCCTTTTTTCGACAATCCTCAAATGCACGGACGTTACATAACCCCCCTTGTAAATGAGCAGAATAACAATAGATTTTTGAAACGGGCTCCGTTTAGTAAATAATCTAACAATTGACGTTTGTTTATTTGTCTGATAGAATTTCATCGTTTGCCCAATTTAAACAAAACTTAGCAGAGACAAAAGGGAGGATTTTCCATCATGAAAAAGCTTTATTCGATCCTCGGTGCTGGTCTTTTGACATTCTCACTCGCTCTAAGCGGCTGTGGAACAAAAGCTCCTGAATCCGGTAACGCATCTGGAGAAGCAAAAAAACAATTAAAAGTAGGAATGGTTACTGCTACTGGTAACGTTAACGATAATTCCTTTAACCAGATGACATGGGAAAGCTTGCAAAAGTTTGGAAAAGACACTGGTGCAGAAACCCAATACCTGCAATCTGCAAGTGACAGTGATATCATTCCAAACCTGAATCAATTTATTAAAGAGAAATGGGATCTAACTTTTGGTGTCGGCTTCTTAATGTCTGAACATGTACAAAAAGTAGCAAAAGAAAATCCTGAAGCTAAAATTGCTATCATTGACTCTGTTGTTGACGCACCAAATGTAACATCCATCGTGTTCAAAGAGCATGAAGGGGCTTACCTTGCAGGTGTAGCAGCTGCACTAAGTAGTAAAACGGGCAAAATTGGTTTCCTTGGCGGTATTGAAATGCCTGTAATCAAGCGTTTTGAAGCAGGCTTCACAGCAGGTGCAAAGGCAGCTAAACCAGATATTACAATCGTTTCTCTTTACACAGGTGCATTTGATAAACCTGACCTTGGAAAATCTACTGCTTCCTCTATGTTTAACCGCGGTGTTGACATTGTGTTCCACGCAGCGAGCTCTACAGGAGATGGCTTATTTAACGAAGCAAAAGACCGTCGCGCTAAAGGCGAAAACGTATGGGTTATCGGTGTAGATATGGATCAGTCCAAAGTATTTGGTGAAGATATCACAATGACATCTATGATCAAACGTGTTGATGAAGCTGCATACCGTGTATCCACTGATCTATTAAATGGTAAATTTGAAGGTGGAAAAGCTGTATCTCTTGGTTTAAAAGAGAACGGTGTTGGACTAGCTGAATCCACAAAGAAAAACATCTCTGAGGATGTTTGGAAAAAGATTGAAGAGTTTAAACAAAAGATCATTAATGGTGAAATTACAGTACCAGACAAGATGTAAAACCTTTTTATAAAAACGGCATTTCTGTTAGCTTTATGCTACGGCAATGCCGTTCTTTACTCATTTTCTTTGGAGGTAAAATAACATGAAAAAAATGATTAGCCGTGCGCTACCACTTCTATTAGTACTACCTTTAGCACTAAGTGGATGTGGCAAACAACAACCAACAACACCTGCTGGGGATGTTAAAAGCGATGTAAAAATCGGAATGGTAACCTCTGTAGGTACCGTAAATGATAACTCCTTTAACCAAGGTACTTGGGAAGGGTTACAAAAGGTAAACAAGGATAAAGGTGCTGAGGTACAATATCTACAATCCAGCTCCGATGCGGATATTATTCCAAATCTTAACCAATTTGTGAAAGAAAAATGGGACTTAACATTTGGAATCGGATTCCCAATTATGGAACATGTACAAAAGGTAGCAAAAGAAAATCCTGAAGCAAAGCTTGCTGTTATTGATACCGTCGTAGAAGCTCCAAACGTTACTTCTGTTGTATTTAAAGAGGAGGAAGGTTCCTTCCTAGCTGGAGTCGTAGCTGCATTAACATCAAAAACAAAGAAAGTCGGCTTTGTTGGTGGTATTGAAATTCCTGTTACTAAACGCTTTGAAAAAGGCTTCCTAGCTGGGGTAAAAGCGGCTGATCCTACCGTAGAAGTAAACGCTATCTACACTGGTGCATTTGATAAACCTGATGCTGGTAAATCCGCTGCATCCTCACTATACAATCAAGGTGCTGATATCTTATATCACGCGGCTGGTGCGTCCGGAGACGGCGTATTTAATGAGGCAAAAGCACGTAAAGGCAAAGGTGAGAACGTGTGGGTTATTGGCGTAGATATGGACCAATCTCTTGTATTCGGGGATGACGTAACGCTTACATCAATGATGAAGCGTGTAGACGAAGCAGCTTATCTAGTTGCTACCAATTACATGACTGGTAAATTTGAAGGTGGTAAAACCCTTTCCCTTGGTCTAAAAGAAAATGGTGTAGGCTTATCTGAGTCTTCCCGTAAAAATATTTCTGAGGATGTTTGGAAAAAAGTAGAGGAATTCCGCAACAAGATTATCAGCGGTGAAATTAAGATTCAATAGCATAGGCTGATTATTCTTATACCACAGATTTCTTGTTATACTTACTCCTGATAAAAAAGCTCTCTTTCTGTGACTTCAAATACACACGAAAGAGAGCTTTTCTTTTTAATAGCAGGCTAATATCCGTACTATTTATTTCATTAGCTTTGCCACTGTTTTTAGCAACTCATCGATAACTTCCTGATCGCCTTCCTGAATGCGTTCAACTACACAGCTTTTCATATGACCCTCCAAAAGCATTTTACCTACGGAGTTGAGCGCAGACTGAACAGCAGCGATCTGGTTTAATACATCGTCACAATAGACGTCTTTTTCAATCATACCTTTAATGCCGCGAACCTGTCCCTCAATTCGATTCAGCCGTGATTGCAGATTACCCTTTAGCTTTTCGGAATGATGACTAGTTCGCTCCTTACAACATCCCTTTTCCTTTTCATCAGGTAGAAGCTGTTGATTATCTACCTCCATTTCACTCCCCCCTTTTTCTCTTATTCTCTATTTTGTATACGTTATTCTATATTATTCTACATCATATCCTTGGTCATCAATTGTTTCTTTAATCGCTTCTACTGTTATTTTTGCCGAATCAAATGCTACATCCACCTCTGCCTCAGACAATCTAACCTTTACTGAAGCAACACCTGCTAAACTACCTACAGCTTTTTCAATCGCTTGCACACAATGGTTGCATGACATACCTTGTACTTGTAATACGACATTTTCCATCTTGCTCAGACTCCCTTCCTTTTGTTACTTCCGATATTATTCTCTTATATAGTACTATACCCCCCTAGTGTATGTAAAGGGTATTTCCTTCTTGTTAGATTTTATTATACATAATAAAACCCTCCTACCTCAATAAACGCGGTAGAAGGGTTCGTACAACCAATAAATTTCTAAAAAACGCTATAGCTTCAGCCATTTGAAAACGATCCTATTTCTCTTGTTGAATCTGATCATCTAGCTTACTAACATCAGGAGCTCCTTGAATCATTTCTACGTCAGCATGATTTACATCTGCTGGTACTGATGCTTTCCCTTTTTTCATGAAGCCTTCAATCATCTCATTCATATCTAAGCCAGAGACATCCTTTAGCATTTCCGGTAATTGAGTCATTAATTTAGTGACATTGGTACTTAAACGATTTACACCGTCTCCTTGCCCACCACCAGTATCAATAATTGTTACCTTATCGATTGCTTTCATTGGCTCAGCGACTTTCTCTGCTAATTCAGGCAACATCTTCACAACAATATCTAATACAGCCGCTTGACCAAACTTCTCATAAGCTTCAGCCAGTTTACGCTTCCCTTCTGCTTCAGCTTCCAGCTTGAGTTGAGTTACCTCCGCTTCCGCTGTACCACGTGCTCTTTCTGCATCAGCATAAGCAAGACCTTCTAAGCGCTTTTGCTCTGCTTGAGCCTTCGCTTCTGCCTCGATACTATACTTTTTAGCATCTGCTTCACGCATTTTTTTCGCTTTCTCCGCTTCAGCCGCTTGCTCTACAGCGTAGCGATCGGCATCCGCTTTTTTCTTCACTTCTGCGTCGTACTGACGCTCTCTACGCAGAATTTCTTTTCCCTCTAGTTCGATCTCTTTCTCACGGCGTACGATGTCTACTGTCATTTCCTCTTGGGTAACCTGTTGTTTCATTTTAGCCTGTTGCAAGGAGTACGCCTGATCGGCTGTAGCACGTGCTCTGTCTTGTTCTTGCTTAAACTCCGAAATTTTGAGCTCCTTCTCTTTTTCTGCTTCAGCAATGTTGGTCTCTTTCAATAATTCCGCCTTTTTAGCATGCTCTTCGGCTTGGGCCTGCTTGATACGAGACTCTTTATCAGCTTCTGCTTGAGAAATACTAGCATCTCTTTTCACTGCTGCGATTTGCGGAATACCTAGTGCAGCCAAATAACCATTTTTATCGCGAACGTCTTTAATGGTAAAGCTAACGACAGCCAAACCCATCTTTTTCAAGTCTTTGGCAGCCACTGCCTGGACTTCCTGGGCAAAACGCTCTCGATTCTTATAGATCTCCTCTACTGTCATACTTCCCAGGATAGCACGTAGATACCCCTCTAGTACCTCTTGTGCTTCAGAGCGTAGCGCCTCGTCTGGCTTACCCATAAATTGCTCTGCTGCTGTGGCAATGTCTTCGATAGATCCACCAACTTTAATAATTGCCACACCATCGGCCATCACAGGTACACCATGCTCAGTGTAAACCTCTGGCGTAGATACATCCAATTTATGTGATAATAAGCTTAAAAAGTTCGCTTGCTGGAAAATTGGTAGGACAAACGTACCTCCACCTCGTACAATTTTAATTTTGTTGCCTGATTCATCAGTTAATACGTTCTTACTTCCAAGTGCACTCCCTGTTACAATCATTGCTGCGTCTGCACCTACCGTTTTGTATCTTGCCCAAAACGCAATACCAATGATTACAAAAACAGCGATTACAGCAATAATCGGTCCAAGCACAATGATGTCAAAATCCATCAGCAAACATCCTTCCTATATGTAGTCATAAAGCATTTATTCAAAGGGAATCACTTGTAGAACATGATCCTCTACTTTGACAACTATGACACGAGAACCTTGAGGAATAATAACCTGATCTTGACTGGACGCGATTTGGTTACTAGTCCCACTCAGCATTGTAATAATAATTTCACCATATCCACTTGCAGGGATAGTTGTAATTACTTCTCCAATTTGCCCTTCTAGTTGGGAAATTGAGTAACCTGTAGAATTTTCAGCGTTTTTCATTGGGCGAATCCAGATAAAATACCCCGCTGCAGCAAGTAATAGACCACTACCAGCTGAAAGCAATACTACACTTGTAATTGAAAGCAATGTAAAACGATGTAGAAGAAAACCACAAGCACCAAAAGCCGTAATCGCACTCACAACACAAACTGGTTGTAAAACAGGGCTCTCAACACCACCTGTTAGAGCGTGACTATGATCAACAAACAGCAGCACAATAGCAAACAAGAATCCAATTCCTATACAACTAAGAAAAATAATATCCCATGTCCCCATGTAAACACCTCATCCTATAATTGAGTCAAGTGCGTAAAAGGGTGCAATAATTTTATCTTGCACTTGTTTATACGTTTCGATTGGCATACGGTTTCAAAATTCCCAGATAATTCCCATCTTTTTTTGTGTTTTCCTTCCTTTTAATGTGAGGTCGTTTGTACTTTTATCATACCTATTTCATTCTATACTTTCTCATCATACAAAAGAAACCTCTGAATCATCTAATTTAGATGACAGAGGCTCGATTCCATTCTAATGTGTTTACATCATTTTCTATGAAGATGGCTTCCAGTTCAGACCAACCATTTTGTTTTACAAACTCGGCTTCAGTGCGCCATAAAGGAACCAACATGTATATACTTACAAGCCTTTTTCCATCCATAAAATGCGCAAACCCTTCTGTTTCAAAAACAGGAGGTAAACAAATAACATGTGTAAAGCCATTGTGGGTCCCAAATGAACGACTACTAGGAAAGAGTTGCTCGTTAGTAGAGTTACTTATTTCTATTGCCTGCTGTATAATCTGTTCAATAAGTATCGGCAATTCTTGATGTTTTTCATAGGTGCTAATTATATACTCTGAGCCATTCTTTGTTGCGCAGCCACAAGTTGCATAAGTAAACCATCCGCGATTGCGATTACACGGGTAAAGAAGCACTGCTATCTCATCTTTATTTTGGTGGATAGAAAACTGGTCAACTGGTTGGTCATGAAAGAATGCTTGATAATGTGACTTGATCCACTTTCGCAAAGTCACATCTATTTGCTTATTTTTCGGCTCGTCATTATCAATCTCTGGGTACCTGTGTTTCTGAGAATGTTGTGCGGGGTGAGGTTCTACCTCGGCAACCGCCTGCTCGACTACACCCATCCAGACCTTTAGCATTTCTGGCTGTTTGGTACACTCTTTCTTCTTAGATAAGAGATAGAGAAAGAAAAGAAGTAGCAGAAACGAGATTATCAGTAGCATTATTTTAAGTACAAACATCTGTCTCCCCCTCTCACTAATCATTATTCTCCTTATATAAGCCTATGCTACAGCATAAATACAGTTCCAAAAGAAACTCGAATTCATCAAAAAACCCCTTGTCTTCAAGTTTCCTTGAACAACAAAGGGGTTTTAATCGTAGCAGTTATATGTCTTTAAAATAAGATGGGGCGATCGATGGGAATCGAACCCACGAGTGTCGGAGCCACAATCCGATGCGTTAACCACTTCGCCACGACCGCCATGTATGAAATTAGAGATAAAGTAAAATGGCGGACAGAGTGGGATTTGAACCCACGAGACGGGTCGACCCCGCCTACACGATTTCCAATCGTGCTCCTTCGGCCACTCGGACACCTGTCCATATGTTTCATACAAGAATTAATATAGCAGATTTATTTTAAAAATACAAGGGTTTTTATTGAATTTCTAAAATAAATAGTGTAAGCGGTTACCGAATAAGATGTAACCGCCATTTTTTTCAATTTATTCTGATCTTTCTTTTTGAAAAACAAGCTTAATCACCTGGTATATCAGCAATTGCGGAAAAGCAAACAACACGGAAAGGATTAGTGCGACCAGCTCTGCTGTCAATGGCTCAAAGTAAGCATCGCTTCCACCCATAAAATAGTGAGAAAGGACTATGGTTACAGCCATTGAAATAGCAATGCCCCCCAGAATATATCTGAATTTATTCACACACAAGGGCAATAAGATCATGGACACTAAATACATCCATGCGCTACCTTGTTTGTAATCCATATACATTGTGAGAAATAATAACGGAGAACAAAAAGTTATTGCCAGTAAATTCCATATAGGAGATTGAATAAATTTCATGCTAACCAACACCTTGTCATTAACACTTTTTCAATATTCTACCATATTCTTCCGGAATTCACTAGCAGATTAACAGTTCAAATATGTTAGATGTCTACTCCAGCCATTCCCGATACCTAACGCTGACTATATACAGCTAGCGCTTCCTGAATATATACTCCCTCTGTTTCTGTATACGGCATCGGATGCAAAAAAAAAACAGTGACCAGATTAGATCACTGTTCTTGTGTCACTACTTGAGGATTGTATAGCAAAATCGGTACAGAGATTTCGTTATGGCGCATCCTACTGCAAATCAATCCTGCGCATTCTTTCACCTATTCCATTAAAAAGAGATAGCTCATTCTATGAGCTACCTCGCTTACAGATTATTTCTTACTGGAACCGGTTGTTTTCATTACTTACTCTTTGTCTGTTTTCTTCGATACGATCATCACATATAGCCACAAGAAGACAGGAAAAGCAAAAGCTACGATATAAGAAAAAGGAGGCAAAATGGTATTAAACAAGTTTATGTTCGTAAAATGCGGTTGATAAAACAAATAGCTCACTATAAAAATACCTAAAACCATATATAAATGTGACCGACTTCTTCTTTTCATAAGCTCAGAGATACTTTCTGTAACAAAAAATAGATAAGGAATAACCGATGATAAAAAGATTAGGATATAAAAAGAAACGTAGACAATTTCAAAACGCTCCAGAAATGAGAAGCGTATCGGTTTCACCAATGTTAGGGTAGGCCAAATATACTTTGTAATTTCATCAGGACTAAAAACTACATAGCAAATTAATGTGATTTGTAAATAAATAAGCAAAGTGATTGAATTGGCAATAATAATGCCCTTTACTGCATATTGTTTATTTTTGATATATGGATAAAAGATATATGACAATTCAAAGCCTAAGAAGGCAAAAACTGAGATCCTTACGCCCTGAATAACAGGTCCCCAGCCCTCTTTTAGGATTGGTAACAGAAACATGATATGACTATGATGTAACGGAAAAAGGAGAACCAGTAATAACCATAGAGTTGAAAAAAACACGACAACCTGAAATCCGCTAATCATACGGATGCCACCACGTACTGCCATAAAGATGGGAACAAGAAATAGAACAGCAATAAAATAATTAGATGTATTTGGGAGTATCCATTCATTAATAATGTAGATACTCGAAATAAAAATTGAGAATGCACTGATAAAGGCATATATAATCCAGACAACTATAATAAATTTCCCTACTAAAGAGGAGAAATAGATATTGAGTATTTGTTGCATTGTCTTTTCTGGATGTTTTGACATGACCTTAATAATACATAAACTAACGACTGTAGCAAGAACATATCCAATGATAATGGAGATCCAGCCATCCGTTCCAGTTTCCTGCGCAAGCTCTGCAGGAAGCGTCAAAATGCTTGCTCCCAGCTCGATGCTAGTTAAGATTAAAATAAAATGTAGGAGAGAAATCTCTTTCTTCATGAACGTAGGCACTAACATGTCCCTCCTATTTCTAAACATCTTCCTTATCCGTTCGCTAGCAGGAAATTTGAGAGTATAACCTGTGTATAAAAGTAATATCCGCAGAAAAAGGATAGGATATTCCTATCACTAGACAAGAAATAAGCTTATGTAAGACAGTAGCATTGATTGTTAGAGCCTAGGATAAGGTTATGAACTATAATCGGTTAAAGAAAGTACTCTTTGTTTCACCTCTTCAGGCAACGGTTCCTCCAATAATCGTTTACAAACCTCTTGATTGGTACCATGCTCTTCCAGATATCCATATATTCTTTCTGCTTTTTGAATACGTCCTATCAGCTGATAGGCTACAGCCCAAACCTCAGGAGCACATACTGGAATACCTCTCCATTCATAAGCTGGTAAGCAAGGGAGATAACATATACCTGTCTTTGTTTTCACTGAAAAACTCCCCATAAAATCAATATCCTTCCCATTTAACTCCACTGATAAACGATAATGAGTATTATAAATACCATCACCAGAATTCTCTACTTTCACAGGATACTCCGTTAATGCTTCCCTCAACTGTTCTACTGATGCATCAGTGGTGAGATCGATATCGCGAAATTCCTTTTCCAGTCCTAAGCTGTATAACAGAGTACTACCACCTAAGGCAAAAGAAATATTTTTCCGATGTAGTTGCTCTGCTAGCCTTGCTACCTGTTCCAAAATTTCTTCCATTGAGACAAGCCTCCATTTTCTAGGTTCAATCTATTCTTACACTTGTTTAGCATAAATAATATCCAGCCCCCCTTTCAACATTAACAATGGAAATCGTACATGATAGAGTATCGTAGCTACATCGATACATGTTTGATGGGTGCGTGGAAGATAATAACTAACAGAAAATGGGGTGAAACACAGTTGACAACAAAGAAAAAGTTTTACCAGAAAAAACGATGGATGATTCTGATCTCTATCATTGTCATTCCTATATTACTTATATCCGTTACTAATCAGCTTACTCCTGCCCTGAAAGCTCTAGTAATCAAACAAATATTCGAAGCCAAACCGTTTGCATCACCTAAAAACATTGAAACGATTAAAAAGCAAGTTGTTGTAAAAAAAGATATTGTTTATAACGATGCTGGACTTGAAAATAGTATTTTAGATATTTACTATCCCAAAAATTCCAATAAAAATCTTCCTGTTATTAGATTTGATAACCCTCATGCATCTACATTAGGAAAGATTTTTTTTAATACAATGTTTTGGTCATATACAGGGGAAAAAGATATCAAATCATTCTCTAAAATAGATGAAATATCAACAGTTAAACAGATAACCCCTAATTATCCACCTGTCTTTTTGACAGTTGGAGATGCTGATCCTCTTGCACCACATTCAGCAGATCTTATAGATGTTCTCCAAATAAATAACGTAGAAGTGGAGAGTGTTTTATTTGAAGGAACCAAGTCTGAATTAGGTCATGAGTATCAATTTGATTTTTCCTCTTCTCATGCTGAAAAAACATTAGAAAAAACAATCGAGTTTTTGAATAAGCATAGGAATAGGTGAAATTAAATCACTAAAAATATGACACCCCCTTTTACCGCTGTTCATTAACGTTGTTCTGTAACCCTGTTCCTCAGTCCATATATTGTATGTAAATGAAGAAGTTACTGTTAGGTACCCACCAAAAATCCTCATCATTCTTTAACTTGATTTGTTTAAACGTTGAATCAAACTTATCTACCCATCCCCAAGCGGATTCTATCACGCCTCTACCCTCTTTTGTCTCTTTCCACCAGCTAATTGTAAAGGCATAGTCATACTGACGTGAATCAGATATCCTGTAGCAAAACTCGGCTAGCTCATCCTCTTCAATGATTGTCTTCTCAATCAGTTTCTTATCCTCGTGAAGCTGACGTAACAATGATCATCTGCAAGGTAATATTCAAAGCGATAGGGTACAAATATCAAAAGAAGGTAAACAATTATATCTAGCTAGCGCTTCAGCTAGTTCTAATTCATGGTGGGATGATTTAAAAGATACGGCCTCTGACTGGATTGATTCTAGTAAGAGATGGCTAGTTGATGCTGGTAATTTTTTATTAGACGCTGCCAAAGCAGGACTGGACTTCTTAATTTTAGATGATGTAAAAACCATTTTTGATCCAAAAGCTAGTGATGCAGAGAAAGGATTCGCAATTCTCTCTTTATTCCCTGCCGGAAAAGGTGCAAAGGCCGGTAAGAAAGCATATAATCTTTTAAAAGAGCATGGTGATGATATAGCTAGTTTTGCTAATAAGGTTCTAAATGGCCGAAAGAAAATTGGAAAATATTATGTTAATTCAAGAATCAATGAAGATTCCTTTCTTATACGCGAAACTGAAAAAGCAATGAAAGATAAAAAGCTTCAAGCTGAAGCAAATCATTTACTCAATGAGTATTTAAAAGGAAATAGTAATCCTGGTTCCGGGAACAACTATCTTTTTAATGGGGTTTTTGAGCTTCGTTCAAAAAATGGAGCTAGAGTATATCTAAGAACTGAAGGAGATACCGTCGAAATACTGGCAAAGTCAGATAAAAAAAATCAAGCTAAAGTTATTGAGCGTCTAGAAGAAATATACGGAAAAAAAGAAAATAACACAATCACAAGGAGAAAGATATGAAACATGTAGTAAAAGAAATTTGGATCAATGTAGAGCAGTCAGAAGTTAAAAATTACGACATATACGATAACAATGTCGATGTAATGGTAACGTTATCAGACAATTCAAAATGGGTCGCAACATTCTTCACCTATGAAAATATAAAGACACTCCAACAAAAAAATAAAAAAACTGGTGAGAATTTAAAAGGTGCTTATCTATGGGCAAGTGATATGGTTTTGGTTGATAACGTTAGTAGAAAAAGAATAGAGGAAATAATAAACCATTTATTAAAAGAGGACGACTTTAAATATATATTTGTCCATTGTGAAGAAGATTGATTAACAATCAGACGTGAAACCAAAGTGAGAGTAGGATTTATTTATTCTCTACTCTCACTACATCCTCAACAGGTACACCAAAAATCCTCATCATTCTTTAGCTTGATCCGTTTGAATTGGGAATCAAACTTCTCCACCCATCCCCAAGCTGATTCTATCACGCCTCTACCCTCTTTTGTCTCTTTCCACCAGCTAATTGTAAGGGCGTAGTCATGCTGACGTGATTCAGATATTCCAAAACTCTGCTAGTTCATCCTCTTCAATGATCGGTTTCTCGATCAGTTTCTTATCCTCATGAAGCTGTCGTAACATCTCTGCATGTTCTGGCAAGATGAATTTCATTACAAGTGGATCAAGAATTTTGCTAGCCATCAAAACATCTCCTTAAAATACGAATGTATGTTCTTGTTTTATTAAATCTTGAAGAGATTATGCAATGGGTAAAATTACATGTTTACCAATAAAAATAGCCCTCCAACGGATTATTTTTCCGTTAGAAGGCTTTTTCTTATTGAAAGGTATGGAACCTCCTCAAAATATTATTTGAAACTTCTTGTTTCCACTAACTTAGGATTTGATTTATCTGTAATATCATAAATTTTTACATTTAGCATACTACCAAATATACCTTCGACTTTAGCTGTCCCTTCTGCCTTTACATTACTATTTTCAAATTTGATTCCATTTATACTATTTTTTTGAGAAGTAGTTAGTCCCTTCCAATAATTTTGAGTTTTATCACTAAAAGTGTATTCTTTCCAAGCACCCATACCATTTGGAGCCCAATATGATGCAGTTGCCTTTATTGTAGTCACAGGATTACTCCATACACCGGTAAACGTAACATCACCCCAAAAATTTCTTTGTTCCAATACAACGTCTGCTTTATATTTTTTATGCGGTGGAACTTCTACAGTTTGTGCAGATGCTTCTATTGTTTTTGTCTCGGATTTTGTTTGTGTCTCTGTAGTAGAAGAGTTGAATTCTCCATTTATTTTTATACCGTTATTTAAGAGCAGTGGAATGGTAAATATGTTACTACCGTCACCCGAACCTCCCACTTTAAAACCCTTTGTTGTCGCTGTCGCTATTGACTCTGTTACACTCTTAGTATATTTAGCTGTTGAAAACTTCTGGGTTTCATTTGTAGTATTCTCAAATACATTTTCTCCTACGTATTCAACGATTGCACTATCAAAGTTCAATTTATTTACAGTACCCGTAATACTGAAGTTACCTTTTGTCTCAACACTATCTGGATTGTTCTTAAAAGTCAGTGTAGGCCATGACTCAATTTTTGTACCTGCAATGTTATTAGAATAATGGTAGTTTCCTATTTTTTTTAGTTCAGATTGAACATCAGTAATACCAGCTCTTACATTTTCATTAACACTAGTTGGAGTATTTTCTGCTGCTAATGCACTACCAGATGCAGATAGACAAGGTATGCCAATTGAGGTGGCTAACATGATTGCTACCATAGGTTTTTTCAATCGGTTTTTGTTCATTTTTTCCTTCATCTTGAAATCGCTCCTAACATTCTATTTTTGAAAACGTTTTCATGAAAATTTTAACATAATTTTTATATTAACTTTTTTTGAAATTCGAATGTTTTGTGAAGAATGATTTGTTGGTTTTTTTTATACAAACGTTAAAAGTTAAAAGTGGGGGAATGGTGGTACCCTTAAAAATCTACTTTGCGGTCTAGAGTAGCTACTACCCTGTCACCAAGTCCTAAAAGAATTATTAAGAGGTCATTTCACGGAACGGATTGAACTCAAACAGAAACTAGAAAAAGAATTTAATAATGCTACTATAGAGATTCCTAAATAGAAAATCATTTAACAAGAAATAAGTCGATACTCCTTAGAGTAGGAAAAACCGGATTTTTAACTGCTGAACAGTCCTTAAGGTATATTTTCGTTAAAATGTTGGCGGTACCCCTTTGTCATGTTTGTGCCCCTAAAATCTAGATTGTAAGGTGGATCGGCAATGAGTAGATCGATAGAATCGTCTTGTAAGTGTTGTTTTGCTCCAATTATGCAATCCATGTTAAAGATCACCGTAAACAGCTCCCTTGTTGTAGTAGATTATGTGTGCGCGCAGTAGGGAAAAGAAAAATGCCTATCACTTGGACGGCATTTGATCTTATTGTTTTTTTGATTTAAAGTTATTCGTAATAATCTATTGTTACTAGGTTTGTACCTATTTTTTTAACTAAGGGCGAACTTTTTTTATTATCTAGCATAGATTTATAGAGATAGTAAATGACACACTCACCTCCATTGGTATCTGGAATTAGCCCCTTGCCGAAAAGCAAAGGGTTTTTTTACCATTCACAATTGCTATTTATATTCTTATACCCCCAGTTTTTTAGCAATGTTATGAATTAGTGTTGCAGCATTCTCACCTTTTACATTCCCGACTTTAACGGCGTTGTTTTGCCAATACTCAGGTGTTTTGATGATGCCAGCTTTCACAAGTACTTCTAATGATTTATCTAAATCTCCCATAGATACAGCTCCTTCTTGTGGTTTGTAAGGATGTCTAATGTATCCACAAAATGCTTTGACAACAGCCTCCGCATACGTCTCCCATTTAGCTTGTAAACGTGCAGGTGTTCCTGTCCTATCACCACATGCTTTACGGCACTCTCATGCCGTCCATCTTCTCGAATCGGGCGCAAATATAAAATACGTGTCCGAGAGACTCGGACACGCAAGTGTTAAAGTAACCGCCGATACATATCTCCACGTCACCAAGAAGATCGAGGATGACGCTTTGAGTCTGTACGAACGGTATGTTCAATTTTAAAATTCCGGGCAAATTACGGACAAACCGTATTTCCGAAGCCGGAAACCCTTGATACAACAAGGTTATCCGATACTTCCCTCCATCTCGAACTTGATTGCTGGCGGCTTTAATAAGTTGTTACGACTTGATACAAAACTGATTTATCAAGGCTTTTCATAAATAACATATCACATACTTGAATAGCTTTTTATGTTTCTGTGGGCAAAATTCTTTACATAATTTAAGTTAGGCAGTGTTAGTTGTAAGGTAGTGAAAAAATACTGTGCCCAGTTATGGTTGTAAAATAAATGTTTTATGGTACAAGTAGCACCCTTTGAGATTATTTCAAGGGTGCTGCTTTTTTTGTCCAGTCTTCTTAGTAATGTCCAATATCATCTTATTGTACTTTTATTCGTAGCTTACCTCTTGTTCTATACCTGCCAATATATTCACTTCAAAAACTGCATGGGATTAACAAAATGAGTCTAAAGAACAATGTTTTCTATGTCCTACTTTTATGCTTTTCTTTCATAAATAATTCAAAAAAGGAACTGTTACCAATTATTAACTGATCATCAAATTGATATATTTTTGTTTCGGGACCGATGAATGCCTTCATTTCTTGTGGCGAACCTACCGCTACAATTCTACTTGCGACGATCACAATGGAGGCTGGTTTGGGCTCACCCTCTAGGAATGTAAAAACTGCATTGCCAGAAAGAATCATATCTGCTTTTGTTTCTTTTTCCATTTTTCATTCAACACCCCAACTTCGCTTTATTTCTCATTTTTCAATCGATTCATAATGTTTCCATCCCTAATGGTCATAATGGTGACTCGCTAGATAGGATCTTGAGGTGGCTTCAACAGCAGACTGACAAATGCTCCGCCTAAAGCAATGCATGCTGTCAGTAAAAAGGTGTCAGAATAAGCAGCCATTTCAGCAGCAACCGGATTATCCTTATATTCATTTACTGTATGACTAAAGGTACGCATTGCTTGAAAGTTACTCAAGCAGGCAATCGCCACCGGTATGATTAGATTAGCTCCTGCTGCAGTTAAAGGTGTGATTCTACTGATCATCGAAGCCGGAGCTGATTGTAGAATATATGTGTTTAATGACATCATGCATAATCCCATTCCAATCCCAAGCAAACCGACTATTCCTGCAATTTGTAGATAATGTGTTATGTCACTTATCCGGGAAAGTAGTAATAAAGCCACAGCAATCGTTCCCATACCAGAGCAAGCTAATGGCCGGATCCCGAAACGGTCGTATATTTTCCCACCTACTGGCATCAGCAAACCAGAGGTTATAGCAAGCATGCTCATAATTATTCCCGCATCGAAAGGGCTGTAAGAACGATATTTTTGCAAAAATATCGGAATAAATACTAGCGACCCATTTAGAACTGCATATTGAATTGTACTGACAATCATGCCCCTGCGAAAGCGATAGGCACGAAATGCCCTTAATTCTAGAATGGGATTTTCATGACGGAGCTCATGGATACACAACCAAATCAGCAATAAAGTTCCTGTCCCCCCCATCACAATGGATCCCCACTTATTGGAACTATGCTGATTTATACTCAAAGCAAGAAGTACAAAAGCTGTTGGTGCAAACATAGCCCCAAGTCGATCAAACGGCTGCTGTTTATTGTGAGTTTTTTGAAGATGTACATGTTTACACAGATGGCGCAAGCCAAGCCAAACAGCAAGCGTTCCGATCGGAAGATTGATCAGAAAGATCCATTGCCAACCCATAGCCTCAAGAAACCAACCGGATAAAATCGGCCCTGTTGCTGGTGCAATCAGCATAGGTATACCAATCATCCCCATAATCTGTCCTTTTTTGTCTGGAGGCGCCAGCCTATAAATCATTGCCATGCCAATCGGCTGGATCATCCCCCCACCCAGTCCCTGAATGATACGGAAAGCGATAAGCTGTTCCGAATTTTGTGCCATCGAGCATAGCAGTGAACCAAAGATAAATAACATAATCGTCATTAAATAAGCCCGGCCTGCGCCAATTCTGTCAGAAAACCACCCTGAGATTGGAACGGTAGCTGCCATCGCCAGCATATAACCGTTGATGACCCACTGTAATGTCTCAAATGAAACCTGAAAATCCTGTGTCAGGCTTGGAATAGCTACATTCATCGCTGTACTATTGAGCATAACCATCATCATGCCAGGAATAATTGCAATCATGGCATAAATAAACGATTTACGATTTAACGTAACTACAGTATTCATATTTGAAGTTGCAGCAGATGCGTCTCTTTTAAACATGTACCCCTCTCCAATTCATATTGAAATAATGAACACAGTGTTGATTAACATTGATAATGAAATTATAATTGATTGACTCGGATATCCAATGTTCATCCGCTATCCTTGTGTTCATTAATCAACGGCAACTAGAAGAATGATCAGTAAGTTACTGAAATTTTGGAGGAAAATAATATGACAAATAGAATTGATCGCCGAATTCTCAGGACTCGTCAACTGTTACGCGAAGTGTTTCTTGATCTGTCGTTAGAAAACGGTATAGACAACATTACCGTAAAAGAACTGACCGATAGAGCTGGTTTGAACAGGGGCACCTTTTATTTGCATTATCAGGATATACAAGATTTTGTTGAACAATTTAAGAACGAAATACTGGAAGGCTTTTATTCAATAATTAAAAAGCTTGGTCACGATATCGATCGGGAAGAGCCTTTTGCTGCCCCACCACCTTATGGCTATGTTCGCCCCTTTGAATACGTGGTTGAACACAAACGATTCTTTCAGGTATTCATGAGACCAAATGGAGACACGTCCTTCGGATCTCGATTGACCCAATTAATACGTGAACAGTTTCATGGTTCATATCGCTATTTCAAAACCGAAAACTTGAGTGAGATCCCCGTCAAACAGCAATATTTATTTGCCTACCTTTCCTCTGCCTATGTGGGAACCATTCACTTCTGGATACAGCGAGATCTCGACCTGTCACCAACAGAATTGACCATATTATTCTCACAAATCTCACGCCTCGGATCGGCGCACCTGAATTTTAATTTCTAAATCCAATCCCACATAAAGCTCTCAGAGTCTCCCTAAATCCAGGGAAGATCCATAATTCCACGGTGTGTCCGATCACGAATAGTTCTTCCTTTCCTGCTTTCTCTTTTACAATTCGAATCCCATTTTTTGAACTTCCGCAATACCTCCTGTTCATTTGCGTAGGCTCGGCTACCCACTTAGTGGAAAAACGAAGTTCTGGGTGCTTTTTCTTTCATATACAAAAATCAGAACACTATGGAAAGGCAAAAGATAGTAAAAACCTTTAACGCTTGGAATAACTAAATAGATTACAGTGATAATAAAGCAGCAGATGGTTTAGCCGGGAGGATGAAAATGCCCCGCGGCTGGTGATGGCTGAGGAACCAACAAAGTTGCCAGCGAAAAACGTTTGATGTCTTCTCGCTGATTAAGAAATTGTTTAAATAAAAATGAACTGTGACCCGTAAGATGGACACTTTGAAAAAAGTGACCTTCTTACGGGTCTTTTGTGTTTTAATCAACTTATTAAAATAAAGCGAGGAAAGAATTATGGGAAAAACAGTTTTCACGGAACAAGAAATGAAATATCTTGAAGCTAACCCTTATGTTCAGCATGTAACGTACAAAAGTATTACTTATGCACCAGCATTTAAGGTAGCAGCTGTCAAAGCGTATCAAGAGGGGCAAACACCTATGGAAATTTTTTGTGTGCTGGTTTTGACATAGACGTTATTGGTCATGACAAACCAAAAACATGCTTAAAACGTTGGCGTAATGTGTATCAAATTCATGGAGAGATCGGCCTTTTAGAAGAACAACGTGGAAAGAAAAGTACGGGTAGACCCTCGACAACGGAGTTGTCCGTAGAGGAAAAGCTTAAACGAGCTGAGGCACGTATCAAGTTTTTAGAGGCGGAGAACGACTTTTTAAAAAAGCTCGACGCGCTCGAAAAGCAGAAGTTGCAGAGGTAACGTTATCCCCCTCCGAGCGCTATCAAATCATTAATCGCACCATACGTCAGTACAATTTGCGTGATGTAACACGATATCTTTGTAAACTTGCATGTGTTAGTGCGAGTGGCTACTACCGTTGGCTTCGTGCGGAGAAAATTCGACAGCTACGAGAGGATGCGGACGAGCATGACATTAAACTTATCAAGAAGCACTTTGACGCTCTTCATGGTAAAGCAGGAGCATTAGTTATTAAGATGCGACTTGAGCGTGAAAGTGGAGTGATCATGAATCATAAAAAGATTCGTCGATTGATGCGAAAGTATAAACTTGTTGCTACCATTCGCCAAGCCAATCCCTATAGAAAATTAGCTAAGGCAACACAAGAGTACCAAACATGTCCCAACCTGTTGCAACGTCAGTTTGATCAGGGGGAACCTGAAAAAGTGCTGCTCACCGATATTACGTATATGTATTACGGTAATGGTCAATGTGCCTACCTGTCGGTAGTCAAGGATGGGGCAACAAAACAGATTTTAGCTCACTATCTTTCTTCATCTTTAAAGCTTCCATTGGTGAGGATTACTTTGAAACGACTGTTCCAACGGCTAGATGGCAACATTCACCCGAAGCCATTCTACACTCAGACCAAGGTTTGCATTATACCCACTTTAAAACCCGTCGCTTAATCAAGAAAGCAGGCTTTAGGCAGTCCATGTCCCGTAAGGGAAACTGTTGGGATAATGCTTCAATGGAAACTTTTTTTGGTCATATGAAAGACGATTTGGAATATAAGACATGTCAAACGATACAAGAGTTGAGGGATCGAGTAGACAGTTACATTGATTATTACAATTCTGAACGTTACCAGTGGTCATTAAAAAAGATGACCCCTGATGAATTCAGAAGTCACCTTTTAGCTGCCTAGTTAGGTATTCTTTTAAAACTGTCTACAAATAGGGTCACAGTTCATATGTCCGAGGGAGGGTTTCCGCATTAGTTGAAATGGTTGTTGCTCCATGCAAATAGGGTGTTAATGTGACAGTAGGTTATTCAACTAACGGGCAGGATAATGGAGAAAAAGGCATATTGTTTTCATTGTAGAATGAAATATAGGAATGAAACCCAAGGGGGGTGCTAAATGGAATGATAAAGGAACCATATTTTTGGGACAGTCAAATAGATTATTTGTATAAGTCTGCAAGCTTATACTACAACGATGATTACATAAAGTTTCTTGTGGATACTGTATGGCAGCTTGATAATCCCGTCCACATTATCGATTTTGGTTGCGGTTTCGGTCATATGGGTCTTCGACTACTACCATTACTAGCCGAAGGTTCCAAGTATACTGGAATAGATGCTGGCGCCAAGCTAATAGAGCGTGCACGAGAATTATTTAAAGAATTGCCTTACGAGGTTGAATTTATCATTGGCGATTTTGACTCTGTTTCGCTCGAAAAGATGTATGACATTGCCGTTTGCCATGGCGTTTTACTACATTTGGCAGAGCCCACACTTTTGCTCAAAAAAATGGCAAATTGCGTAAAGGGAGACGGTAAGGTAATAGCATTTGAGCCCCACGCACACATGTGACTGTTGGTCTCTCAACTGTTATTTTTGAGCCATTAGGTGTACTTGAACTATTTGAATAACTTTGCGCTTTCCAGCCGCAAGGCTGTTTACTATACACTCAAACACGAACAAACATTCGTAAACAAGGAGGAGTAACCCCAAAATGGCATCATTCCGAAAGCGCGGTGACACATGGGAATACCGCATCCGGTACACAGATCGACAGACTGGTAAGTTTAAAGAAAAATCCTAAGGTGGTTTCCGGACAAAAAAAGAAGCCCAACTTGCAGCTAACGAAGAGGAATCAAAAATTAACCAGTACGGTTTTGCGGAAAATGGTGATGAGATTGTTTCGAGGTATTTTGATGATTGGCTTGAAGTTTACAAGAAACCTAACGTAAAACCAATCACGTACTCGGTGCAAAATGCAATCAATGACGCTGTGTATGAATTTCGTATAATCCGCGAGAACCCTATTCAACGAATAAAAATACCGAAAGAAGTTAGCAAAGAAAATGATGTACGTCATTTCACTAAAGAGCAGCTTAACCACTTCCTTGAATCTCTTCAGACACCTCAGAAGAAAGCTAAATACAAACACTCACAGCAGTATTACGCCTTGTTTACTTTGATTGCTCGAACAGGCATCAGAATCGGGGAAGCTCTTGCATTGACCTGGGATGACTTAGCGGGTGACCGGCTAACAATCAACAAAACGCTTGTGTATCCGCTTAATTCGGAGCCATATATTTCAACACCTAAATCCAAAACAAGCGGTCGTACTATAAAGCTGGATGGTCATACTGTCAAGGTCATGCGTCGGCACAAGATTAATCAGAACGAGGTTATTTTACGTTACGAGAACTATCTAGCATCAGAGAGTAGCCTCATGTTTCACCAGCACGACGGCCGCTGGCTCCGTACCAATGTGGTACGTGATTACTTCAAAGAGGTTTGCAAGCGAGTAGGTATCCCCGTTCTCTCTCCTCATGCACTCAGACATTCCCACGCGGTTCACTTATTAGAAGCGGGAGCAAATATAAAATACGTGTCTGAGCGACTCGGACACGCAAGCGTCAAAGTCACAGCAGACACGTATTTACACGTTACAAAGAAGATTGAGGACGATGCATTAGCCCTCTACTCCAACTATATTTGAAAAAATTGTGGGCAAAATGTGGGCAAACACATTTTATGAACCATTAATCCCTTGGTATATCAAGGGCTTAACCAATCGAACCTTCCATCTCGAACTTAATCAGACGGTTCATCTCAACGGCATATTCCATTGGCAATTCTTTTGTAAATGGTTCAATAAAGCCCATTACGATCATTTCTGTTGCTTCTGCTTCACTCAAACCGCGGCTCATCAAGTAGAACAATTGATCTTCAGATACTTTAGACACAGTTGCTTCATGCTCAAGCGTCACGTAGTCATTCATGATCTCATTGTATGGGATCGTATCAGAAGTAGATAATTTATCCAAAATCAATGTATCACACTTAATGTTGGATTTAGCTCCCTCTGCTTTACGACCAAATTGAGCTAAACCACGATACGTTACTTTACCACCATCGCGAGAGATAGACTTAGATACGATTGTGGAAGTGCAATCAGGTGCTAAATGAATCATCTTCGCCCCAGCATCCTGATGCTGACCTTTACCTGCTACTGCGATAGAGAGAACTGTACCTTTCGCACGTGGTCCTTTCATGATAACCGCAGGATATTTCATCGTTAACTTGGAACCGATGTTTCCATCAATCCATTCCATGTTTGCATCGGCATAAGCTACAGCACGTTTTGTAACTAGGTTATATACGTTATTAGACCAGTTTTGAATTGTTGTATAACGACAACGAGCACGTTCTTTAATAATGATTTCAACTACAGCAGAATGCAAGGAATCTGTGCTGTAGATTGGCGCCGTACAGCCTTCTACGTAATGAACAAAGCTATCTTCGTCTGCAATGATCAGCGTACGCTCGAATTGACCCATGTTCTCTGAGTTAATACGGAAGTATGCTTGAAGCGGAGTTTCTACTTTTACACCTTTTGGTACGTAAATGAAGGAACCACCGGACCATACAGCAGAGTTAAGCGCCGCGAATTTATTATCTGCTGGCGGAATAACTGTCGCAAAATACTCTTTCACGATCTCAGGGTATAAACGCACCGCCGAGTCCATGTCAGTAAATAAAACACCAAGAGACTCTAAATCTTCTTGCATGTTATGGTAAACAACCTCAGACTCATACTGTGCAGATACACCAGCTAAGAACTTTTGCTCTGCTTCTGGGATACCTAGTTTATCAAAGGTAGCTTTGATTTCTTCTGGTACCTCATCCCAGCTACGACCCGCTTTTTCAGATGGCTTTACATAGTAAGTAATGTTGTCGAAATCCAAATCGTCGAGGTCGCCACCCCATTTAGGCATCGGCATTTTATAGAAAATGTCTAATGCTTTCAAACGGAATTCCAACATCCATTCTGGCTCTTCTTTGATTTTAGAAATCTCTTCTACGATTTCACGAGTTAAACCTTTTTTCGTACGGAAGATCGAAACGTCTTTATCGTGGAATCCATATTGATACTCTTGGATTTCAGGGGCTTTCTTCGCCATATCGTTCACTCCTTTTGCCTCACCATTCAGTTGGAGGGTATATTACTTTGCGTCCGTCTGGTTAATACCTTGCTCCAATGCCTTCCAGGCGAGCGTTGCACACTTAATGCGCGCTGGAAACTTGCAGACACCTTGCAGAGCTTCAATATCGCCTAAATCAATAGAGTCATCCGGTTCTTTTCCCTGCATCATATCAGAGAAAATTTGAATCAAGCGTAACGCTTCCTCTTCGTTTTTTCCTTTTACAGCTTCCGTCATCATAGAAGCGGAAGACATAGAGATGGAGCATCCTTCTCCAAGAAATTTTGCGTCCACAACTACACCGTTCTCTACTTGTAACGATAACGAAATGCTGTCTCCACAGGTTGGATTATTTAGATTGATAACCAATCCGTTTTCATCCTCTAGCTTACCTTTATTCCGTGGCTTTTGATAATGATCCATTATGACACGTCTATAGAGATCATCAAGAGAAGACATTTCCAAAATACTCCTTCGCTTTTTTCAACCCAGCGATTAAGGCATCCACATCCTCTTCTGTGTTATACAGATAGAAGCTGGCACGGGCAGTAGCTGTAGCTTTCAACCATCTCATCAACGGCTGTGCACAATGATGACCCGCACGTACAGCAATACCTTCTGTATCCAAAACCGTTGCCAAATCATGCGGATGAACGTCCGCCAGGTTAAAAGTAATTAAACTGCTTCTATGTTCAACAGGACCGTAAATCGTAAGTCCATCCAATTCTTTCATTTGTTCCATTGCATAGTTAATCAGTTTCTTTTCATGTGCTTCAATTTCGTCCATGCCCAGATCATTTAGGAAATCAATCGCAGCCCCAAGTCCGATGGCTCCGGCGATAATCGGCGTTCCCCCTTCAAACTTCCAAGGGAGCTCCTTCCATGTGGAATCCTGTTCATATACAAAATCGATCATTTCGCCACCAAATTCAACTGGCTCCATTTTTTCCAAGAGTGCACGCTTTCCATACAATACGCCGATTCCTGTAGGTCCGCACATCTTATGACTGGAAAACACATAGAAATCACAGTCTAAATCCTGAACATCAACTTTTTTATGCGGGACGCTTTGGGCACCATCCACAACCAAAATAGCGCCATTTTCATGTGCAATTTTAGCAATTTCCTTGATGGGAGTTGTATCACCTAGAACGTTAGAGATGTGATGGATCGCTACCACTTTGGTTTGTGGTGTGATCGTTGCTTTCACTGCCTCCAAGGTAATCGTACCATCTTCAGCTAACGGGATAAACTTGAAACTTGCTCCAGTTGCCTTTGCTGCTTGTTGCCAAGGAATAAAATTGCTGTGATGCTCAACCAGCGTGGTTACAATTTCGTCCCCTTCAGTAAGGAACGTACGAGCATACCCAATCGCAATGGTGTTTAACGCAGTAGTCGTACCACGAGTAAAGATTACCTCAGCTGTTTCCTTCGCATTGATGAACGCACGTACTTTTTCACGTGCTCCTTCATAAGCGTCCGTCGCGTACGTACCAAGCGTATGTACGCCGCGATGAACGTTAGAGTTATAGCTACGATAATATTTATCTACCACTTCAAGAACTTGAATCGGCTTTTGCGAAGTAGCGGCGCTATCCAAATATACCAATGGATGACCGTTTACTTCTTGATGTAAGATAGGAAACAATTTACGGACTTCATGTGCGTTCATCGTCCTAACTTCCTTTCCAATGCTTGGCGTAGCTTGCTTCTCACTCCTTCAATCGGAATCTCGGCGACCACTGGGTCCAAGAATCCAATAATGACAAGACGCTCAGCCTCTTTTCTCTCAATACCACGAGACATAAGATAGTATAAGCTTTCCTCACTCACGCGACCTACAGAAGCAGCGTGACCAGCTTTTACGTCGTCTTCATCAATCAAAAGGATTGGGTTTGCATCCCCACGAGCTTTTTCAGATAGCATCAAAATGTTTTCTGCTTGCACACCGTTTGCTTTTTCTGCGCCTTTTTCAATCTTGGTAATTCCGTTTAGGATGGCAATCGCTTCATCTGTCATTACCGCTTTACTCAACATATTGGATTCAGTATGTGTTCCGATATGCTGAACTTGGGAAGTCAGATTTTGGCGTTGTTTACCTGTTCCTACTGTGATGGATTTGGTATCAGCGTTTCCACCTTTACCTTCCATAATGGAGGTATTGTTCGCAACTGTGTTACCATCATTCATCTCGCCTAAAATCCATTCCATGTTAGCATCCTGACCAATCACGGCACGTCGGAACGTATAATCGTGAACCTCAGTGGAGAAGGAACGAACAGACGCCACTTGTACGTGAGCGTTAGCTCCCAAGTGTACTTCCACAACGCTATTTGCTACCATGTTGGTTCCCTCAGCAGATACAAATGAATCTACATAGGTTACACGCGCATTAGCTTCTGCTACGATAACAACATGGGGAGCTAGCAAGGATTCTTCGCCTGCTACTTCATAAATAGCTTGCAATGGCATTTTCACTTCTACGTTTTTTGGAACGTACAAGAATACCCCACCATTTACTACTGCTGCATGCAAAGCAGCTACGCGATGCTCGTCTTCTTTGACAATTGAATAGATATATTGTTTCACAAGTTCACCGTGTTCACGAAGCGCTGTAGCAAGGTCAGTAAAAATAACGCCTTGGCTTTTCAACTCTTCATCCACCTTATGGTAGACGACAGACGCATTTTTCTGTACGAGTAAGCTGGTTATATCTTTATCGTCCAGTTGTTCTTTTACGACTTCATCCAATTGTTCGATGTTGTCTACACGGGCTTCTAATTGGAACGGGTGAAATTGATCGAAGTTCCATTTATCAATTTTGCTTTTCTCCAACACAGGTAGATCTAGCGTCTGTGCTTGTTCAAATGCAGCTAGACGCTTTTCTAAAAACCAGGCTGGTTCTTGATTCGCTTGGGAAAATTGCTTAATCGCTTCTTTACCAAAGCGAAGTTGTGTTTCTGTACTCATGATAGTCTCGACCTCCTTCGCCTTTTATTCTGCGTTAACGGTCTCGTCTTCGATACCGAGCTCAGCTTTAATCCAATCATAACCTTCTGCTTCTAGACGCTCTGCCAATTCAGGACCACCTGATTTTACGATACGACCTTGCATCATTACATGAACAAAATCAGGCTTCACATAGTCTAGTAGACGTTGATAGTGAGTAATGATTAAGAAACCGCGATCCTCAGAGCGCATCTCATTAACACCTTTTGCTACGATTTTAAGAGCATCGATATCTAACCCAGAGTCGATCTCATCTAAAATACAGAGACTAGGCTGAATCATCATCATTTGTAGAATTTCATTACGTTTTTTCTCCCCACCAGAGAAACCTTCGTTTAGGTAGCGATGAGCAAAAGCTTCGTCCATTTCTAATGTGCTCATTTTGCTATCCATCTCACGGATGAATTTCATTAAGGAAATTTCATTTCCTTCGCCACGAGTTGCATTCATTGCTGAACGTAGGAAATCGGAGTTTGTTACACCTGTGATTTCGGATGGATATTGCATAGCTAGGAACAGACCTGCACGAGCACGCTCGTCTACAGCCATTTCCAATAGATCTTCACCATCTAATGTAACTTCACCATCAGTTACTTCATATTTAGGATGTCCCATTAGCGTAGATGCTAATGTAGATTTACCTGTTCCGTTTGGTCCCATGATCGCGTGGATTTCTCCACCTTTAATCTCTAGGTTCAAACCTTTTAGGATTTCCTTTTCTTCGATCCTTGCGCGTAAATTCTTAATCTGTAGATGTACAGCAGCCATCTTGCATACCTCCATATATTATGATCAACCAGTCTTCACGATGTTGTAGACAAGCACTATACTATCCTATCGAAAAACCTGTGCATTCTCAATTCATTCTCAATACATTTTATAATAATAATTCTAAGAAAGCAAGGAAAGAACTATTGCCATATTTATAAAACATGAATGTTTCTTAAATCCAGAAAAGCCTATTTTTACGCGGCAGAATTCCTTGTTTGTAATGCTGTTTTTCCTGCCGCATAGCAGTAGTTTAAATCGCCTATCCATTTTGTGAAATTACCGTTCCTCTAGTACGAAAAGAGCCCACTACTAGCCATAGTGGGATTTTCCAAATCTTACAGTCAAAAAGAAATTTTAAACTTATTTGGTTAATACATCCATAATCACTTGACGATTATGTGCATATTCCTCGTCGCTTAGTACTGGTGTATAACCATCTTGCGGAATGCTTGACAATAGGTTATGCCAAGATTTACAGCCTTTATATTCTTCAGCAATTTCAATCGTTACTGGCTTGTCTAATTTATAAACTCGCGCAAATAGAATATGCAGTGGTTTTTTCTTTTTCCAGTGCAAGCGGACATCAGCGAAGTCATCCGTCCAGATATGGTATGGGTTCAAAGCACGAATTTTTGCTTCATCTAAGATTTCAATATCATCGGTAATATGAGCAAAGTATTCGATATCAACAGTCGGCTTATCAAGGCTCCAGCCTACAAGAGTTGCTTCCAAATCAGACTGATTCTCAGGTTTAATCATCTCAGCTTTTTGGTGCTCATAGGTTGGGTACAAATAGAATGTATCGTTTTCTAGTTTAAAATCTCTTGTTTCTTCATATAAACCGCCTTTACGGACAGTAATAATCTGTTTTCCTTCTCCTAATGCCTTAATCGCAACTGCCCACTCTTTTAAAGAAAGTGTGGATTCAGGTTGTTTTTTATCGTTACTCATGTGTAGTTGCCCCTTCCCTTTTAAGTATTCCATCCTCTTTTGCTACGTACTCTTATCTTTTATGTCTAGGTGTACGTGTCTATTGATTCAGACTTGAGAAGTTTTCTCTATTAGTCACTCCTCACAGTGTAGCAGAATTCCCTACCCTAGCAAAGTTAACGAGTTCGATTTGTCATGGACTCGACACACAATCAGGCAACATACAAAAAGACCCGGAGAAACTCCCGGGTCTTCTACTACTCTTTCTTATTTAACGACAGGGCCAGCCTGTGAAATATCATGTGCTTTGGGAAACTTTTTAGCAAAGTTAGCCTGGAACAGCTTTGCTAATTCATTTGCCTGCTGATCATAGGCATCCTTATCTGCCCATGTATCACGTGGTTGTAACACTTCGCTAGGTACCCCTGGGCAAGTGGTTGGCACTTGTACTCCAAAAACGGGATCAGTGGCGTACTCAACCTTTTCCAACTCACCGTGCAGAGCAGCCGTTACCATAGCACGCGTAAATGCCAATTTCATACGGCTTCCTACCCCCACAGGTCCACCTGTCCAGCCCGTGTTAACCAGATATACAAGCGCATTAGACTCATCAATCTTTTTACCTAGCATTTCTGCATAGACCACAGGACGTAACGGTAAGAAAGGAGAGCCAAAGCAAGTAGAGAACTCGCTTTGTGGCGTTGTTATACCGCGTTCTGTACCAGCCATTTTACTCGTATAGCCAGATAAGAAATGATACATCGCCTGTTCTTTGTTTAATTTAGAGATGGGAGGAATTACCCCAAAAGAGTCTGCTGTTAGGAAAAGAATCACATTAGGGTGACCACCCACACCAGGTATGACAGCTCCTGGAATCGCTTCTACAGGATAAGCTGCGCGCGTATTTTCTGTGTAACGATCATCATCATAATTTGCGATACCACTAGCCTGATCGACCACTACATTTTCTAGCACGGCACCAAAATTAATTGCATTCCAAATCTGTGGTTCTCCTTGTTCAGAAAGCCGAATGCATTTTGCGTAGCATCCTCCTTCAATATTAAAAACACCTTGATCAGACCACCCATGTTCATCATCGCCAATCAAGCGGCGGTCTGTATCAGCAGATAGGGTAGTTTTCCCTGTACCCGACAAACCAAAGAATAAAGCAACATCGCCATCACGTCCAATATTAGCAGAACAATGCATAGATAACACATTACGTTCAGGTAACAACATATTCATCACACTAAAAATAGACTTCTTCATTTCACCGGCATATTCTGTTCCGCCTATTAATACTACTTTCTGTTCAAAACTAATAATAATGAATGTATCAGAATTGGTTCCATGAACCTCTGGATTTGCTTTGAAGTTCGGAACATAGATAACAGTAAAATCGGCTTGATGCCCTTCTAATTCTTCCACTGTTGGGCGGATAAATAATTGATGAGCAAATAAATTATGCCAAGCAAATTCATTTACCACACGAATTGGCAAACGAAAGTTGCGATCCGCTCCAGCAAATCCGTCAAAAACATAAAGTTCCTTGTTCTCTAGGTAAGCTAAAACTTCTGCATGTAATTGCTCAAATTTTTCGATTTGAATGGGGTTGTTATTGGCCCAATCAATTTTGTCATGGACAGAGGGTTCATCAACTATGAATTTATCTTTCGGAGAGCGCCCTGTGAATTTGCCAGTTAGCGCGTTTAAAGCGCCTTTATCTGTCAGAACTCCTTCGCCACGTTTAATTGCTTCTTCAATCAACTTGGGTACAGCCAAATTATAATGAGCATTGGCACCAGCAAGAACTTCAGATAGACGCTTAACCGTTTTGGCTTCCATGTAAGTGTATCTCCTTCCCCAACCGTAAAAAATGTGGGCTATATCAAGTTTTATTTTTAATTAGTATATCACATTAGATTAATTAAGCTACAAGATTTTGCGACTTTTTTTAAAAAAGATGTGAATAACTATAGATAATTCGTTCAAAATTGGGTATGTGACTAGTAAATGGAATTCTATCTTCAGCTTCGGTAGTCAAAACAAATAGCCCCTTTCTAAAAAGCGGCAGATGTAATCTATATAGTATTGATATCTACGAGCATATTTACGATCAGAAACTAGGCTAGTTTTTGCTCATTTCCCAAAGACAATCGTAGCAGTGAGTCTAATTTTAATTGATCCCGGACGTGCCCCTTCATCTCAATGTTCCCCTTAGCATATCGATAGGAAAGCTCATCTCCTGTCAAAAGCATCTGTAAGCTTTGAATTTCCCCTTTTACAACAACATCCACCTTTTGCTTTGCATTCCACTCTGTTACGATTATTTTTCCATTTCCAAAAACTAAACAACAATCTCGTGTGCCGTCTTCCAATTTGAATCCAATTTTACGATCCCAATCCTTCATTAAATTTTGTAAGTGCCCTTTTCGTTCCAAGCGTTTTTGTACTTCAAACAATACCACTTCTAATTGAGAAGCCATTGTCATCCCCCCCGCTCACATCCAACCCATTCACTACTACATATTCGTAAATTGGTCCGTCGATACCTTTGGCGAGGAATTGGAGGCTTTGTCGTTCCCTGTCTACCAAAGCCTGTTTTTATCGTCATATTTCTACGTTCTCCTTCACGGAGTAAATATCACGAATAAAATCCAGAAGATAATTTGTTGAATATGCGGAAACTGATTTAACTTTTTAAAAAAATATTAAAAAATGATTGAAATTTTCCGAAAAATAATGCATAATAGGTAATAATTAGTAGATAGGTATATTACCTACTACTCACCCATTAGTACCCCCTTTTTCATTATAAACTCCTTTCTGTCTGCCTTTTCCAAGTGAAGGCAGACCTTTTTTTTGTTGATGTTTAGCGAAATATACACAAAGAAAAAAGACGCCCTCTCTAGGCGTCATCCGTTTCATCCTCTTCATCCTTGTCCAACCGAATCTCCAAGTGGTGACCGTCTGGCGTTTCAAAATAAAGATTATAACTTCCCGGGCGTTCAATCGGCCCACGGTAACATATATTTTCCGCTTCCAACTTATCAACAAGATAGTCTAATTCATCACGTGTCGCCACTGCAAATGCAATGTGATCGACGTGACCGGAATTTATATTTAGCTCTTTGGTAGTTGGATGTAGACCAATTCGTGTATAAGGCCCAATGTTAAAATAAACTGGCTCATCTTCTCCCGATTGATCAAGAGAAATCGGTACTTCTAAAATCTCTTGAAAAAATTGAGCTACGCCCATCACATTGCGACAGCTAAGAGCAATATGATGAACACCTTGAAGTTGAAGCATCGAATACAATCCTCCTAAACGGCTGACCTCCATCAACTGTTCACTGGTTAGCCCCTATTAAAAGGCTTTTTTTGTCTTTCGCTCATTGGCGTGATGTTGTCGTAACCGATGGCTTAAATTTGTTAATCTATTTGTTAAAGCTTCTCGCCATTCCAAATCGTTCATTTGTTTGGCTACACCTAGCAAATCAAGGGCGATGTCAATTTGTCGTTTCAGACTTTCATCATAAGAACCTTGATCTGTCATTGAACAGTTCTCAAACAGCTCGGACAGCTTATCTAAATCTATAAACTCTGCGAAATCTACTTCTGCTGCGTGATCTCCCTGAGCATATTCGACAAGAATTTCATACTCACCTTCAACGGTTGGATGAACCCTCGTACGATTACAAACCGGACAATACATGATTGGTACATTGTGCACCATAATTTCCTCGTGACGAAGTGTTCCAAAAGAGCCAATCATCCCTGCTCCACAGCAAAAACCCATAAGCTCTCCCTTCCATGTACATGTGGTCGAACTCTTATTTGTTTTTATCTGAACAGACACACAAGTACAAAATCGTTATTGTCCTTTGATTGTATCTTACAAGCTTCCGATATGCTAGGTTTAAAATGCTACCAGTTTCACCAATGATAATTCTACCAATCCCGTATTTGATTATAGCCGTTTCTGATGATTTTTCAATGAAATCCTGTTATTCTCCTTCACTACTCGTATTATATATTCATAGGTAAACGGACCTGAATCGTTGTACCTATGCCTACTTTGCTCGTTATGTGGAGTGTTCCCTGATGTAACTTTACAATTTCTAAACATAGAGATAATCCGATGCCGCTACCTGATTGCTTATGCTTACCTTTGTAAAATTTATCCGTAATTCTAGGCAATTCCTCTTCTGATATTCCAGCTCCCTGATCAATAACTTCAATAATAACCATCTGATCTTCCCGATAGCTGCGAATTGTAATAGTGGTGTGCTCCTCACTAAACTTCATTGAATTATGGAGTAGATTAATCACCACTTGCTTTAATCGATTCTCGTCTCCTAATACGATCAAATGTTCATCTGGAGTTTCCGTCACCAATTGGATCTCTTTTTGGAAGGCACGTGCGGAAAATTGCTGCTGAACATCCATTAAAAGCTGATTCACCTCTAGCTCTGTCTTATGAATCTCCATCCCTCCTGCCTGCAAACGGGAAAAGTCTAGCAATTGTTCCACTAATCCAGTTAGTCGATCGGATTCCTTAACAATGATCTGCATGGCCATACGTGTCTCTTCCTTGTCTTCCATGTCACCCGTCAAAACCACTTCAGACCAACCTTTAATAGAAGTCAAGGGAGTTCGCAATTCGTGGGAGACAGAAGAAATAAAGTCGTTCTTGATTTCCTCAGCCTTCTCTAATTCGCTAGCCATATAGTTAAAGGTTTCAGCCAACGTTCCAACCTCATCGTCTCCTACCTTCCTAGCTCGTTGACTAAAATCACCTTTTGCCATTGACTTGGCCGCACCCGTAAGCTCAACGATAGGAGTTATAATCCGCTTAGATAAAATCAAATTTAAAATAAGAGATAGAAGGACGAGACCAGCTCCAATGCTCCAAACAAGCAAAGTTATTTGATTAACAACCTTGTCAATCGCTTCAACAGAGGTCACATAGCGTAAGACTCCTGCTGTTGAATCATAAAAAGTGAGCGGCTTAGATACTGCAAGGATATGCTCACCTGTATCTTCACTTTTCCCCATCCAAACCCCTGTGTCGCCTTTTAATGCGTCTTGCACATCTTGCGTAAGTACACTTTTCCGTTTGGTAAAACCGTTAAAATCTAAAATCACATTACCATCTAAATCAATGATTTCAACATGTGCCAGATCATCTTGTGACATATGCTCAAAAATATATTTCGCTTTATTTTGCAGATTATAATATTGAATGTATTTGTTATAAAAGGTCGTAGACACATTGATACGGCTAAGAAGTGCTTGTTCTGCACCACCATAATAAAAACTACGTACCCCTAAAACAAACGAACTTCCTAGTACTAGAATTACCATTAATACGACAAAGGTAAAATTCATGACTAGACGTTTTTTTATCCCATACATGTTCTAAGTTCCTTCTTTCCACTGATAACCAAATCCCCAGACTGTCTCCAGATATTTCGGTTTTGATGGATCATCCTCGATTTTCTGGCGAATGCGTCTAATGTTGACATCTACTACTTTTAAATCCCCAATATAATGTTTTCCCCAAACTTCATTTAAGATGTCATCGCGACTGACTGCACGATCCTTTTGTTCCATTAATAATTGGATAATAGCAAATTCCTTAGGCGTGCAATCTATTTCTTGCTCGTTTTTAATCATTTTTCTATCCGTCAATCGCAGGGTAAATGGACCTGTAGTAATCAATTCACCTGGTTTTACCGTGGAAGGTACCGTTTCTACCCGTCGTTTAAGTGAATTCATTCGAGCAATCAGCTCAGCGGCGCTGAAGGGTTTTGTAATGTAATCATCTGCTCCTATATTTAATCCCTCTATTTTATTTACTTCTTGAGCTTTAGCAGTCAACATAATAATCCCCAATTGCGGGTACATCTTCCGTAATTCTTGACAGACCTCTAGACCACTGATTCCCGGGAGCATTACATCTAATACGGCTATCGCGATGTCAGGCTCCTTCTTAGCAATTTCCAAGGCCTTTTCCCCTGTCTCCGCCTCTAACACTTCAAAACCATTTCGTTTAAATTGAATTCTTACAAATCCACGGATGGATTCTTCATCTTCCAGTAATAATACTTTCATCTGTCGTTACTCCTTCCTGCCCTGTATCTAGCTGCTCTGCTAATCTATCTATATTTTGCGAAATACCTCTTGAACCTGTTGCAAATTGAATAGCATTTTTCGATAAGTAGACTGCTCGTTCGCTGGAACTCTGCTCATATCAGTCGGGAATCGTACAATAAAGACGTGTTCTCCATTTTCATCAATAACACCATACTCTTTTCTTTGTAGCTTTAACTCCCTCTCTGTATTCGGCCATTCTGTTTTTTTAATCGGATCAATGGTAAACAGCTCAGCAGAAGGCCTTCCCTGAGAGTCTACATATAAAAATGTGATCGTTCCTGCGTCTTTCGTAGTAACTAGCTTTACCGTGTAATGCCCGAACCAGTAGTTTGGTATATTTACTTGAAATCCATTGTTAACGTCATCATAGGATTCTTTTACTTTGATCAGGCCTTTTTGACCATTCCATTGATACCACTCTGTAATCCAAGGAGTATCAACCATGGACAAATCTTCTGCTCCTACCGGCTGTACTAACGTCGAGATTTCGATAATTCCATCATTATTAACGTCTTTACTAAAAGTAGAATAGGGCTTAAACGTCACGTTATCATAATTGGTCAGGTCTACCTGCGTCAGCTTATCCTTGTTATTTACTAATAGGGCTGTTTGACCCGAATGAGCCCCAACACCAGAATCTAAAAATATCCCATTTTGTTCACTGGTTGCTTTGCCTAATAAAACATTTTCATACCCATTAATAGACCAATCTAGTTCTAACTGTTGAACCATTTTCATTTTTGAAATCGCTTTGTCATAATGGTACACTTCCGCAGGAGCTTTCATTTTGTCTCGATCCAGCTTGAAAACATAAGCTTTCGATATCCCGCTCTTATCTAAATCCCCTACGAGAGCTTCCTTGCAAGATGTTTTTAAAATTTGAATCATTTGTCCATCTTTCCACTTATAACCGCCAAACTCTTTGTCTACATCTTCACTTGCCATCCAACTAACGAAAATCTCTTTTTCCTTATCTCCTGAAACATCCTCAAAGGCAACATAATCCACATCTTGACCCGTTTCCTCGATCTGCCCAACCTTTTTCCAGCTATTCCCTGTTTTTTGCATCACAATAAATCCCAAGTTATACTCGCCCGATTTATAAAAAGCCACGACTTCATTACTTCCATCACCATTTAAGTCTTTTTCGATAATGGCTCCATTTTCACCTGGGTTATTACGTGGAATCATGAGCGAACTACCTTGAGGCAAATTAGCTAATACGGCCTTTTTTACTTCTTCCTGATTTTCATTTAAAGTAGGAGCCTTTAACAATTCGTTTGGGGAGGCAACAGGTGTACAACCTGCCAGCAGCCCTATCAACAGCATTCCAGCGCTCCAATGTCTCATTTTCATAACCATATGTAAGAAAACCTCCAGCTACTACATACCTTTCTTTCATTATAAAAGAGTATCACTTTAAAATGTTTGCAAAAAGGTTACGAAAGCAAAAAAAGATCGGTTTCTTATAACCGATCTTTCTGTTCATAACGTTAATAAGCGTTACTGATTATTCTTTTACCATTGCTTCGTATTTATCCGCATCCATAAGCTTATCCAACTCGCTGGAATCAGACACCTCAACCACGATCATCCATGCTTTGTCATAGGAAGATGTATTTACCAATTCAGGTTCATCTTCTAGTGCACCGTTGATTTCCAATACTTTACCAGTAATTGGAGCATATAGCTCAGATACGGTTTTAACAGATTCTACACTACCGAATGGTTCATCACGTTGGATTGTGGAACCTACTTCTGGCAATTCAACAAATACGATGTCACCTAGTTCGGACTGAGCGAAAGAAGTAATACCGATATAAGCCTTGTTGCCTTCTACACGTACCCATTCATGCTCTTCGCTGTAACGTAACTCTTTTGGAAAATCCATCTAACTTCCTCCTTTTTTCGTAGAACACTCGGATGATTATTCCAAGACTTCTGGTGACGGCAAAGCCGACATTGCTCTTATCGTGTGGAGTTTGTGAGCAACGGGGTCTTTTTAGAGTTACCCCTCTACATAATTGGACATGTAAGGACCCTAATCCTCTTCAATACCCAAAATTCGATGCAAACGTTTTTTGACCATATTTAAGCCCTTTTCACCTGCTTGGAAATGGCGAAGTGCCATTGTCTCGTCAAACAGATAGTAGGCAGGAACATATTCATTTTGGAACGCATCTGTTGTTGCCATCTCGTTATCAATCGCTACTGGATGTGTAAGCTCATATTGAGCAATTGTTTCTTTGATTTTAGCAATATCTGTATCAGCTTCGGAACGCGGCATATGAATACCAATCACTTTTAAGCCCTGATCTGCATACTTGTCACGCCACTCGTTAATTTGTGGTAGAGATTCTTTGCACATGTAACAACTAACGGACCAGAAATGTACAAGAACTGCTCTTTCCCCCTGCAAATCAGCCTTAGAAACTTGACCGTTTACCCATTCTGTGATGCCTGGAAAATCTGGAAGTTCTTCACGTAAACGCATGGTTCATGCCTCCTTTAATATAGAAAAGGGCCTAACACTGTAAAGTTAGACCCTTTGTTTGTGTAAAACGATACCCCATCTAAATCAGGAATTATCCTTTTAGATGAGCTTGGCCTGGACGCCAGTTAGCTGCGCAAAGTCCGCCGGATTGTAGAGCTTGAAGAACACGTAGAGTTTCGTCGTTAGAACGTCCTACGTTCATATCAGTTACTACTTGGTATTTAACAACGCCTTCTGGATCGATGATAAATAGACCACGGTAAGCTGCACCGGATTCTTCATCCAACACACCGAAAGAACGAGCAACTGTTTTGTTAAAGTCAGCAGCAAGTGGATAGTTCAAACCACCAAGACCATTTTGGTCGCGTGGAGTGTTGATCCAAGCTTTGTGAGAATGTACAGAGTCAACAGATACACCTAGTACTTCTGCATCTAAATCTTTGAAATCTTCGTATGCATCGCTCAAAGCGATAATTTCAGTTGGGCATACAAAAGTGAAATCTAATGGATAGAAGAACAATACCAACCATTTACCTTTATAATCAGAAAGGGAAACACGACCGAATTCTTTTCCGTCACCGGATACTGTTTCCATTGAAAAATCAGGAGCTTGAAGACCAATAATACGTTGTGCCATATATATTACCTCCTTAAGGAATGTTAATATTATCTACAAGAGTTATGATATCAAAACTAATAGATTATAGTCAATATTAATTTGTAATAATTTTTATTAAACAGTGGTTTTTGTTTGACAATGATCCTCAATCTCTATGTATAGTACCCATTGTAATGAAGGTTCGTATCCAGCTCTTCCATTTTTGTATAGAAGAATCCGCTATTTGCCCCACATTTCTTCCAATGTTTGTTCTTTAAAACCTAGTGTTGTCTTCGTACCATTTGTTATAAGAGGTCGCTTAATGAGTTTACCATTGGATGCCAGTAACTCTAGCATCTCGTCCTCTGACATTGTTGGCAGCTTTTCTTTCAAGTTCAACTCACGATAGAATTGACCGCTGGTATTGAATAATTTACGAATATCAACTCCACTATTTTGCCAGATTTGTCGTAATTCCTCTTTCGATGGTGGAGTATCTACAATTGGAATCTCTTCATATGTAACCTCATTGGTATCCAGCCATTGTTTAGCTTTACGACATGTACTGCATTTTGCGTAACTATACAAACGAATATTTGGTGCGTTTGTCAAAATCCTCACCTCTTCTATAAACATGTGACATAACCTCAATTTCGTGGTTAGTAACACATTTTCCTTCTTTCATTTTTGTGAACTCTACAAGAATTGCTCAGAGGTAGTTTTTTCAAGTTTCCCAGCATTTATACTTTTTAAGTACACTTTCTATCTCTATAGTTTTGAGTAGATGAGCATCTATAGTATCTAGACGTATGTCTTTTCCCTCGCCATTCGGATGTTTTCTTTTGACAAACCATCGCACCTCCACATTTTGCACAGAAGGATATTCCGGTTAGTGGATATTTTGCCCTATTACTAACGGTCTGTTGTTTATTGCGTTTTTTCATTATTTCATTTGCTCGTAAAAAAGTATCATTATCTATAATTGGCTCATGACAATTTTCAACAATTATAGGATCATTAGATTTAACTATTTTTTTGCTTTTGCTTACATTAGGTGATTCAATTGAACACCAAGTTTCTTTTCTTAGAGAGTATGTAAGCAGAAACCTTGGTGAGCTGTATTACACAGATGATACCCTTATTTATTCAGATGAGGGTAGTTACTGTCATGAATTCACCTCTTTTGTACAATAACTGCTACTTTGATTATATTCTTAAATAACAAAAAATTGATTAAGAGCACCTTAGTTTCTAAAATTTTTTCTTTTGTATATAGAAGGGCGATCGAATAAGTTAATATAGCCCCAGTCAAACAACTTAACAACTTTTATAATTAATATTTAAAAATCCATTTAAAATACCCATGAATCCTAAAAATTTCAAGAATCATGGGCATTCTTATTGTAACTAGTCCTCTATGAAGAGGCTATACTTTGTTGATTAATCTTACAGCTAACACACAGGTCTTATTTAATACAAGAAAAAACGTCCGAGTATGGGGGATTCGGACGTTAAGGTATATGAAATATGTTTAACAGGGCTCCATATAAATAGTAAGTAAGTAATATCAAAATCTTAGCTTTACTCCTTGCTATTATTTTTTTTGAGTAATTCAATTACAGTTTTAATTTGTTTGTTCAGTTCCTTAATCCCAAAAGCAATAGCAATTAACAAACCAGCATACAACACTTGAAAAAAATACTCAGCCAACTTTATCGCCTCCTATAAGTTAATAAAATATAAACTATCTATTAATAAAAAACCGCCCATAAAAAGGCGGTTCTATAATTTTACGATACTTCACTTACTCCTTGGATTGGTAGCAAATTCTGTAGATTCTTAGGAGAGTTTGATTTGATTTTTTGAAAAGCTCGTTCAGCTTTTTTGCAGGTGCAATCATGTCCTCCATTATATCTTGTTGTTTCTTACGTAACCCAAACTCTCCAACAATAGCTGTCAAGATTCCTATAGTGGGAAAGTGGCTGGTATTAACGGTAATGTGGACATTATCTGTATGGAAAAAGATTTTTGGAATGCAATGATGAAGGAGCAAGCCAAATACTTGGGGGAGCTGGCTGATCGGGTAAGGGTTGCTAGTGGGCAAGAGCCACAGAATAAGTAATTTATCTTTCATGGAATAAATAATGATAATAAAAGAACAAACGTCCGAATTTAAGTTCGGACGTTTGTATTACACATATGACTTTTTGAGAACCAATTATTTAATCTACAAGCTTCCAGATGTTAAACCTAGTATCCTTGTAATTCTTCTAGCGTATTACCGATACGAACCCCCATCCAAGGTTTAATTATCTAGTTCGCTTTTGTTTTCTGCGATTTTTACTGATACTTTACCAGACATATCTTCAGCCGATGTAACTGAGACTGTATGCAAACCAGTGCTCCAAGGAGAACTACTTTTTATGTCAAAAGCTCTTCCATATCTTACTTTTCCACTCATAACCTCTTTACCTTTTGCATTAGTAACTGAGACATTGATATCAGCATCTCCTGTATTAAATACATATACTTTAACCCAGCAGAACCCAGCAGGAATATCAAATTCAAAATCATCCTGAGTATTGTTAGCAATTTTCTGTCCGTCAATCGGCTTTCTCGTTTTCATAGGTTCAAAGCGACCGCCTTTTGATTCGCCTACTGCTTTAGAGTCACTTTGGGATACCGTAGTTTGACTTGCCTTGTTGACAATAGAAGCATCTACACCTTGAAAGCTAGTTAAAGTTAAGCCAACTACCGCTAGACTTGCTACTAAAGCTCTTTTCTGCAACTTAGTCAACCTTTCTACTTTCCGATTGTTGAAACCTATCATTGGAACATTATCTATTTTTTTACACAGCCTCCTTATAAGTATAAGATAAATTTTTCCAGTTGTAAGTAATTATGATATTATTTTATTTTTCAAGTAATTATAGAGTTCATCGTATCTTATTAACAAAGCGTAAATTAACGCAAATGCTACAATTCCCACTGGTGAAATAGAAATTCCTGAATACATAGCTTCTAAAAAAGATACTGAAAAGTAGTAAAGCACGAAAGATACTACAGTTTCTAGAAGTCTTAATTTTATGCCACTTACAGCTAATTTTGTATTGATCACGGAAGTGATAAAACTGGACAAAAAAGATGGTATTATCAGTAGATACACGCTTATCGAAAAAGAAATCACAGAAAAAAAGGACTCTATTCTTATGTCAAATATTAGAGACATTAAATAGAAAAATACAGTATGAATTAAAGTGCCAACTGCGACACCAGCTACGACTATTCCAAGAATGTAAAAGAAAACAGAAGCATTTAACCAAGGATATCTCTTCATTTTCATCTCACCTTCCTTGTTCTAATTGAATCATAACCTAGACCATATATGATCTAGGTTATGATTCAATTAAATTATATGAACCAGAAAATGATATCAGTAATATCCTTTGCTACATCCTCTGGTACGTTAAATCTCTTTAATGCTTTTATCATAGCCTTCTTAGTGCCAGCTTCCACCATTTCGCAAGCATCTGCAATTTCTCTTGAGTACTTCCTTACTAAATCCGCCTTAGATTTGCTCCATAAGCCTATGGTCTTCTCAAGCACCCATCCACCAGCTCTTACGATTTTACCGAAACCTTTAATAGCTTTAAGAGTGGCGCTGACAACCTTTTGTTCTTCAATAATACCTTTGTGTGTTTCTAATGGGACGATCTTCTTGGTTTTTAAGTCTAAATAGACATCTGCTTCAATTATGACAAGTCTAAAGTTTATCGGGTCATAAACTGTCTTACCAGGAGTATCAACATACCAGCCTGTTTTTTCATCAAACTGCATATTATGTTGACTTGGATCAAAATATTCTGTATCTTGCACTACATTTGTACTAGTAGATGATGCTGTAACAACGGAAGTAAAAGTTAAAGATAAGCATGTAACTGTCAGTAGAGACAATATCCCCTTTTTCACCTTCATATTCAAATGTTATCACCTTCCAAAATGTTTTGATTTATTACATTAGCTTCTATTAGCCTTGTTGATTTAAATTTTTTTGGCTTCATTTTTAGGCTGAACTCTTCGTTCTCCCCATTCTTGCCTCTTCTTTTCTTTCAACAACTTTTTCTTTTCCAAATCCCACAAATTCATAAATAACACTCCATATTAGGTGTAATATCATACTGGCTTTGATACCTTCATGAACAGCTAAAAAACGGCTCATTTTATCCCAAAGGATTCCGCAGGTTTCCGTACAGTCTATTCTCATATCCGACAACTAGTTTAATGTTTTGTAAACTTTTAAAAGGCAACAATATACTCATCTAGTTGTTGACTCATCTGCAATACTGTTGGACTTGAAAACGAACCTTCTTTACAATACAACTGCTCTAATTCTTGACGGAGGCGTTCAATAATCTTCTGTAAATCGTTTGTTAATCTGAAACTCTCTACTTTCTTCACTTGTAAGTGAGTGGTAAAATAAACTTGAGAAACATTTTTTGTTCCTCAAGGTGGGGGCGTTCCGATGGTGTGCAAACTAATGGGAACGCTCCTTTTAGTTAACAAATCATATAATCCGAAGGCGATACCCTCCTTTCTTCCTCCTGTTCAATATTTTACCAACCGTATCGGTTTTTCTGCAAAATAAAAAAAATCGAAACGTTCAACAAAATCTGACAAATTATTACATAATCCACACTTTGTTATAAATAAAAAAGACACCACTCTGTAAAAAGTGTGGCGTCCACTGGAAAAATTTCAAATGATTAATGTCCGGGGTCTTCGTTATAAACTTTAGAAGCTGAATACTTCTCTGGATAAGCTTCCGTAAATTTATCACAAGCAAAAAATGTAAGTGATAAGAAGGTTGAAAAGATAATAGTAGAAATTACAATTTTCTTCATCATTATTCCCTCTTTTCTCCCATGGTAACTTCATTATACAATTCGTTCAACTTTCCTGCAATTTCAAATTTAGTATGTTTTATGAAAAGGGCATGATAATAAAAAATTTCCTTGGAACATTCAATAATATCCTTATAGGAACCTATCAAAGCATAATAGGATATGCTCTGAAGAAGTTGTTCTATACCCAAATCGAATTGCCCATTTTCAATAAGAAAATTTCCTGTAAATTTATAGTACATACCTATCTGGGCATATTGATGTGGTGTAACTGGATTAAATGAAAAATGGTTTTCCTCAGACTGTATTATTTCTCTGATTAGTTCGATATTTCTTGCTTTAGATAGAGCTTCTAACAGCCTGTTTAATCGATACAAGCGTCTAATGCCTTTAACCTCTTCTAAACATTCCTGCAACAAAGGAATGGCTTTTTCATAATCACCTCTTTGTGAAAGAATAATCGCTCGATAATAATTTATACATTCAACAATAAAATGATATTCCTTTTTTTCACATTCATCTAAATGTAGATGAAGACTGGCATGGTCTTCGAATTCTACAAAAGAATTACACATTGCCAATGCTACACTTTCTTTAAGATCATTTTTTGTTTCATCTTCTTGTATCCCCATTTTACCTAACTCTACACATTTGTCGTACTTTTTAATATTATGTGCGTGAAGTGCCATTCTATAGTAGAGAGTGAATTTTTCTTCTTGGGAAAGAAAATCGACATAATGCAGAACCTCTTCTCCAACTTTGAATGATTCCTCTAAATGTTTAAGCTCTTCTCTCTCGATCATATACTTTTGATATAACCCTTTGGCTATGTATTGCGACTCCCCATGCGCTCTAGCATATCTGATTATGATATTATAAAGGGTTAACATGATATCGTTTTTCCGGAAAGTTCCGGTTATTCGAAATAAATCTTCTAATGATTCGACAGAATCCTTTTTTGAACTCTCAAGGAACTTTACTGCCACTTTCTCCATTAAATCAGGTTTAGAAATTTCAGCGACTTCCATTAAAAAGTCATGTAATATTCCGAATCGGTGTTCAACTTTTATATACCCTTCAATTATTTCCTCATAAGGAATGTTTAAAACATCTGCGATTGGTTTTAAAGTTCGTAACTCTGGGCGCTTAGTCTCACCACTTTCTATTTTGGAAATAACCCCCTTACTAACCCCTGTCACTCTGGAAACTTCTGATAAACTGATTCCTAACTCTTCTCTTTTTTGCCTTATAAGTTCTCCCTAGATTTGAAACCACGTCAATCCCCTTCCATAATTTATAAATAATTACATTGATTCCTTTATTAATCTTAACTTGATTCTAACTTTATTGTATATATATGTAAAAACAGCAGAACGGAATCAATTTATTGAAGCAAACAGAGAAAAGTACTCTGTACAGACCATGTGTGAGGTACTCAATCTTTCCAGAAGTACATACTATCAATTCCAAAAGAAAGAGGCCTCTCCACGTCATAAAGAGAACCAACTGATTACAAAAAGAATGATTGAAATTCATCAGGATAGCAAGGGACATTATGGTGCTTCCAAAATCACTATCTTTTGAATAAAGAAGGCTTTTCTATTAGCCAGAAAAAAGTGCAACGATTAATGAATAAGGCCGATATTCGATCCATTACGCGTAAGAAATTCCGCCCACAAGGAAGCAAAGACAGAGTTATGGAGAGACCTAATCTACTCCAGCAAGATTTTAAAACAACATCTATTTCCAAGCCTTATCTAATTTGTTTTGTAAATCCTTTTGGACGTTCTTTAAGCTTTTCTTTTTGTTTTTCCTTTATCTAAATTTAGCCATAGAAAAACTGCACCTCCAATTGTTGGGTGTGTCTTACAATTGGGGTGCAGTACAATCGAGTTCGGACGCTTTTTATTCAATAGCTATTATCAATCTTTATCTTCTTTTCCTCTTACAGTTAAAGTTCCGTTGCTACTTTTAACTGAGCCATCTACAGACACATTGTAATATATTATATTTGCATATATATCTCCACCGAAGGTGTAAGGATAGCTTTTTTTGGTGCTTTCATTCCAATCACTATCAAATGTTTTATCTACGGTTTTTCCTACATCACCGTCTGAATTAACGAGGCCAAAACCAAGTAAATTTGCTTTTAATCTATATTTTTTTGGACTTCCTTTAGTCACAGCTAGTTTAAGATCGCCGTCAACTGTATTGTGCCAAAATCCCACTACCGCAGTTAATTCTCCTGAGAGTTTAGCACTTAAATCTTCATTGCTGGCAGAACCTGTTATCTTAAACACTTTTTCAATGTCCCATACTGCTTTAGCTTTCATTTCATCGTTGTCTTCTACTATGACGCTGTATTTTTTAATGAATTCTAGGTCGTCACCTTTAATTGCTTCTCCTATTTCATATTTTTCCGCAATTTCAGTAAATCTTTTATCAACTTTGTCCTGATTATCTTCTGATACATTTACGCTAGTAACTTTCTTAGCTGAAGCATAATCAGGAGTAAATCCTATTACAGATGCAAATAGTGCCATAGACAACAAAGGAACACAAAATTTTTTCATTAAATATCAATTCTCCCTTTTCTGTAAATTTATTTATTTATCACTCTGTTTATGACATAATTAGGAAAAAATCAGATATTTACTGGAGGTTCTCATATGAATGGAATTGGTCCAACTTATTTCCTATTAGGTCTAGTTGTTATAGTATTAGTGATCCTTGTAGCAGTACTAATAGTAAAAAAAAATAAGAAATAAGTATGCCAGGAAGGAATTAAAGTATCTGAATCGATTAGGATTTCCTCATTGCATCCTTTTTAATGTTTTTTTGTTTCCAGAAAAACGCTCTTGGCTTCACTAACCAATTGCATTTGGCGATCTGATTAGTGATCCTTATTTCTTATTTTCGAAGTCTTCTAGCTGTAGCCTCTTTCGGTTTCTTGATAATAGTTTCCCAAACCAACATGTTGTAAACCACCTAGTTGTCATAAATGAAAAGCTGAACAACGGCTATATAATTATTTCCCTACTGGGTTTCGTAAAGTTTCCCGTACAGCTTACTCATCCCGACCAACTAGTGTCTAATCTTCTTAAACATTAAAATGTACTCATCTAGTTGTTGGCTCATTTGTAGTACGGTTGGGTGTACAAATGAGCCTTCTTTGTAATACAACATCTCTAATTCTTTACGGAGGAGTTCTATAAGCTTCTGTAAATCATCTTTTGATTTGAAATTTTCCATTTCTCTTTCCTTATTTAAGTGATACAATTGATTCGAATAACATTTTTTGTTATTCATGACGGGGACGTTCCACTGGTGTGCTAACTAATGGGAACGCCCCTTTAATTTTGAACAAACTAATTTTACTCCCTCCTCTCTTCCTCCTGAGTATTATTTTACCATATGTACTATAAAATTCCTTTTATTCAAAAAAGTAGTACATTTTGCAAATTACGACAAAAATTCACAAAATAAAAGAACGCTAAATTTATAGCGTCCTAAAGAGGGATAAATATACAAGGGTACATTAGCCTTGTGGGTTATCTACATATGCTTTTGTACTACTGTATACTGTCTGACTTTCCGAGATACTATAACTAGCTACAGTGAATAGCGTAAGTAATGAAACAGTTGTGAAAATGGCTAAATATTTTTTCATTTCTTATTCCTCCTTTTCATCACCTTTATTTACCATATTATATACTTCTGTTAGCTTTTTCAGAAGGGGCAATTCCATTATTCTCCCTTTTTCATAGTGATATTTGTAAATGTCTTCTTGGCACTTCATAATGCCTTTCTTGTCGTTGATTTTGCTATAGTAGTACATACTTTGGAGATAAGACTCCATTCCCTCATTAAACAAATCACAGTCTACAAGAAATGCACCTTTATATTTAAAGTACTTCCCTAAGCCAGAAAAATTATAAACGTTGTTAAAATCAAATGAAAAGCTCTTTTCCTCTCTTTCTATAACCTGCTGGATAGAATCTACATCATTTATGTTGAGTAATGCCTCTAATAGTTCATTGACCCTATGAATTCTGTTATTTTTTGTTGCTTCTTCTACACACTCTTTTAGCAAAGGTATAGCTTCCTGATACTTCCCCTTTTTTGACAGTATAACTGAAAGAAAAGTTTTTGTACGGTCAATTATAAAGCGATAGCCTAGTTCTTCATACATCTTCAGATGTTCTTCTAGGCTTGAAAAGTTTTTCATTCTGAAATAAGAATTGCATATCGCTAAAGCAACTCTTTGTTTTAGCTCATTTTCTGTTTCGTCTTCAGCATGTCCCATCTTGCCAAGCTCAATGCACTTTTCATACTTTTTGATATCGTGTGCATCAAATGACATTTTATAGTAAAGACTGATTTTTTCTTCTTTGTCTAAAAAATCTATGTAATGCAGAATCTCTTCTCCATTCTTGAAGGTATCTTCAAGGTGAATTAAATCTGTTCTCTCAATCAAGTATTTCTGCAATAGCCCTTTGGCTATATACTTTGGTACCCCGTGTAATCTGGCATATTTAATAATAACATCGTACATTACTAGCCTAACTTCGTTATCTACGATTGAACAACTGCGATTATATAGATGTTCTAATATGACATAAGTATCCTCGCTAGGAGATTTCATAATCTGCTGCGCCACTTTTGAAATCAGTGATATATTAGAAATTTCGATAGATTCGGAAAGAATCTGGTCTAAGATATCAATTCTGTGCTCAACATCAACATAGCGTTCAATGATCTCTTCATAGCGGATTTCTAAAACATCTGCAATCGGTTTTAATGTCCGTAGCTCTGGGCGTTTCGTTTCCCCAGATTCAATCTTCGATAAAACCCCTTTACTAATCCCTGTTACTCTTCCTAATTCCGATAAGCTAATTCCCAGACCTATTCTTTTTTCCTTTATCAGTTCCCCCAATGTTGTGAAAGTTAGACTTACATTCATGTTAATCCCCTTCCATAATTTATAAATAATTTCATTGATTCCTTTATTGATTTTAACTTAATTCTAACTTTATTGTATTTTTTTGTAAATAACAATAAAAAATAATAGATTGATTTACTTTCTTTTATGAAAAGGATTTTGAAAGTCAAGGATTATAAATAGCTCTAATAAAATGTATGTTTCATCAAATGGTATCAAAAAAGAGAAGTATGAACGACTTTATGATTACATCTGTTAACGTATCGTAAATTCAACATCTAGGGTGGATTTATGGAAGTGTTCATCCCCATATTCGAATATGCACATGCTGAATGGATGTAAAGTATCCCCCTTCCAAAAACTATTCAGTCATTATGAAACAAAAAGCCATCCATATAGGATAGCTTAGTTTAAAAACAAATTATCAACCGCTTTTTGTCTGTCTTCCTCTGTGGGCTTGCTATAACGTAAAACCATATCTGCTGACTTATGTCCGCTAAGAGACTGAATCACTCCTATATCTTGAATACTGCTCTAATAAATGTTGAACACTTCTTACACTAATACGCTGCTGTCGGTTACTCAGAAACAGTGCATCGTTACTGTCAGATCGTTCCTCTATGTATCTTTTTATCGCCCTTCTTACTTCTTTTAGGGGCTTGTTGTTTATAGTCCATTTGTTTCATTACTCGAATTCTTCCACAATCTCTTGTTTGCCATTCCATCGACTGAATGATTTGATTGGCATTATAAATCTTGTTTATGGTTGAAGCTGACTTTTTTTGCCACTAGATAATCCATGTACCGCTGAACGTCTGAGCGGGCATAATCTTCTATCAAGAATTGCTCAGAGGTAGTTTTTTCAAGTTATCCAGCATTTATACCTTTTGAACGTATCTGATCTGCTAGTTCTCAATATGTTTTACATTGGCTTAGAATTTATTGACTCTAATAAATTACGTACTGAGACGACTTTATGCTGTTTGGTATATACACGAGGTAATCGATAATTAAGCATGCACGCTACCTCATAATTAATCGTTCCTATTAGTTCGGCTACTTCTTCAAGCGTTATCTCTTCTTTGCCAGATCGACCGTAAATAACAACCTCATCTCCTACTTTTGCCTTTATTTTATCCACACTTACCATACATTGGTCCATCGTTACCCTACCTACCACGCTAAATCGTTGGCCTTGTAATAGGACACTTCCCTTATTCGAAAGCAAACGTGAGAAACCATCTCCATAACCGATCGGCAGAGTAATAATCTGTTCCCCTGGTGTAGCGATATAGGTAACTCCATAGCTTATGCCAAACGGCTTTTGCATAAACTTAACATTTGAAACACGGGTTTTTACTTGAAGGGCAGGTTCTAGGTTAAGTATATGTAAAGATTTTATATAGACAGATGGGTATAAACCATACATTCCAATTCCCAATCGTATATAACTAAATCCCCACTCAGGATGGGTCATCGCAGCCGCAGTATTGCAGCAGTGAATAGCAGGTAGCTTATACCCTTTTTCCCTCAAAAATTCCAAATAGTCTTGAAACCGTTCAAATTGATGATTCAAGTAGGTAATATCCCGTGAATCAGCCGTGGCAAAGTGAGTATAAATGCCATCCCATTGAAAAACATCATTTTTATTGACACCCTTCACGACAGAAAGAAGTACTTTTTTTGTCCTTACTCCAATCCTTCCCATGCCTGTGTCAATGTTAATATGAACAGACAAACGTTTACGCTCCTGAGTAGATATTTCCTTCTTATCTTTGGTATTCTCGGTTTCAGGTTTATCTTCATTTTTATCTTCGTTTTTATCTTCAGATTTGTCTCCATGGTTGTTGACCTTCTTCTTTCCCTGTTTCTTACTTATTATTTTTTCAGCTCTTTTTAGCCAATTCGTTTGAAACACAGTACACGAAATATTCCATTCATATGCTTCTTGCACTGCTCTTATAGGCGTGTACCCTAAGATTAGTATTGGACACGTGATACCCGCCTTTCTTAGAACAATACCTTCATCTAGAAACGCAACCGCTAAAGCGGTAGCACCTGCCGCTAGAGCTTCTCTTGCTACTTCTACGGAGCCATGTCCATAAGCATCTGCTTTCACTACCACCATGATTTGAGTTTTTTCAGGAATATGCTTTCGAAAGGTTCGTATGTTCGTTCGTATGTCGTCCAAATTGACCTCTACCCACGTATCCCGATAGAATTTGTCCATTAGAAAACACCTCATAACTTTTTTCAAAAAGTATGTGAGTCTTTCTTTCACAATATCCATTTAATAGTCCTACATCATGCGATATTTTTCACGAAAAATATAAAGAAGCAAGCTGAAGTATAAGTATTCGAGCACAGAAAAAAGCCATGACCTCTACGATCATGGCTTTTTGCCGTTACCATCGTTTATCCCGTTTTCACCGTTACTTGATAACCAGCATGCTTTCGTACTTGGAATACTCCAATATCCATAATTAAATATTGACCTTTTACACCAAGTAGCTTTCCAGAAACACATTCCAGCTTGTCTAAGGATAAAGAATTAATTTTGGACAATGTTTCTAAGATTGGATAGGTGATATCTACCCACTCATCTTCACGCAATTGGAATGGCTTAAACTCTTCAGGAAATTTCTCATAAGTTTCTTCACGAATTTGAATTAAGTCCGCTTCTTTTACTTCACCTTTTAACATTTTGCGCCAGTTTGTTTTGTCTGGCATGAATTGGCTGAGGTGCACCTCCAGCTCTCCCGCCATTCGACGAGTTGGAAGCTCCGCAATTGGAATAGCTCGAATGGCCCCTTGATCTACCCAACGTCTTAACTCATTGTTTTTGCGAGTCAGTCCCACTTTGACATCGCTGGAGAGCGCAAGATATACATAATGCGGAATCATGCAATGCGATTCTCCAAAGCTTTTGTCTCTACAGGTTCCTTGATCAAAATGACATTCATGCGGTTTTACAATACAAAGGTCGTTTTCTGGTAATTTAACAAAACAAGGATAGCAATACCCACTGTTAAAGGTTTTGTTGGTTTTGCGTCCACAAGTAATACAATTTTTTTGTCCATCATACTGAATAGAGATTTGTTGTCCAATCCACTCATTCAGGCTTATTTTGTCCTCATCTATATGAAGATAATAATCGACAGGTTGTTCTTTTCCTTGATAGGTATGTGCTAGTCCATGCAGCAAGCCGCTTCTTTCCAACGTCATGTCACTCCTCTCACGCTTAACGTTTTGCCTCCATGATATCATATCCAACAAACTTTGCGCTTTTCTTCCAGCATGTTCTTATCCCTGTTCGGTCACCCTAAGGAAAGTGAATGACTAGAGAAAGGAGTGGTTTCACATGAGGAAGCGATTGGCAAGGCGCTTCACATGCTGCCTTGCCCTCATAGGTTTAGCATGCTTAGGGATAATTTTATGGGGTTCTTTTGGACTTACTGCTAATCAAATGGCCTATGAACCCATCCACCGTATTGAAACGCAAAAAAAGGTGGTTGCTTTAACATTTGATGATGGCCCAGATCCAGTCTATACACCTCGTATTCTAGAAACTCTGCATAAGAACGGGATTCTTGGCACATTCTTTGTCCTTGGCTCCCAGGCTGATAAATATCCTGTCATTATGCAGTGGATAAAAAAGGCTGGACACGAAATCGGAAATCATGGATATCATCATTACGATCTAAACAAGTTAACCGAACAAGAGATTTATGATGAAATTAAACAAGCAGAAAAATCCATTTACAAGGCTACAGGAGTCCTCCCCCAATACTATCGTCCGCCTGGGGGTGTGATTACCACCGATGTAATGAGTGCTGTTCAATTGTCGGGCTATGATATCATCTATTGGTCAGTTGATCCGCGGGACTGGTCCTTAGCTCGCACCTCATCTGTTATTGTTAATAGTGTTAAAAAGCATACCTCACGAGGCGACATCATCCTATTCCACGATGGTGGGATGAATCAAAAGCAAACATTAAAAGCCTTACAGGAGCTTATCACTGATTTACGCTCTAAAGGCTACAAGTTCGTTACTGTAAGTCAATTGCTGGACGAGGGAAATAAAGTTCGTTGATAAGAGTGCATAAAAAAGCAGATGTAGACTGCAAGGGATAACATGATCGTTGCATTATCCCTTGTAATGCTCCCATCTGCTCTTTTTTAAGATCAAATATACTTATTTACAGAATGGAACTTTATTGTATCAGTAGAATACCCGGCTGATGAATGCGCTCCATGATGCGGTGAAGATGGACGAGAGCCTTTATGTCTAGACAAAAAACCGATTAGTCTGGCAGAGTTTACTACCACTAATACCGAAGTGATGTTGTGCACGAACGCACCGAATACCGGACCTAACACACCTAATAAAGCAAGCAGGATAGCAGCACTGTTAATAGCTGTAGAAATGATTAAATTTTCCCGTATTACTTGCACAGCTTTTTGGCCCAAACGCATGACATCAGCAATCTTACGTAGATCATTTGACATCAATACCACATCAGACGCTTGAGCAGCAATTTGTGTACCATGTACTCCCATTGAAATCCCTACATCCGCTAACGTTAGCGCCGGTGCATCATTAATCCCATCGCCAATCATCGCTACCTTACGCCCGGCTTTGAGCTGGCGCTCTACTTGTATATACTTCATGTCGGGCATTTGTTCAGCATACACCTGCGTAATTCCCAACTGCTCTGCCATAAACCGAGCCGCTCCACTGTTATCTCCAGTGACAACCGCTACCTCAACACCGGCTCCTGTTAATTGTTCCACTGTTTCTCTGGCTTCAGGGCGAAGTTGATCTGATACTGAAATCATTCCTAGTAGCTTGTGCTCCGATGCAATGAGAACATTCGTCTTCCCTTCATTTTCTTTGGTTGTAAGCAAGCTCTGCATCTGTTCAAGAGCTATTCCCATTCCCTTAATAAAGGAAGGATTGCCCACATAGATTCGTTTGCCTTCAACGATCCCCTCAATTCCACTACCAGCATGCATAATAAAGGATTCTACAGCAGGTAATTCTAATTCCCACTTTTTTGCCTGATGTAAAATAGCCGTAGCAATGGGATGCTCTGAATGTTGTTCTAAAGCCGCAGCCCAACGAATAACCTCTTGGGCACTTTGCTCTGCATGAGCAATCCCAGCAACGGACAATGCCCCTTTTGTTAGCGTACCTGTTTTATCAAACAGTACCGTATTAATAGAACCTAACTGCTCCAGTGCTACACCACTTTTAATTAAAATGCCGTTTTTGGCTGCGTTTCCTATCCCTGCCATAATCGCTGTCGGAGTAGCCAGCACCAAAGCACATGGACAAAAGACGATTAGAACTGTAACAGAACGAACCATATCGTTTGTAACCAGATACACAAGAATCGCCAATAATAAACTAGCCCCTACAATCCATACTGCCCATTTATCCAACAAACGCTGTACAGGCGCTTTCTTCTCCATCGCCTCCTCTACCAATCGCGTTACCTTAGCAAACGTTGTTTCTTCACCAACACGAGTGGTTTGTATTTCTAGAGAGCCGTTTGTGTTGGTAGTGCCTACGAATACTTCATCCCCTTGTCGCTTTTCGACAGGTAAGGATTCTCCTGTTAAAATCGCCTGATCAATCGCAGCCTGACCAGCTACTACAATTCCATCTACTGGTATCCTCTCACCTGGTTTTACCAGGACCAGTTCACCTACTAGCACTGAATCTGCCTTTGCCTCAATCCACTGTCCTCCCCGCATTACCCGTGCCTGTTCGGGAGCCATTTCTACCATTTCTTTTAAAGCTGAAGTCGCTTTCGCCACTGTCTTTTCTTCTAGCCACATGCCAATCATCATAATAAAGGCTACTTCAGCAGCAGCTAATAACTCCCCAATACAGGTAGCAGCAATGATGGCAATTGTAACCAACACATCGCTATTTAGGCGTCGTTGTGTCCATAATTCCTTACCCGCTGTAAGTGCAATGGGAACTCCACATACCACAATGGCAATCCAGGCTGGATCAATCCCTGCGATACTCCCCCACAGCCAACTAATCAGAACACACAAACCTGAAAGAATCATACTTCCTTTTTGTAACATACCAATCACCCTTCTTTCTTTTTTGGTTAGAAACGTACTCTGTTGAGAAAGAGAATCATACTTAAAATTCCTCTAAAAACAAACGAAGCTGCTACCCGAAGGTAACAGCGTTCATGCGGCTTTATGCATTTTTCCATAGGTGAATATAATTGAATCAGGCAAACTTTTTAATAATCATTACAATCATAGTATAATTCTTTTTTGCAAAGCGTCAAGGACAATTTTGGAAAAGAAAAAAGACCTAGCTACTATCGCTAGGTCTCATTTATCCTACTTCATTTCCATTCCTTCAAACTCTTGAATAGATGTAACACGTGCTTTCTCTGGGCGGAAGAAAATAGCTGCGAGGAAGAAAACAATGAACATGGCACCCATTGCCACAAAGATTGAAGTTGGGGAAACATAATTAATTAAGAATCCATTCACACTCGGTGTAATAATACTTGCTACGCTAAAATTCATGCTTGCAATAATTCCCGCGATCGGAATTAAGCCTTGTGGTAAGATATCAGCACAATACGCTAATCCAAGCGAGTAGAACGAACCCACCGCTGCTCCTGCTGCAGCTAATAACAGCATCATTAGTGGTACTGAGGATGTTGCTAATGGGAACAGCATAAACGCGATGCAGCCTCCTATTGCACAACACATCATGACTTTTTTGCGTCCTACTCTGTCACTTAATGTACCAAGTGGCAACTGTAAGAATAAACTACCTACTACAAATGATGGCAAAATAATGGAAACTGATTCTGCCGAAATTCCTGAACGTAAGGCCGCGATCGGAAAACTACCGTTGAGCGTCGTTTCCATAAAGCCGTATAGGAAAGCTGGAATCAAAGCCAGCCATGTCATTTGAATAACCATCTTGTACTTTTCTCTTGATTTAACAACCTTTTTCCCATCGTTTGCTTTTACTTCAGGTGGGAAGGCGTTACGAATTTGTAACAACATGAAGAAAGCCACCAGGTTACAAGCAACAAGTGCCATAAATGGTGCCCACAAGCCAAACGGCATTAAATTGATTGCCAAAGGTCCTACGCTAAAGCCCGCCCCATAAGAAAGACCGTATAGCGAAAGATCACGCCCACGTCGCTCTGGTGTAGATGTAGCCGTCACCCAGATCTGACTGGTATAATGCAGAGCAGAATCGCCCATTCCCATTATCAAGCGGAGGACAAACCATACACTAAGCGATGTAAACAATGGAAGTAACAATGTTGAGAATGTTACCAGTACAAGTCCAATAAATAGACATGTGCGATAACCCCATTTTCGTAAAAAGATTTCCATCAATGGTGACATAATGAACATTCCGACATAAAGAGCAGCAGCATTAAAACCGTTAGATACAGCAGAAATGCCACGTTCCTCTAACAAGATAGCAAGCAATGGGAGCGTTAATCCCTGAGTAATACCAGCAATAAAGACCACTACGAGCAATGTTGTAAAAGTAAAGCGCGAAGATTTCATGTATGCGATCTCCTTTCCATTAGAAGATCATACACCGTATCCCTACTCTTCCACAACCCTCTACTTTTTCACAGTTTACTTTATAGGTTTCCCTTGTTGAAGTTGATACATTTTATAATAGATGCCCTGTTTGTCCATTAACGCCTCATGGTTACCCTGCTCGACGATCTCTCCTTGCGACAATACCAATATGACATCCGCTTCTTGAATGGTTGACAATCTATGCGCAATGATAAAAGTTGTTCTTCCTTGTGCTAGGACCTTCAATGCATCTTGAATTGCCGATTCTGTCTCACTATCAATGCTAGCTGTTGCTTCATCCAATACAAGGATTGCTGGATCTGCTGCCAATGCTCTGGCAAAGGAGATTAATTGACGCTGTCCAGACGATAACGTCGCACCACGTTCCACAACATCTTCGTGATAGCCTTTCTCTAATTGAGCAATAAATTCATCAGCATGTACCGCTTTTGCCGCTTCTCGCACCTTTTCTTCATTAATATTATCCTCATAGAGTCGAATATTAAAGCTCACATCCCCGGTAAAAAGAAACGGGTCCTGCAATACCATCCCTACGTGTTGGCGTAATGAGCTTGAACGAATAGCTTGTAAATCGACCCCATCAATTGTGATACTCCCTTTCTGATACTCATAAAACTTCAACAGTACGTTCATTAGTGAGCTCTTCCCAGAACCCGTATGCCCTACTAATGCGATCGTCTGACCTGGTTCGGCACAAAAAGAAATATCCTTTAAAATATACTGATCGTCATGATAAGCAAACCATACATGATCAAATACAACTTCGCCTTTTGGTCGCTCCATCTGTTCTTTACCCGACTCTTCTGTCGCTTTTGTATCCATGATTTCGAATACGCGCCCCGCAGAAACCGATGCCTGCTGTAAATGAGCCATGCGTTCCATCACCATATTAATTGGTTCAAAGAATCTAGTAACATAATCAACAAACGCATATAAGACTCCAAATGATATTACTTCTGTTAAAGAAGTAGCGCCAAAATACCAAATCACCAAGGTCAACATGATCTTCTCTAGCAGATCGACCGCTGGACGTAGTAGCAGAGCCTCGTAGTGGTTTTCTTTCTTTCTTCCTATAAAATATGCCTGATTGATCTCCGCAAATTCTGCCTGAATCTCTTCCTCTTTTCGATAAGCCTGCACGATGGACATGTTATGAATCATTTCGTTTAGCATCCCATTTAGTTCACTTAGCTTGGATCGAATGGTAGCAAATAATTTGGAAGAGTAATGCCGATAGGTTTTAATCAAGAGTAGCAGAATGGGGACAAATATGATGCATGCCCAAGCTAAAGAAGGTTCCAATACAAATAAAGCGAGTAGGATACCAACCACATATACACCATTCTGCACAAAGCTGGCCATTACACTTACATACAACTCACGTACTGCCTCGGTATCATTTGTAATCCGGGAGACCATAGTACCTACAGGTGTTTTGTCAAAAAAAGAGATCGGTAGCTTCTGCAAATGAGTGAATACGTCAATACGCATACGCTGAATAATGCGCTGCGCAATCGTTTGCAGGCTAAGTAGCTGGATATAATTTAACCCTGCTGAAAGTAAAATTAAGCCTGCGTAGCCACCTAACAGACCAAACAAGGGAATATGATCGTAGATATAAAGACTTTCTACTTCCTCAGGCGTCAACAAATATCCTGTTGTTTGATCTATTTTTCCTTTGTTCTCCACCTGAATGTGATACAATTGCCGTTCGGATTGATTGGAGGCATCTATTGAAAAGCTACGCTTCCCCTCAGTAGATACTGGAGGCGATACTACATAATATTCTTTATCCTGAGCAAGGATTTGTGCTAGCTGATACTGATCAAGATCCGTCCTTTTTGGAATCCAATCTTCACGAACTAATGTGGAAGCTTCCTTAGCTGGTAAGGACAGAGTCACACTCTTCTCAAAAGAATTTCCAGTGGCTTGGGATGCATCACCCGGTTTTACAAAATACCAATTCTTCTGGATACTTAAAATATGGTTATCTATTGCCACCTTAGCAATTAACGGGCCAGCTAGATCGGCCGCTGTTCCTACGATTAACAGGAAAAGAGCGACAATTATTTTTCTTTGAAAGGGTTTGGCATAATTGATTAATCGCTTCGATACTCCCTGTTTGATTTCGGTAGTAGCCTGAATCATTCTAGCATCCCTCCTTCCGCACCTGACACCTGCTCTTCCAGCTGCTGACGATGATATTGCTGGGCATACCAGCCGTTTTTGATCATCAGTTCGGTATGGGTTCCTTCTTCTATAACCAATCCTTCATCTAACACAAGAATGTGATGTGCATGGACAACAGCAGACAAACGATGAGCTGTAATAATCGTGGTTTTCCCCAGACGCGCTTCACGTAAATGGCGAATAATTTTCTCTTCCGTCCTAGCATCTACAGCCGATAAGGAATCGTCTAAAATCAATACTTCTGCGTCAGTTAATAGGGCACGAGCAATAGAAATTCGCTGCTTTTGCCCACCGGATAGCATGACTCCTTTTTCCCCTATAACCGTTTTTAAACCATGTGATAAGTGCTGTAAATCTGTTAGCATCTCCGCCTGTCGAAGCACCTGCTCCACATCAGCGTCATTAGCCTCTGTAACACCAAATGCTACATTTTCCTTGACCGTGCGTGAGAATAGCATATGCTCTTGTGGAACATAGGCAATTTTTTCACGTACTGTATTCAAAGATATTTGTTCAATGGGAATTCCAGAGAAAAATATTTGTTGGGATTCAACCGGATATTGATGCAGTAAGGTTCTACATAAGGTCGATTTACCACTACCCGTTTTCCCAACAATACCAAGCGTCTCCCCACTGTTTAGTGTGAAGGAAATGTGCTGCAATGCTGGTCGGTGTGCTTGTGGATAAGTAAAGGAACAATCCCGCATCTCTACTGTACCTAAAGGCACATGAGTAACAGCATCAGCTACCTCTACTACATCAGAAGGTTCACCTAATAGCTCGTATAAACGTTTGAGCGATGCACTCCCCCGTTGTAAAACATTCATTAAGTACCCAAATGCGAACATGGGCCAAATCAATAGTCCAAGATAGAGCTGAAAAGCCACTAGCTCCCCTAAGGATATCTGACTGCTGATCACCAATAAAGAACCGTACCCTAATGCAATTAAAAAACTAAAGCTAATAATAATAGCCACAGTAGGTTCAAACAGCGCATCAATTTTTGCTACATTGACATTTTTCTTTAAGGTGTCTTCACTAACATCCTGAAATGCTTCTACATCCTTTTCTTCCTGGACAAAAGAACGTAAAACACGTACACCAGATATCGACTGTTGCACATGATCGTTCATTTTGCCAAACGCTTCTTGTGCTAGATAATAGCGCTCATGTAGCAATTTACCATAATAAGCGGTAGACCAAGCCAGGAACGGCATAGGCAACAAGGCTGCGAGTGTTAACTTCCAATCTACCGCAAACAGCATGATTCCAAGTGTTAGCAAGGTCATACAGATGGAATCGACCAAGGTTAAAACCCCTATACTAGCTGTTGTTTCGATCGCTGGAATATCATTAGTTGCAATGGCCATTAAGTTACCTGTTCGATGACGTTGAAAAAAGCTTGGTGACATTTGATTTAAATGCTGAAAGAAGTGATTTCGCAGCGTCTTTTCTAGCGTAAGTGAGCCACCAAACAACAAATAACGCCACAAATACCGGAGTACATATAACAAAATACCGATCCCTACTAGTATCCCGACCATCATTACTAAGCCTTTATGGGTTAGTAGTCCGTTTCGAATTTCATCGACTAAACTGCCAATAATACGTGGTGGCAATAATAATAAGATATCAATAATAATCAGTACACTAATGGCAAAGACATATCGCTTCCAATGTCTTTGAAAAAACCATGCTAATTGTCGAAATGAACTCACTCTTCAACACCTTCTTCCCTATAAATCTCAAAATTCAATCAATTTCAGAATAGGGATTATGTCGTTTCCCTCTCTCCTTTTTGTTGTTTCCATTCCTGCTGTAGCATTCCATACACAGCATGATCAACGTAATGATCGTACAACCATTCATTCCCTCTGATAATTCCTTCTAATTGAAAACCAAGTCGCTCAGGGATAGCACGGCTTTTCTCATTTTGTACTGCTGCTGCAATCTCTACTCGATGCAGATTCCACTTCCCAAATACCAAATAGTCAAGATATGCTTGTACTGCCTGCGTCATGATGCCCTTCCCCTGAAATTCGGCTCCTAGCCAGTAGCCAATTACCGTTTTACGATGATTCCATTCGATATAATTGGCGGCGATTCTCCCTGCAATTTGGCCTTTATACCAAATCGAATAATGCGTTCCTTGCATATTCGCTGCTTGTTGAATGGCAAAACGAATATTATTTTCTGAATCCTCTACATCTCGTACATTATCTAACCACGGTAAAAACTCCCGTAAATAATCTCGATTTTTTTCTATTAAAGCAAAGGTGACTACTGCATCCTCAATACGGACTTCCTTTAGTTCCAAATCAGGTGATATCACGATATTCTTCATACTTCTCCTCCCTCTTTTTTGCCCCTGATTGTTCCAATAGGTTGAACATTAATTCTCTTAAAAACAAAAATCACCTGCTTGCCCTATTTAGTAGGACAGCAGATGACTCTGTTTTCGATACCATTTTACTTTTGAAAAACTCGTTCCCGTTCAGCGGCAATATCTCGTACGCTCGCAGTTATATCTGTGATTTCTGTAAAATGCTTACGATTGATAATGAGGGATTGACCAATCTCCAAAGCAAGTCTTTCTGCTTCTGCTCGAATCTCTACTTGTTCAATTCTATTTAAGTCAGCCACACCCGCCAATCCAATCACACGTCTCAGGATTTTGCATCCAGCATATCCTGCCGTATCTTGTAAGACTTGAGATACATAGTCCTGCCAAAAATCGGGAACACGCGCACTACGCTCCTCCGCTTGTTTATGCCACAAACGAACGAATTTCGATACAAACTCATTCCATACGTTTTCTACCGTATCCAATAAATAAAAACGATAGCTCTCCCGTTTCTCTATGTCCGCTTGCAGCCCGTATTGACCTGCATAATTTAAGATAAGATTAGCGATTACCGCCCCAATGTCAAAACCGATCGGCCCATAAAAAGCAAACTCTGGATCAATCACCTTTGTACTCGTTTGGGTGACAAAAATACTACCTGTATGCAGATCACCATGCAACAAAGCTTCTGCTCGTGTTAAAAAACCGTATTTTAGCTTAGCAATCTCTCGACGTAATGCTTGATTCTCCCATATTGCTTCTATATCTCGACGAATAAGTGGATTAAAATCGTTGGTTTCATGGTCCACATAAGGATCAGTAAATACAAGATCTTCGGTAATTTTACATAGCTCTGGATTAATGAACTTGCTCACATTAGCCTTCTTAGCAAAGGGGTGTATCCCAAGATCAGAGGTAAAGAACAAGGTATGGGCCAGAAAAGTTCCGATATGCCTAGCGAAATGTGGATACACTTCTCCATCAATTAGACCTGCACGGAGTAGCTTATGATCACCGACATCCTCCATAATCGTCAAGGCAAGCTCCGAATTGTGATGGTATACCTCAGGTACTAAATCCCCTACTAGCTCTCGCTGAATCTTGAGCGCCTCGGCTTCAATTCGCGATCGATCTAGTGTTAACGGCCACGATTCGCCAACGACGCGAGCATAGGGCAAGGCCTGCTTCACAATGACACTTTTACCGGTCGCTTCATCCGTTATTCTAAAGACCAAATTTAAATTTCCATCACCAATTTCTTGGCTAACAAGAGACGCGTCTTGTGTAAAAATCGTTCCCTGATTCTGTACGTATAAAATGGCTTCTTGAACCGATAACGCTTGATAACCCATATCTTCCCTCTCCTTTTTATCACTAGTATCGGTTGATGTATTGATCGTAATGTGCCAAGGGATGGACGATTCCTCCTAGATTTGCTAATAAGCGATACTTGGTCAATAGGTTAACCTGATACACACCGACTCGCTCCCAGACTTCACTCGGCTCAAGAATATTCCATCGCCCCAAATCCTTTTCAATAAAAAAGTCCTTGCCCCGAAAACGAATCCATGTATGACTGCTAGGAACATCTGGTGAAAATATGCGGGATCGTGACAAATAATCATCACCATATTCCATAGTAAGTAAGAACAAGATGCGATGGGCTTCCTCCCAGCTCCTTTGTAATAATACATGCCAGGACCCGCTTTCTTGTTCACTAAGTTTACCGCGTAAATGACCGAATGCATGGCTCAAAGCATTGCAGGCATTGCCTGAATCAATAGGCAATTCCCTGATCTTCTGGAATTCATGTAACAAATGCTCTGCAAATATACTCCAATCTCGCTCGCCTGTTTCTCGTGTCAATTTTAATTGATCCCGAAATGCTTGTGATATCTGCTTATATTTTTGATAACACCTCATCATGACCCAATATTTGTGCTCTGCCCATATCTGTTCACACCATGCTTTGCTTACCAAAGAAAAAGAAAACCTCTTTTCCGAAGAAAAGAGGTCGTTTTTACATGCCATATTCATTAAACGTTCCCCCTTATCTACCAGAATTTTAATGTCTCTGCAGGAATTAGCACCGTGCACACGCCAAGCTAGTGGCTATGTGTCGGTTGCTGGGTTTCATCGGGCCAGTCCCTCCACCGTCTCTGGATAAGGTATCCAAAAGTTATATGTAATTGTAAGTGAATGCAGGTTCTTATCCTACGTAACGAAGCTTCAAAATGAATCGTTAGTAGAAATATACACAGGTAAACCATTTATGTCAAACAATTTATTCAACTCAGATTTTATTTATAAAAGGGTTGACGCATTTTATAAAAAGGGATAAGATGGTCTCCAAGAAACAGCTTCTTTTTTGACAACTACAACAATTATTTAGCTCTTATTGAGAGAAGGCGGAGGGACTGGCCCTATGATGCCCGGCAACCCTCGTATCGGTATAACGATGCGAAACGGTGCTAAATCCTACACATAATCTTGCTTTATTGGTTTATGTGAGAGATAAGAGAAGAAGATCTGTCTATCAGACGCCTCCTTCTCTTGAAGGGGGCGTTTTTAGTTGATAAATTCTCTACCTATAAGGAGGTCATCCATGAGTACAGATCGAATCCTCGTAACCTATTTAACACAAGCAAAGGATTTACAAAAAAAAGCGGAAGGTATTGCAGTTGGTATGACAGTAGGCTCATGGACAGACCTTCCTCTGGCCAAACAAGAGCAACTACGTGCCTATTTAGGTGAAGTAGCACATGTAGCTCCTCTCGAATCTACCTCATCAGGTGAAACACGAGGTCTTATCACTATTAGTTATCCAACAATATGCTTTACACAAGATATCCCTTCTCTTCTTACAGGGGTATTCGGCAAGCTATCAATGGATGGCAAAATCAAGCTAGTGGATATTCAACTTCCCCCTGCCTTTTTACAAGGCTTTAAGGGTCCGAAATTTGGCATAAAAGGTATACGAAAAATAACCGGTGTGCATGATCGCCCTTTATTAATGAGTATTTTTAAGTCATGCACAGGTTTATCACTAGAGGAATTAGAGGTTCAGTTTCGTGCACAAGCAGAAGGTGGCCTTGATTTGATAAAGGATGACGAAATTTTCTTTGCTGATGATAAAGCTCCGTTTATCCAACGCATCAGACGTTTCAAAGCCATTTCAGATGAAATTGCGGAACAAACCGGTAAGCCTGTCTTGTATGCCGCTAACCTTACAGGACCTAGCTCACAGCTTATTGAGCGGGCGAAACAAGCAATTGATGCAGGTGCTTCTTGCCTCCTGTTTAATGCGCTTGCTTTCGGCTTCGATCTCTTGCAACGTTTAGCAGAAGATCCGGACATTCAGGTACCAATCATGGCGCATCCTGCACTCGCTGGCGCTTATTATCCTAGTCCTGATTACGGCATAGCTGCTCCGCTCTTACTCGGTAATCTATTGCGTTTAGCTGGGGCTGACCTGGTCTTGTTCCCTTCTCCATACGGAAATGTTGCATTAGATAAGCTAGAGGCTAATCAGCTAGCTAATCATTTAGTTGGAGAATACGGTACCTTACAACCTGCCTTCCCCGTTCCATCGGCAGGTATTCATCCTGGATTGGTTCCACAGTTGTACGCTGACTTTGGTCTAGATCAGGTGGTTAACGCAGGCGGCGGTATTCATGGGCACCCACTAGGAGCAACAGCAGGCGGTCGAGCGTTCCGTGCCGCTATTGATGCATCCGTAAATGGAATTAGTCTTACTAAGGCAGCTGCCGACTCTGAAGAACTGCGACTCGCACTAGAAAAATGGGGAGGTCTTGCATGACAAAACAACTTGTGCTTTTTTGCGATTTCGATGGAACTATTACAGAAAAAGACAACATTGTAGCAATCATGCGCCATTTTCATCCCCCAGGCTGGGAAGAATTAACCGAACAGATTTTGACGCAAAAAATAACCATTAGAGAAGGGGTAGGAAAGCTTTTTTCCCTACTTCCCTCTTCACTCGAACACGAAATTACTCAATTTGCTGTGAAGAATGCCAGTATCCGCCCTGGTTTTGCCGAGTTTGTGGAATATTGTCGTCAAGAAAATGTGACTTTGCTCATTACAAGCGGAGGTATTGATTTCTTTGTTCACCCGATTCTGGCTCCGTTTCAGTTGGATGGTCCAATCTACTGCAATGGCAGTGATTTTAGCAAAGAGAGCATAAAAATTACGTGGCCGCATACCTGCGATGAGCATTGCCAAACAGATTGTGGAATGTGTAAAACTACCATTATTAGAAGCTATGATGCTACGGCCTATACGCGTGTTGTCATTGGGGACAGTATTACTGACTTAGCAGGCTCTCGAATTGCTGACTTTGTCATTGCCCGTTCCTTCCTATTAGAAAAATGTGAGGAAGAAAATTTATCACATAAACCATTTACTACTTTTTATGATGTGATTTCAATTATTAAAGCCATTCAGGCCAAACAGGAGGGAATTGTGCTATGACAACAACACTTGAACAGCGCACCGCCGCTTTTAAAAAACTAGATGAAGTAAAGCTAACGTTTGCTAGAAGAGACTGGTTTCCGGGCACTAGTGGAAACCTCTCTATTAAAATCAGCGATGTACCCTTACAATTTGCTGTGACCGCCAGTGGCAAAGATAAAACAAAATTATCGCCAGAAGATTACCTGATCGTTGACAGCAACTCTAGTTCCGTAGAGCCTACCAATTTGAAGCCGTCTGCGGAAACCTTAGTGCATGCTGTTGTCTATCAAAGCATTCCCGATGCTGGCGCTTGCTTCCATGTGCATACGATAGCGAACAATGTGATTTCCGAATTGTACGCCCAAAAGCAAAGCTTTAGTATTCACGGTCAGGAATTGATCAAGGGACTAGGCATTTGGGAAGAGAACGCTCTACTTAACGTCCCTATTGTCGAAAACTATGCAGATATCCCTACATTAGCAGCAGCCATTAAAGAGGCGATAAGGCCTGATGTACCCGGCGTGTTAATTCGTAACCACGGAATATATGCATGGGGTCGTAATGATTTTGAAGCAAAGAGACATATAGAAGCTTTTGAATTTCTATTTGAATATCAACTACGCTTACTGCAAGTAAGTAATTTATCTTCGCAAGCTTCTGGCATTGCTATTTAATGTAAATTATCCTAATTAAATAAATGAATAATTCATAAGATTTAAAACACAAGGGGGTCTTTCGCCATGGCAAAAGTACGTTTTCACGATACAAATGAATATATTGAAGGTACAGAAGCAGTTCAAGCTTTTTTAACCACGCAGGATGTTATCTACGAATATTGGGGTGTAGATCGATTAGATCCTGCTTTACGAAGTAATTACGCGCCAACTGATGCAGAAAAACAACAAATTTTAGAGACCTTCAAAAAAGAGATACAAGATATTAGTGAACGTCGCAACTACACTACAGCAGACGTAATTGTGCTAAGCGACAAAACACCAGAGTTAGATAAAAAATTAGAGAACTTCGTCAAAGAACATCATCACACGGATGATGAAGTCCGCTTCTGTGTAGATGGTCATGGTATTTTTGCTATTTTAGGTACAGATGGTCGCTACTTTGATGTAGAGCTATCCCCTGGTGATTTAATCTCCGTTCCATCTTCATATCGACACTATTTCACCTTAATGGAGGATCGAAAAATTATTGCGATTCGTCTGTTTGTAACTCCTGCGGGTTGGGAAGCGATTTACTAGGAGATTTGTAAAGAGAGCTTCAAACGAACGTGAATTAACATTTGCAGCTTTACCATTTAACTTCAAATTTATTTCTTCATTAAACATAAAAAAACGCTTGGACCATCCGTCCAAGCGTTTTTCTTATCCATTCTATTTTCAGTCTACTATTCTACAGTACCTTACACGAATTATTTAGGCTGAATCAAGGACTCCTCCTCAACCACAATTTTTACTGCTTGCCCAATTGCTGGTAAGCTCTTTGTTGTTATAGGACCATAGAATCCATAGACTTTTGTCCCTTTACGCAAGTCCTCTGCTTTTAATTCGCTATTATCTTTTGCATCGATAATCGGGGTATCTTTTGCTAAATTTAGCGCAATCATCTCAAAGGAATTGTCATTTAGCTTCTCGCCTTTAATCACTACCTGAATGGTTCCATCTGTTAATGTTTTCGCTTCAACGACTTCACCAACTGTTCCTAGAACCTCAGGAGTATCCATTTTATCATTTACCACGATTTTCACTGCATTTGTCATTGGTGGAATGCTCATAGTCATAGCCATGCCATGCTCAGCTTCAATTTCTTGACCCAATTTCAAATCAGCTATTGTAAGCTGTTTACCATCCTGATTAACGATGCTTGTCTCGTCTGTGATGTTTAGACGTACACCATTCGTGAACCCATTCACCATGATGGCACCTTTGATAGAAGCATCTTTTTCTTCAATAGAGATGTTAGTAATACTACCTTTTTTCGTAACTCCTTGTACTTGTTCGCCAATCTTAATTGTCCCATCACCCTCGACAATTACTTGTTGATGAAGCACTTTATCAAAGAAGGAAACTGGTACATAGGTTACTCCTGCTTTAGACTCTGGAGCTGATCCTAATTGCACGTACATTTTATTTACACTGTATTGATCTTTTCCCACCGCAACCGCTGTCCATTGTGCGCCTTTTTGCAATTCAGCACTCTTGGTTTCTGCATTCCAGGTAACCTGATAACCTAGTTGATCAGAAATCGTACGCAATGGGATCATTAGTACATTTTGTTTATTTGCGTATACATTTAGCTTCTCATCTACTACTTTACCATTTACATAAACAGCATGCTTAGAAGCCGGTTTTGTTAGTACATTGTTTGTTTGTGTTAGTTGTGGGGTAGCGGCATAAGCTGAAATGGAGCTGGTAGCCACCACAGCGGTAACCAGAGCAGCACTTAACATTTTAAAAGTTTTATTCATTGTGGATACCTCCATTTTCATTAACAAAATTTCCATTTTGTTTGATTCACACTCTTTGACGAGGTGTTTTTCACAAACGTTTCAGGAAAAGATAAAAAAAATAAAAATAAAAAAACCAAAGCCCGATTGTTAATGAATCAAGACTTTGGTTTTTGGCATCAAATCATGACATCTACTCCGAAATGATCAGATATGACTGGTTTGTTTATACCGTTAAAAATAACTTTGGATTCTAGAACATAAACAGGCTGATTTACCCAGATATAATCAATCCGCAAGCCTTCCTGATTGCAATCCCATCCAGCAATCTTCCCCTGAACCGTGCTGCCCTCATCTTGAACCTGAGCTAGTAGAAACGTATCGTACCAGCCATGCCTTTTTACACAGTCATATCCTTCTCCACTCACCCCGGCATGATTATTAAAATCTCCCATCAAGAAGGTAAGTTCATTTTTATCAATCCGCTTTATCAAACGTTCAAACTGATCGAAAAAAGGTTCCTCTTCATCCTCCCACCATCCGAAATGACAGGAAAAAAATGAAATATACTTCTGATGATACTCCACAGTAGCTTGCACAACCTTGCGGGTTTTCCAATATGACGTATCTGTATGCTTAGACACATAGAATGCGTTCTGATCCCTGATTGGGAGGTTGGTCAATAGAGCTACTCCTTCTTCATATACCCCATATCCAATATGACAAAAATCCCAGATCATCCGATAACCGTCTAGCCCTCGCTTCTGAAGCTCTTGTAATAAAAGATAAGCATAGTTATCAGCCTTGATATGATCCTCAATCACAACAGCACCAATCGATTGACTCACTTCCTGTAGAGCGATAACATCGTAAGCATGTTCTACTATAGTATCTGCTAGTTCCACTAGCTTTGTATGCTGATCAGACTCTTGCCACGAATGGCAGTTCAGTGTTAATAACCTCATATTAGACTCCTAAATAATCCTGGACACTTGATTTAATCACATCCGCTTTCGGACCATACACAACCTGAACTCCCTTATCTTTTAAAATAAGTCCAAGCGAGCCTGTCTTTTTCCATTCGGATTCCGTAGCCACATCTTCTATATTTTTGACTGTTACCCGCAAACGTGTCATACATGCATCCACATCTTCTATATTATTTTCTCCACCTAATAGCTGAACAATCGTTTCTGCAACACCAGTAGTGGTTTTCTTCAATTGCTCTTGGTTTGTAGATGGCTCTTCCTCGTCTGTATAATTTCCAGCGCGACCTGGAGTAGGGAAGTTAAACTTTTTGATCAAAAAATGAAAGACAGTGAAATTCAATCCAAAGAAAACAAGGCATGTAATCGCAAAGTTGATAATGTCTTGTATCATTCCTGCCCGTATCGCCATTGGTGTTCTTGTCAGCAACTCGATAAATCCAAAGGAATGTAGACGTAGATGAATGAAATCAGCCATCGCAAAGCTAATCCCAGTTAAAATCGAGTAAACCACGTACAAAAGAGGTGCAGCGAACATAAACATGAATTCGATAGGCTCTGTTACCCCAGTCAAAAATACGGCCAAAGCAGCAGAGAAAAACATGGATTTGTATTTTGGTCTTTTCTCGATGTCCACATGGCGATACATAGCTAACGCAATTCCAAGCAGTGACGCCGTTGATAAAATCATCTGACCTACTTTAAAACGCGCTGGCGTCACACTATTTAGCAATTGGTTATATGCCGTTGTATCTCCTTGAGAAAGTAGATTGTTCAAGTCAGCGACCCAAGCAAGCCACAATGGATCTTGACCTGCCACTACTTGACCCGCACTGGTACCAGTAAGCAACGTGTATGTACCCCCAAGCTGGGTGTAGTTAATCGGAACAGTCAACATATGATGCAATCCAAATGGTAGCAACAAGCGCTCTAACATTCCAAAGATAAAGGGAGCAATAACAGGTGCTGAGTCTTTAGAAGAAGCAATCCATTTTCCGAAATCATTCAAAATTCCCTGAATAGACGGCCAAATAGTAGCCAAAATGATAGCGGTTACAGCGGACCAAAAAATAACGACAAACGGAACAAATCGCTTCCCATTAAAGAAAGCTAACGATGCCGGAAGTTTATTGTAATCATAGTACTTATTAAAGATAACAGCTCCTAGGAAACCAGAAATAATACCGATAAAAACACCCATGTTAAGAGCAGGGGCACCTAAAAATGAAATGAAATAGTCTTTTACTAGTAATTCTTTTCCAAATAAGGAGGAGACAGTAGCGTCAGAACTAGATAGCATATCTGTACTTACTCCAAAAATTGCACCCGTAATTCGATTGATTAAGATAAAAGCGATCAGTGCAGCAAATGCACCACCTGCCCGCTCCTTTGCCCATGAACCACCAATAGCAACTGCAAACAAAATATGAAGATTACCGATTACAGCCCACCCTATTTCCTCCATCACGTGGGCAAATCTGACAATAAAGGTTACATCTCCTCCTGCCATCGCAATCAGCTTGGCTAGAGAAATCATAATCCCCGCAGCAGGCATAACAGCAACTACTACTAAAAGAGCTTTCCCAAGCTTTTGCCAAAAATCAAAAGATGCCATATTTCTCACTGTGACTCCCCCCCTACATACTTATATAAGTATTTTTATCAACATAGTGAAATCGTTTGCACAAAATTATTGTAATAAAAACGCTTTCATAAAACAAGTGAAAATTTATAATACATTCCCTTTTCGTAACAGAGACTATATCGCTTATACATTATTAATAAAAAACACGTTTAATACACGATTTATTCCCCTATAAACCGAATAAAAAACACCTCCTTAAAGAAAGGGACGATACACGATTCAAAATTAACTTAATGCAACCGGTTGCACAATTGATTAATTGAAAATATAATGAGGATGAGATCCTTTCAAACATACGGTCAAAAAAAGAACGAAGGAGGTTCTTATATGCAAGATACCAGTTTTGCCATTCATCCTGGAAATGAACAAGCAAACAATTCAACTCCCTACTATGACATTGGTACTTTATTAGACTATGAAAACACTGATCGCTTCCAATTTCGCTGTGAGCGTGGCTGGGTTAATCTGTCCTTCTATGCGGATGATATTGTCCGGATAACTATGAAACCGCTATCAAAACCAACCCTAGAAAGTAGTTTCGCTCTAATAAAAGCTCCTCAAAATATCGATTCTATATGTGAGGACCACGATCAGTATCTCCTGATTAAAACAGCTAGTCTTCACCTAAAAATCAACAAAAATCCTTTTCGCATTGCCGCTTATGATCCTCTGGGCCGATTGCTTGTAGAAGAAGGCGAGAGAGGAATGGCTTTTACACAAAAACAAGAAATTATCTGCTTTAAAGAAATGAATGCTGCCGACCATTTTTATGGATTTGGAGAAAAAACCGGCTTTCTTGATAAACGCGGTGAAAAAATGACAATGTGGAATACAGACGTGTTTGCTCCACATAATCCAGAGACTGATGCTCTCTATGAATCCATTCCGTACTTCATGACGATTCGGAATGGTTTTGCGCATGGAATCTTTTTTGATAACACGTATCGCAGCGTTTTTGATCTGAAATCTAGCTCAACCAGCTATTCCTTTTGGGCAGAAGGTGGAGAATTAGATTATTACATTCTGGCGGGTCCTACCCCAAAGGATGTTATTACCCAATACACCACATTAACAGGACGCATGGACATTCCCCCTAAATGGTCACTCGGCTATCATCAATCACGCTACAGCTATAAAAACGAACAGGAAGTCCGTGAGCTGGTAAGGAATTTTAAGAAGAAAGAGATTCCTGTCGATGCCATTTATCTGGATATTCATTACATGGATGGGTACCGTGTTTTTACCTTTGACTATGACCGATTTCCTCATGCCCATTCGCTGATTCAAGAATTAAAAGCAGAAGGAATTAACATCGTTCCCATTGTTGATCCAGGAGTCAAACAAGATGCAGAATACCCTATCTATCAAGAAGGCGTGCGTGAAAATCACTTTTGCAAATCTATCGAAGGAAATATTTATTTAGGGGAAGTATGGCCGGGAATTAGTGCATTCCCTGACTTTTCCAATACGAATGTACGGAAATGGTGGGGACAAAAGCAAAAATTTTATACAGACATGGGCATTGAAGGTATCTGGAATGATATGAATGAGCCAGCCGTTTTCAATGAAACAAAGACCATGGATTTATCAGTCATACATGAAAATGACGGAAATCCAAAAACCCATCGTGAATTACACAATATCTACGGGCTCCTAATGGGCGAGGCTACCTATACAGGTTTAAAAGAACAATTATCTGGAAGGCGTCCATTCGTACTGACCAGAGCTGGATACGCTGGTGTACAACGTTATGCCGCTGTCTGGACAGGAGATAATCGGAGCTTCTGGGAGCACATGCAAATGGCGATACCTATGTGCATGAATCTTGGGTTATCAGGGGTACCTTTTACCGGGCCTGATGTTGGTGGTTTTGCTCATGATACTACCGGTGAATTGCTGACACGCTGGACGCAGCTTGGTACTTTTACTCCCTATTTCCGAAACCACAGCAACCTTGGTACAGTTGCACAAGAGCCATGGGCGTTTGGGGAAGAAGTGGAGATAATCACAAAGAAATATATTGAACTACGTTATAAATGGCTTCCGCACTTATACACGTTGTTCCGAGAAGCCCATCAGACGGGTCTTCCTGTGATGCGTCCACTTGTACTGGAATATCCAAATGATCCACATACCGGCAATTTATCTGATCAGTTCCTACTTGGTGAGAATGTTTTAATTGCTCCCATCACTAGACCATCAACATACCATCGTGTTGTCTATTTGCCAGCAGGCACCTGGTATGATTACTGGACAGATACGAAATTCGAAGGCGGTACACATATCATGGTCTCTGCACCATTAGATACCCTACCGATTTTTGTGAAAGAAGGAGCAATTATTCCGGAAGCACCAGTCAAATTATCCACTAAGGTACCTGACGAGCAAATCATTATTCATATCTATCCAAGTCAACAAAAAACGGAGTATATCCTGTATGAAGACGACGGTTGTACTTTCTCCTATCAAAATAATCAATATGTAGAGAGAAAAATTACTTGTCACCACGATGAAAATCAAGTAGAAATAAACATAGAGGATATTCACACTGGCTACTCGCCTTCTTGGACATCAATGATTGTCCACATACATGGAGTAGATACTATGAAAACCATCTATGTTAATGGTCAAGAAATGACAGGCTCTTATTTAAAAGATAAACATATCCTCACATTTCAACTAAGCCAATAAATAATAGAACAGTTGGGGGCGCCTCCCTGACTGTTTTTTCATGAGGGATCATAGTGTAAAACAAATGAAAGAATAAGTGGAAAGGGATGGTAACGCATGGGGGTAACAATTAAAGATGTAGCAAGGGCAGCAAATGTAGCACCATCTACAGTCTCTCGAGTCGTTGCCAACCATCCACGCATTAGCGAAAAAACCAAGCAGCGAGTCCGAGAAGCAATGGAACAACTCGGCTATCATCCTAACTACCAGGCTCGGAGTCTCGCTAGCAAATCCTCTCAAACCATCGGGCTGGTGATGCCTGATTCAACGGATCGTATCTTCCAAAATCCTTTCTTTCCTGAAGTGATCCGAGGTATCAGCAAAATTGCCCACAGCCGCGAGTACGCTATCTGTATGTCCACCGGGGAGACAGAAGCAGAATTATATGATGGCGTTGTGAGAATGGTTCAAGGTGGTCGAGTAGATGGATTGATTCTTCTCTATTCCAAAATTAACGACCGTGTTACCAACTACCTAAAAGAACGAGATTTCCCCTTTGTAATGGTGGGAAAACCGCATATAGACATGGATGCCATTAATCATGTTGACAACGACAACTATTCAGCGGCTAAAGAAATTACCGAGTACCTTATCCAAAAGGGGCATGAACGAATCGCTTTCGTCGGTGGTTCTCCTGACATGGTGGTAACCATTGACCGTTTAGAAGGATACAAGCAGGCCATCACCCAAGCTTCTCTCACCCTACATGATGAATATATTGTCCGGGAAAAAGTCTTACGAGAAGGCGGTGAGGAAGCCGCAATTGAATTAATGAATTTGCCTAACAGACCCACTGCCCTGATCGTTACCGATGATATGATGGCCTTAGGAATTTTGCGAGTACTTAACGAAATCGGGGTTCAGGTGCCTCAAGATGTTTCTTTGATTAGTTTTAATAATGCTCTGATCACGGAAATCTCCCAGCCGCCGCTCACCTCAGTGGATATTCAAATCTTTCAATTGGGGTATCAGGCTGGAAAATGCTTGATTGAGAAGCTTGAACAGCCAAATGAACCCACCAAACGCATTATTATTCCCTTCAAATTAGTAGAGCGAAATTCTTGCGATAACTATCGTACTTCCACCCCCAAAAAACTAAAAAAGAAAAATTAAAAAAAGGTTGCCGACTATCTTGGCAACCTTTTTTATGCTCAATCTATATGTTTTTATACAGCGTAGCCATTCTTCTCCAATAAGCGGGCTGCAATTTGACGTTTTAATCCAATGCTATTGATTGGATCACGACGAGTCAATTTTTTCAGAATAGATAAGCGTAAACGGAGATCATCTCCCTCTTCCATTCCTGCTAATGCTTCCTTCGCCCCTTGCTCAATCCGCTCAAAAGCTTCATGCACAAACACCGTTGTCATGTTTAGCTTGTGCTGTTCTTTGTCTGCTCCATTCTTTGCTATCGCTTTTTCAGTGCGTTTCACGGCACTATCCATAGCATACAGCTCGATTAGCATGTCGGCCGCAATCGCTAGTAGTTCTTGTTCTTGATCCAATTGCTTTTGGTACTTCATCAAAGCCGAACCTGCAACCATTAAAATGATTTTACGCGTCATATCCAACAGATGCTTTTCAACAGCCAAAGGAGCTTCTTCCAACTCGCTAGGATAGTAGCTCATCAACTCTTCCTGTAAGCTTGACGCTGCCTGCAACAAAGGCAATTCGCCTTTCATCGCTTTTTTAACCAATGTGCCAGGAATCAGTAAGCGATTAATTTCATTGGTACCTTCAAAAATCCGATTAATACGAGAGTCGCGATACATGTTCTCAATTTCGTACTCAGACATAAAGCCATATCCACCATGGATTTGCACGCCTTCATCCACACAGAAATCCAATACCTCTGAGCTGAACACCTTGTTGATGGAGCATTCAATCGCATAGTCAGCAATTGCCTTTGCTACCTCACGACCATCATTTGCTTTTTCTCCCAAGCTTGATAGGGAAGAATCAAACATACCTACCGTACGATATACAGAGCTTTCAGACGCATATACTTTTGCTGCCATCGAAGCTAATTTATTTTGAATAAGCGGGAAGTTAGCAATTGGCGTTTTAAATTGTTTACGCTCTTTTGCATATTCAGTAGCAATATCTAATGCACGTTTTGCAGAACCTACTGTACCAACCGCCAATTTATAACGACCCACGTTCAAAATATTAAATGCAATCACGTGACCTTTGCCCTGCTCACCCAATAGATTTTCGACTGGAACCTGAGCATCCTCAAAAATAACGGTACGAGTAGAAGAACCTTTAATACCCATTTTCTTCTCTTCTGGTCCAAATGATACACCAGGGAAATCACGCTCTACAATAAAGGCTGTGAAATGCTCACCATCGATTTTTGCATAGACCACAAATACATCAGCAAATCCAGCGTTGGTAATCCATTGTTTTTCACCATTTAACAGGTAATGCGTACCATCCTCAGACAGTCGCGCTGTTGCTTTAGCACCTAACGCATCGGAACCAGAACCCGGCTCTGTTAAGCAATAGGCTGCTAGGCGTCGACCCGATGACAGGTCAGGTAAGTACCGACGTTTTTGATCATCGTTACCAAAGTAAACGATTGGCAAGGAACCAATCCCTACATGAGCACCGTGGCTTAGTCCAAAGCTACGTGCACGTGCCATTTTTTCCGTAATTAACGCGGAACTCATTTTATCAAGCCCAAGTCCCTCATATTCTTCAGGAACATCTGCACCTAATAGCCCTAATTCTCCTGCTTCTTTTAACAGGCGAACAGAATGGTCAAAATGATGATGTTCAATCTCTTCCAAATGAGGCAACACCTCATTAATGACGAATTCTTCTGTAGTTTTTGCAATCATTTTCTGTTCTTCTGTATAATCCTCTGGAGTAAATACATCTTCTGCTAAACCTGTCTCGATCAAAAAGCTTCCACCGCGTACAATTTCTTTTACATCTGCCATGTCAATTTCTCCTTTCCATATTTAACAAGCATGATTCATGCTTTCATCTTTTTTACTTACAGAATCTCAAACACCCCAGCTGCTCCCATACCGCCACCGATGCACATTGTTACAACACCGTATTTTGACTGACGTCGTTTCATCTCATTGAGTAGAGATACCGTTAATTTGGCACCTGTGCATCCCAAAGGATGTCCTAATGCGACTGCACCACCATTAACGTTCACCTTCTCAGCATCAATGCCTAGCTCACGAATAACGGCTAAAGATTGCGAGGCAAATGCTTCGTTTAACTCAAACAAATCTACATCTTGGATGCTAAGTCCAGCCTGCTTCAGGGCTTTTGGAACAGCAACAACCGGGCCAATTCCCATCACATCAGGATCAACACCACCTACCGCAAAGGAGTGAAATCTAGCGATTGGCTTAATACCCAATTCATCTGCTTTTTCTCTAGACATCACTAGAACGGCGGCAGCCCCATCGCTAGTTTGGGATGAGTTACCCGCTGTAACGCTACCTTTTACATGAAAGGCTGGTCGTAATTTTCCTAAGGTTTCAACATTTGTATCAGTACGTACACCTTCGTCCGTATCAAATACAAATTCTTTCTCATGACGCTTACCGTTGTCATCTACATATACCTGCTTCACTGGTACTGGGACGATCTCATCTTTAAACTTACCAGCCGCAATAGCAGCAGCCGCACGCTGATGGCTTCTTACCGCGAATTGATCCTGATCCTCACGGCTAATGCCATAACGCTGAGCTACTCTCTCTGCCGTATGTCCCATGCCCATGTAGGCTTCTGGCATCGTGTCTACCAAAGTTGGGTTCAAAGCTACCTTATTACCAACCATCGGTACAAGACTCATGCTTTCTACACCACCTGCAATGATGACATCAGCACCACCGCACATGATTTGTTGAGCTGCATAAGCGATACTTTGTAAACCAGATGAACAAAAACGGTTTATCGTAATCCCTGATACATTGGTCGGCAGTCCAGCACGAAGACCGATTAAACGAGCCATGTTGGTTCCTTGTTCCGCTTCTGGCACTGCATTCCCAATAATAATATCCTCAATCAACGCCGGGTCCAGATTCGGAACACGGCGAAGCAAATCCTCTACGACATATGCGCCCAGATCAACTGGATGAACATCCTTTAATGAGCCGCGCTTTGACTTACCTACAGCCGTACGTGCTCCTGCCACGATGACTACTTCTCTCATGCTTTCTCCTCCTTCTTTTCCGACGCTTGTTTAGTTACGCAACGGTTTTCCCTTAGCAAGCATATGTTGCATGCGCTGTTGTGTCTTTTGTGTTTTGATTAATTCAAGGAAGCCCTGGCGCTCAAGTTCAAGAATATACGTTTCGTTAACCTGCGTACCTGCTGGGACATCTCCCCCAGACATGATCCGAGCAATTTTCGTTGCAATTAATTCGTCGTGCTCACTGATCATGCCACTTTCACGCAATCCATAAATGTTTTGACGTAATGAGGCATATCCTGTCGTTCCGATAGCTGGAATCTTGCGTTCAACAGGAGCTGTATATCCTCGTTTATCAAGCTCTAGTACTGCTTGTTTAGCATCATATAATAGATGATCCTGATTTATAGAAACACGATCGGTTGGACGCATATAACCTAATTTAATGGCTTCCTTACCGCTAGTGGATACCTTAGCCATGGCAATTGTCTCAAATGCACGTGCCACAAATGGGAAAGCATCGACAGGAGTAGGAGTTCCACTCGGAATGTTTTCCATCGCCCTAAATAACATTTCTTTTGTACCACAAGCTCCAGGCAATACCCCAACACCTACTTCAACAAAGCCAAGATAGGTTTCCGCCGCTAATTGCACCTGGTCAGCCATATAACAAATCTCTACTCCGCCACCAAGCGTCATTCCGAACGGCGCGGCTACTACAGGACGAGGCATTGTACGTATTCGGTTAACGGTGTTGTGGAATTTCTTAGCCAGCATATCTAGCTCAAACCAGTTTTCATCTTGTGCTTCCATTAAAGCCATCGCTAAGTTTAGGCCAACACAAAAGTTCTTGCCTTGGTTTCCGATAACCATGCCGGTAAAGTTTTTCTCTACCTCATCTGCTGCCTTGTTGAACATTTGTAAAATATCCACACCAAGTGCATTATGCGGCGTAGTAAATTCAAAGCAAGCTACTCCATCACCTAGATCAATTAAGGACGCACCTGCATTTTTGACAATCACTTTGCCCTGTTCTTTTAGAGCAGCTAGATTAATGATTTCTTTTTTCTCTTCTAACTCCCTAAAGGCCCCGCCAATATGGAAAGCCGTTACCTTGCCTTCAGTTTGTTCATAGAAGGAGGTTTTGCCACTAGCTAGTAGCTCCTCTACCAACGCTGGAATCGTTTCGCCCTCTTCTCTCATACGAGCCACTGATTTCTCAAGACCTATGGCATCCCATGTTTCAAAGGGACCTAGTTCCCAACCAAAACCCCATCTCATTGCTTTATCTACCGAAACAATGTCATCAGCAATCTCTGGTACTTTTGCTGCGGCATACAGCATCGTCTTTTTCAATACGTTCCATAAAAATTCGCTACCTTTATCTTTTCCATACACGATCGCCTGTAATTTCTGTGGCAATGTTTTCGCTTGTTTAGCAGCTTCCAGTGAAGCAAACTTCGCTTTTACCCTTGGCTTATATTCCAACGTATTCGTATCTAAAACTACTATCTCTTTTCCTGCTGCCGTTTTTTCTTGCTTAAAGAAGCCTTGACCAGTTTTTTGACCTAACCAGCGATTTTCCACCATCTTGGTAAGTAGCTCTGGAATTTCAAACATGGCTTTTTCGGCTTCATCCGTTGCTTTATCACGAACATTTTTTGCAACGTGCACATACGTATCCAGACCTACCACATCCAAGGTCCGGAACGTTGCACTTTTTGGACGACCAATTACTGGACCTGTAAGAGCATCTACTTCGTCTGCTCCTAATTCGAGACGTAGCATTTCCTGAATGGACACTTGTAGACCATATGTACCAACGCGGTTGGCAATAAAATTCGGTGTATCCTTACAAAGAACAGTTCCTTTTCCGAGTACAAATTCTCCAAAATGCATCATAAATTCAACTAAGGCTGGATCAGTATGCTCACCTGGAATGATTTCTAAGAGCTTTAAATAGCGAGGCGGATTAAAAAAGTGCGTTCCCAGGAAGGATTTTTTGAATTCTTCTGAACAATCCTGAGACATTTCATTGATGGAAACACCCGAAGTATTAGAGGACAAAATCGCGCCTGGTTTACGATAAGCTTCTATTTTAGCAAATACCTGCTTTTTCACGTCTACATTCTCGACAACAACCTCAATGATCCAATCCACTTCTTTTAGTTTGTCTAGATCATCCTCCAAATTGCCTACTGTGATGAGGGAGATGGAATCTTTATCATACAGAGGCGCTGGCTTTTCCTTTAGCAGTCGATCACGACCTGCTTGTGCAATACGATTACGAACAGCTGGGTTATCCAGCGTCAATCCCTTCTTGCTTTCATCCTCCGTCAATTCACGCGGTACGATATCCAGTAAATAAGTAGGGATACCTACGTTAGCCAAATGGGCAGCAATACCAGCTCCCATGACCCCTGATCCCAAGACCGCAGCTTTGTTAATTTTGCGTTCCATGAAGTCTCCTCCTTCATATGCCTGTATCATTGGCTTTGATTTTAGCAGGTAGGCAGATTTGGTGTCGTTTTTACATTTGAATGAATGCTCATTCATTATCTGCCTATAAAAACATTCCACAAAAATCGTCTTATTTTTTCGATTCTGTGGAATGTTGACATTTGCTACCAATTAAGTAATTGTTCAGCTTCATTGTAAACCAAATAACCATACCTTGCAATCCTATTTTCTGAATTTGACCACTATTTGATTAAATTCTATAACCCTGTAAAGGATTCATCGCGTAGCATCGTTAATTCGCCCATAAAGAAAGCTAACTCATCTGTTTCTTCCAGCTTGCCAGCTTCTTGAAGCAATTCAAAACGACGAAGCATAATATTCGCGAAATCTTGAATTTGAACAGGTGTCGCATCAGGGTCTACAGTGTCATGAATATTAATGCTTTCTACCCCTTCATAATGGGTAATTATACGAAAATCACCAAGCTCACCTAGATATTCCGTTGAATTATATTTAGATTTCTCCAGTTTCATAATCATACTCATAATATCAGCGGCTTGGGAGCTATGAAAAGCAACTTGGAAAAAGTCACGACCCTTACCATCTTTTGTTTTTACAAGCAGTACGTCATACGTCATTAATTTTCTTTGTTTATTTCCAAATCCGAACATGCGTTATTACCACCTCAAATAACGGGGGCTCCCCCCTATTTTCAATGCTTATCCCTTTTATGATAGTGGGAAAACAGTCAACAAACAACCCCTCGTCGTTCTTTTTTCCGTTTTCTCGCTTGAATATTGTCTTATCATAACCATCTCTTTCTTACTCCATGCTTTTTGTTAGTAAAATCTAACGGGTTTGAAATCGACTTTCTACTCAAAAGCTAGCAGAAAAGGAGAAAATGGTGAGGTGATTGGTTATGCACAAAAAGTGGGTTATTCCGTTGATAGTAGCTCTAATTGTAGCAGGGACAACGGGATGTAAAGGTGGTAAACCACCAGAGCAATCAAAGAATACCAGTGAAAAAGAACAGAGTCAAAAGGCAGAGAAAAGCGTTAAATCACAAAGTACTGCCAATAAACACAAGGGAAATTCCGCTACATCTGATGGAAAATTAGGCCACATAAAAATAGCCGACACAAAAAAGGAACACTCTAAATGGCAAACGACAGCAATGGCTCATATGGAAACAAATCTCAATGATGTGTCGGTTTTCTTACAAAAAGCCGAACAGGTAATCATTGACCTAGAATATTTCGCTGCCACCCTTCCTGATGGCAAAGAAATGAAAGAAGATGGACTCATTTATCGGCAATTGCCAAAACCTTATAATACTAGGGATGGAATTCTTGCTTTCTTTCAGCAGTATTGGAGTAGACCATTGGCAGTTACTTTATACGATCATTTAGATACGAAAATCGTTGATGGAAATGTGTATCTTTCTACTTCTACAAGGCGCTATCCTGTATTTATCACTACCCAAAATATGAAAGTCTCCGTTGAAAATAATGGATTAATTGTAGAAGTGACAGGGATTTCACCTACTACTGTATCCTCTCGCTCGCTTGTCCGTTATCACTTGGGGCGGGATCATGAATCCAAACGGTACGAAATAACAAAACGCTCTGGTATATATGGACAGGAAAATTTCCAGTAACGTCCCTTGACATTTTCCTGTCCTCCCCATCATAATGATGTAAATAATCATACTTCATCGCTTTGAAGGGAAATAGTAAAGCCCCCTTTCTGCTCCAGAGAACGTGATCCATTGGCTGGAAGATCGCGTGCATGAGACAGCTTGAACCCATCCCAGAGCGGCTAGGGACGACCTAGACAGGATTCTTTCCCCTGTTATCAAGGAAAGCGCTTATAGGCCTATTTATGGCTTTCTTTAAGTGTAAAGATAGATGGCGATCCATGTAAGGTTGGCTCGACATTTAATTAAGGTGGTACCGCGAAAGTAAACCTTTCGTCCTTATGTTTTTCTAAGGATGGAAGGTTTTTTTGTTTGTTAGAGATGAAAAAGGAGAGCAGATCAACATGAATCAGACTGGAAAAATGCGCATTGTGGTGAAAGTAGGAAGCAGTTCCTTAGCAAAGAAACAAGGCGGTTGCGATCAGCAAAAAATGAGTCTCTTGGTAGATGCCATCGCAGCTCTGCGTGGTGAAGGACACGAAGTAGTACTCGTGAGTTCTGGAGCTGTAGCAAGTGGATATTGCCTGCTTGGCTATGAACAACGACCGAGAACTATTGTGGCTAAACAAGCCGCAGCAGCCATCGGACAAAGTATTTTGATGGAGCATTACTCAGCTTTGTTTGCAACCTATCGCTATCATATCGCACAGATTCTGTTGACTCGCAGTGACTTCTCTAATCAGGAACGATACCGTCATGCGTTTCAAACGATGTCACTACTCCTCTCACGGAACATCACTCCTATCATTAATGAGAATGATACTGTCTCCGTTACAGAGTTAACGTTTGGCGATAACGATATGTTAGGTTCATTAGTGGCTGGTATGTTACATGCTGACATCTACATCATTTTAACTGATACAGACGGTATTTATGATAAAGACCCAAGAAATCATCCTGACGCAAAGCGTTTCGACAAGGTCGCTACCATTACAGACGAAATCAAGGCAGTAGCAGGTGGTTCTGGTTCATCTCTTGGTACCGGGGGAATGCAGTCAAAAGTAATCGCTGCTGAGACTGCTTTAAAAGTCGGCACGCGTACATTTATCGGTCGATTATCCTCAAAAGATAGCTTATTACACGTCATCAATGGAATTGGGGAAGGAACCTATATTGGAGATTTTGGTGAAATGGATTCTGACACCGCTTCTCCTCATTCTGCTGAAAAACGTGAGAGTGTTTCTACACAAAAGCAGTGGATTGCCCTACATTCCGCTATCGCTGGTCGCTTGCATGTAGATGCTGGGGCCCAAGAAGCTATCCAGCAACGCAAAAGCAGTCTACTGCCAGCAGGAATTACCAGTGTGGAAGGTGACTTCTCTCAAGGGGATGTTGTTGAAGTTTATGCTCCTGCTGGTTTAATTGGCCGAGGTGTCTGTCGGTATGATAGTGAACTGTTGCGTGAAATCATTAGTGAGCCGCAAAAGGAAAAACCTATTACAGAAGCAATCCATCGAGATCAATGGGTATCGCTACCTCATCTCATCCAAAAATAAGCAGGAAAAAGGAGTGGAAAAAATGAGAGAAGGAAACCAACAAACGAAAGTAACTTCCCAGCAGGTCGTTGACCAAGTTACTAAACAGGCGAAATTAGCTCAACATGCCTCACGAAAATTAGCCCTTTTGACTAGTGAACAAAAGAATGCTGCATTACGCGCTATAAAAGAACAACTTGTAGCTGATCAGGCTTATATTTTAGCTGAAAATAAACATGATGTAGACAAAGCAACAGAAAGCGGACAGCTCAATAGCTTAATTGATCGTCTCAGTCTAACCCCTGAACGTATTACCGCCTTGGCTGATAGCCTAGAGGATTTAGCTGTTCTCACTGATCCAATTGGCGAAACAACTGCTGAGTGGGTACAAAAGGATGGTTTATCTATTCGTTCCGTTCGTGTACCACTAGGGGTAGTTGGTATGATATATGAAGCACGTCCTAATGTTACAGTGGATGCGGCTGCAATCTCACTAAAAACGGGAAATGCAGTAGTACTACGCGGCAGTGCCTCTACCACTCGTTCTAATCTAGCTTTGGTTAAAAGTATTCAAACCGCCCTACAAAATCTAGGGCTACCACATGAAGCTGTCCAGTACCTTGCTACGACCGATCGAGCGGCCGTAGATGTCATGTGCAGCCTCCATGGAATTATCGACGTAATCATCCCCCGTGGAGGAGCATCGCTAATCAATCGTGTTGTGAAAAATTCCATTGTGCCTGTTATTGAGACAGGAGTGGGTAACTGCCATATTTTCATTGATCAAACAGCTGATTATTCCATGGCCCAGGCCATCGTGCAAAATGCTAAGCTAAGTCGTCCTGCTGTATGTAATGCTCTTGAATCTTTACTTATCCATCAGGATTTTGGGCATGATCAATCAACAGCTCTTTTGACCTCCCTTCTTGATGCAGAAGTAGAGCTACGAGCATGCGAACGAACATTTGCTTCCCATCCGGAGTTACGCGATCGTCTTGTCTTAGCTACCGAGCAAGACTGGCATGCTGAATTCCTAGATTCAATCCTAGCTGTTAAAATAGTTACCAATATAGACGAAGCTTTAGAACATATCGCTACCTATGGCACAAAGCACTCAGAATCTATCTTGACCAAGGATCAAACGCAAGCAGAACGCTTCTTGCAAGCTGTAGATGCTGCTGTTGTTTACCATAATGCTTCCACTCGTTTTACAGATGGTGGGGAATTTGGTTTTGGAGCTGAAATTGGAATCAGTACACAAAAATTACATGCTCGTGGTCCCATGGGACTAACAGCTTTAACTTCAATTAAATACCGTGTCTTAGGGAACGGACAAACGCGATAATATTCATTCACGAAAGGAGATCTCTCTCATGAACAATCATCAAGCTAACCAGATATGCCAACAACTACACGTGGGTTTTATGGGAGCAGGTTCCATCGTAGAAGCCATTGTAAAAGGTATCACAGCTAAACATTTACTACCTGCTAGTAGCATCAATGTGACGAATCATTCAGATGATGCCAGGCTCCGTGAGTTGCAAGAGCAGTACGGAGTAATCCCAACTCGTGATTTATCTGCCATGCTTCTACAATCTCAAGTATTATTCTTAGGAATGAAACCAAAAGACGTAGCCACAGCCTGCCAAACCTTACGTGATTACGTAACACCGGATCACTTGATTATCTCGGTCATTGCCGGTGTCCCTACCTCCTCTATTCAAGAATGGCTCGGAGTGGAATGTCCAATCATTCGAGCGATGCCAAACACCTCTTCGGCCGTAGGTTTATCTGCAACTGGAATGGCTGCTGGTAGATATGCATCTGCACACCATCTGGCCATAGCAGAATGTTTATTTCAGTCAATCGGTCAGGTGTGTACAGTCCCTGAACAAGAATTAGATATTATCACTGGTTTATCGGGAAGTGGTCCCGCTTATATTTATTATCTCGTTGAAGCGATGGAAGGTGCTGGACAACAAGCAGGTCTTTCACAGGAGATGTCCCGTGAGCTAACAGTGCAAACCTTGCTCGGTGCTGCGCACATGTTGTTAGCCACCAAAGAAGAACCAGCTGTTCTACGCAAAAGAGTAACTAGCCCCGGTGGAACTACACAAGCAGGGCTAGAGGTATTGCAATCGCATGGTTTTAAACAAGCCATAACAGAAGCGGTTTTACGAGCAACTGAACGTGCACGAGAGCTAGGAGCACCTTATCGGTAAAAGGACGTCTACGGACTTCTATTAGCATTTTCCATATTACTTGTTACTGTTACCTGCTTCCCTCCCTGTACTTGATTAATCCATGCTATACTGAATAAAAAAGTGGAGGAGGGAAGTTTGTGCAAGTATATGCTCTCTATGGCCCTAGTGGTACAGGTAAAAGCACCAGTGCATTAAGTCTCGCCCACTCACGTCACATTGATGCCATCATTGATGATGGGATTCTCATCTACGAGGGTCGTAAGGTTGCAGGCTACTCAGCTAAATACGAAAAAACAAAAATTCGTGCAGTAAAACGCGCTATCTTTCACTTTTCAGATCATGTCGATGAGGTATCGCGCGTTCTGCACAAGCTCCCTATAGAGAAGATTTTAATTCTGGGCACTTCAACACGGATGATCGGAAAGATTGTAAGTGCTCTTGATTTGCCAGAAGTAACGGAATACATACCAATAGAAGCGATCAAGCCTGAAAAAGAGATTGAAGCAGCACGCTATGTTCGCGAAACAATGGGTCAGCACGTAATTCCTATCCCACGCGTAGAAGTAGAAAAAGATTTGTTTAAACGTATTGTCGATTCAGCGTGGCAAATCTTTTCCTCAAAAAAACACGTGGGCGAAACCACAGTTGTTCAACCTTCCTTTTCTCAAGGTCGTATCCAGATTCATGAACAGGTATTGCGTAAATTAGTACAGCAGGCCTGCTATCGAAATAACACTGTCGTGAAAGTTCACAAGGTAGATTACACATTTCAAGCTATGCCTCGCCTGCAAGTTACATTGGCTGTACAGGCAATGCTCGGAGAAGATTTACGTTCTCGGTTAATTGAGTTACAGCATCAATTGCAGGAGGAGTTAGAATACTACTTATTTATTGCTCCAGCCAGCATTGACTTTGAAATTACTACTTTGCAATTCGTCCAAGCTACAAACGACAAGTAAAATAACATACTCCTCTTTTACATGTATGATAATAAAGATGAGGAGTAAATATGTACAGCCCTTTCCTTAAATGCCAGTTGGCTTAGGAAAGGGCTTTTTTGTCTCGTATGAAACCTTCTGTTCAAACAAAAGCTATCTTTGTAAACTGTCTATGATTTGAAAGGAGGCTTTCCCTATGCAAACAATCTCTTCTACATTAGCTAACTCCCAAAATCAACAACTTCCGTTTCCAACTCCGCCTACGATCATTACAGGCAAGGATTTAAGTTATCTAAAGGATGCTATGTCTTGGGAGTTAAACGCTTTTAAGAAGCTCCATTTTTTCGCACAGCAGGTACAGGACCCTCAGATAAAAGACCTGTTGAACAAAACGGGCTACATGCATCAAATGCATTATGAACAACTGCTGACACACCTAACAATCAACAATACAGCCGTCACAGGATCTTTGCCACAAATGCAATAATCTCAAGGAAAGGGAGGGTACATCTCTATGCAAAACAAACAAATAGCTAATCCGCAATCTAAACAACTACCGCAAGTCAAAGGACCTGAAATGAATGATCGTGATTATATCAACGATGCGCTTAGCACCTGCAAATATTTGACTGACAGCCTAAATGATGCCGTACGGGAAGCAAGTCACCAGCAATTACATGAATCCTATTTGCAATTATTAACGGAAACTCATCAATCAGCCCGTGAATTATATAATTGTATGTTCCAAAAAGGCTGGTATAAGCTTGAGGTGGAAGATCAACAAAAGGTAACACAAGCTCACCAGCAATTTAGCGGGTATTCGACTCAATTTCCATATAATCATTAATCAACAACGAAAAGCTTATCGTAGACTTTTTAAGACACGTAAAAAAGAATGGGTAACAGTCGTAAATCATTTGACTCGCTATCCATTCCTTTTTACTTTTTTACGACCACTGAGGAAGCCTTGACTTACAATGGCTTTTCAACCTGTTGGCTATTTATCTGTTCCCGAGCCTTCTTTCTTGCGATTTTCCTTTGCTTGCCAATTGCAAGAACCGTATACAGGGATGGGACCACAATCAGCGTTAGTAGCATGGAGAACAATAGTCCAGAAATGATGGTAATAGCGAGCGGTTTGAACATCACACTGCCCGTAATCGCCATTGGTGTAAGGCCTGCTATCGCTGCCAGAGTTGTTAACAGGATCGGTCTCAATCGGGCTTTACCAGCTCCAATAACCGCTTCCTTCAGTTCAACACCAGTATGTCTTGCCTCCTCGATAAACTCAATCAATACAATCCCATTTCGCACAACAATCCCAGACAAGGAGATAAAGCCCGCCACTGTCATAAATCCGATTGGTGTTCTTGTGATGAATAACCCGATTAAGCTACCAGAAATCGCCAGATAAACCGTACTCATGACCAAAATAGGAATGGATAACGAATTAAACTGTATGACAATCAAGAGAAAAATGAGGAAAACCGCTACAACCGCCAGCATTCCTAAATCAAGTAAAATATCGGTTTCCTCTTCTGTTTCACCAGTTACATTCCATGCATACTCAGCTGGTAATTCTAGCCTCTCCATCTTCTCTTTCAATTCTCTCATCACATCATTGGCCGTCCGATCCCCTACATCACTCGTAATTGTAACACTGCGTGACAAATTGTAGCGGGGTATATTCTGTAGTGATAAGGATGGCTTCATTTCGGCTATCTGAGCAACAGGAATGAGCTGACCCTGAACGTTTGGAACCGTGAGCTGCTCAAAGACTTGCTGAGTTGTCATTCCCGATTGATCCGCAAGCAGAGTGATATCAACCAAATTTTTTCCATTATCAAATTGCCCCATAGGAATTCCTTGGCTAATCAGACGTAATGTCCTCGTCAAGTCAGCTTCACTGATCAACTTCTTATCCATATTTCCCTGATTCACATTGAATTGTAGGGAATATTGCTCGTTACCCAGAGTATCGTTTATATTATAAGTTCCCCTCGTCTCGGCAATCAGTTGTTTTATTTGCTCCGAAATGGCATATAGCTGATGCAAATCGTCTCCATACACCCGAATGGCTACCGGACTTCCTGTATACATCGCTGCCTTTACACTATAGGGAATAATATTTGCTTCTGGGTACATCTGTTTAAACTGTGCCATCCACGGCTTCAGGACTTTTCTTGAATCCATCTGCTTATTATCAAATGTAATTACCAATTGTGCCATATTTTCTCCTGATCCGACAGGTGGTGCACTCGGAATCATCTGTGGCCCATTCCCACCTACGAAAGCAGAGACCTTTTCAATATGCGGCTGCTGCTGAATCCACTCTGTAACGCTCTGAACAATTCGATCTGTTTCCTGCAAATTACTGCCAACAGGCGTGCTAATGTTGACAATCATCTGTGGTCTGTCGTCATCAGGAAAAAGCTGAACGGGTATAAATGTAATCAATCCATAAAACACGGTTGCTATCAATACCCCAATTACTCCTGTTTTTAATGGATTCTTCAGCATAATCGGCATTACGCGATCCCCATACCAATGAATCAAGGAATTGATTTGTTTTCCTAATAGACCGGCTGGCTTCTGATAGTTTGTCTGTTTTTTGTTCCGCCTCTCGTTCCATTCTCTAAAAATAGGAACTATCGTAAGTGACATGAGCATTGAGGCCAGCATCGAGAAGATGATGATGACCGGAACGGGAAAGATGAAATGCCCCGCATCTCCAGGAAGAAAAATGATCGGCCCAAACGCCGAAACCGTAGCAAGAGTAGCTGTGATAATTGAAACGGAGACCTCTTTGGTTCCAAATATAGCAGCCGTATACGGGTCTTCCCCCAGTATAGAAAGCCTTCTCTCGATATTGTCATTCACTACGACTGCGTCATCCACAAGAATACCAAGTACAATGATGAGCCCGAAGATCGTCATCTGGTTGAGTGTAATTCCAAAGAAAGGCAGGACAGCCATTCCTGCTGATAATGAGATCGGAATCGCCAACGCTACCATCATGGACGTCGTCAGGTTCAAACCTAGCCTGCATATGAAAAGAACGGCCACAATAGCAATCAGCATCTCGTGAAAAAGTCCAGAGAAAAGCTCATCAATTCGATCCACCTGGGAAAAGACAGGCTCTTTTTTTGCCCACGAAGGAAGATTCTTTTCTAACGTTTCTAGCTTTTGATCAATGGCTTTCTGAACCCTAGGAACATCGCTTCCCAATTCGCCATTTATGCTGACCGTCACAGCAGGCTTGCCGTTATAATAGGTTCGGTATTCAAGTCTTTTGGTACTATCTGAAATCGTCGCGATATCCTGAAGATAAACAGGCACTCCGTCTGTTGTACGGGTCACAATTACTTTTTTGAATGTGTCAGCATTGTAGCTAACAGGCATTGTAAGCTGATATTTACGGGTGTCAATGTTAACATCCCCAAGTGGCGTCGTTTCGTTTTTCGTTCGAACAGCATTCATGACTTGTGTCCAGGAAATTTTGTATTGTTGCAATCTTTGGGCATTTATATGTATTTTTAGTTCCTGTTTTGGCAAGCCGAGTATAGAGACGTCTGAAACACCAGGTATGGTACGAAGCTGATCCTTCCAAAGATCAAGTGTATCGCGTAGCTGAAGAATTTCTTCAAATGATTCAGTCGTAATTTGAAAAGTCTGTATAAACGTACGACTCATGTCATCATTAATGATTGGTTGCTCTGCTTCCTCCGGTAAATCAGTCTCAGCATCCTTCACTTTTTTCCGCAGCTCTTCAAATACCTTTTTCGGTTCGACTTTACTCTCTGACCTAACGGTAATAAGGGATATCCCAGAACGGGATTCGGAACTAATTGATTTGATGCCTTGAACCTCATTGATCTTTTCTTCCAATTTCTTTGTTACGGTTTGTTCCATTTTTTCTGGAGTTGCCCCCGGATAAATGGTTGTGACCGTAGCCATACTGACAATGGTGTCTGGTTGTTCCTGCTTAGGAAGTGAACGGGAAATGAATATCCCAATTAGCACCACCATCGTAAAGAATACAAGCGTTATTTTTCGCTTTTTGATGAAATACTCAATCATGCTGTTTGCCCCCTCCCACGGCAACAATGTCACCATCGAGCAATCGGTCAGCACCTTTCGTAATCAACATATCTCCTGCTTGTAGCCCGGATGTAATTTCCAGAAAGTTATCAACGTATTGGCCAAGGGTTACAGGTGTCTTCCTTGCTTTCCCATCTTTTATCACATAGACAAAAGGACCAGACCCTCGGCTAAAGACAGCTTCTACCTGCACAAAAATTCCTTCTTTTTGTGACAAGGCCCTCTTCGCACTCACTACTTGTCCGGGAAACCAGTCATGCTTTGCATTATCAATCATAACTTCTACGCTGATCGTACCTGTCTGCTCATTGGTGGCTGGATAGACTTTTGAGACCTTTCCTGTACGTTTTTGCTCATACAGTGTAAATTCGACTGTATCTCCTACATTCCAGGCGGATATATCCCTGTCAGGTACGGGTAAAACTGTTTTTAGTTGGTTAATGTTACCGATACGGTAAATAGGAACGCCCGGACTCGCCAGTTGTCCCACATCCACTAGTTTTGATAGTACTGTTCCAGTAATCGGAGCTTTTATTTGTGTTTTTGCTAGAGTGGCTACGGCCTGATTTCGACCAACAACAGCGCCCTGATAGCTCGCTTGAGTCGAGCTTATATCTTCCGTCCGGGCCCCTGCCACTACAAGCGAGTAGGATTGCTGAGCTGAGGCAAAGTCTTTTTTAGCAAGTTCAAGTGCGTTTTTGACATTTTCAAGCTCAGTTTGAGGGAGCGCACCACTCTTATAAAGTTGCTCCATGCGTATGTAATCTTTTTGTGCCTTTTCCAGCAGAATTTTCTTTGCATCAGCCGCTACTTTTGCTTGCTGAACCTCTTGTTCTCTGAAGCCGTTTTTTACTTTAGCCAAATTAGCATTCGCACCATATACATTAGCCTCGGCCAAAGCTAGCTGGAGAGAGTAATCTGTGGAATCAAGCTGGGCCAAGATATCCCCTTTTTTTACTTGATCTCCCTCTTTGTAGAGTAAAGACTTGATCTCTCCTGCTACTTCGAAAGATAACGTTGTTTCTTCCTTGGGAGCAAGCGTCCCCGAAAGCTCACTTATCTCTTTAAATGTTTTCGCTTTAATTGCCTCTGCTACAACTATTTTCGCCTCCTGCGGTTGAACAGTTGCTTCCTTATCTTTACTGCATGCCGTCATCACGATCATCGAGAGGGAGAGTATGAGTAGAATCCAAAACCTTTTTTGTACGGTAGTATTCATGTTCTTATCACTCCTATATTATAAATCTGTTAGATTGTGAAAACTGACTATCGGAATGAACTTTCATTCCATTTGATAAAGGGGGTCTGAATTAATGAATTCTGACCGCATCCCAGCATGCTTCTTGCACACCTGCAATTAATTCTGATGGATTCTTAATTTGAATATTTCTCAAATAACACATCCTTTAGATTAAAAGCTTTTACCATAAAGCCGACAATCGTTAATCCGAAAATCAAGGTGGCGAAGCTTACTAGCTTTTGATAGTCATTTGTATTTTCTACCATCGTTCTAATTAAGATTCCCATCCAAATTTCGACCGTCGCTACGATCAGAGAAGTAACGATACAGAGAAAAACCCAAAAACGATATGGTCTGACATGCGTTAATACCCACTGGAACACAGGTTTTTTGAGGGGTGTTTGCTCTTGTTTTTGAAAATTCATCTGCTGCTCCTCTCGAAAAGATAAATAGTGATTTCCCCTACAAACAAGAATCTTTATAGGGGAAATCACGGAAACTACACTTCCTACATAATTTACTTCAGAGCAAAACTCGCTTCGAGAATCTCTTTGAGTATGGAGCCATTTTTAGTAACTTGTTCTCCGCTAAGCATCCTCGGATGATCTCCATAGCCACGATAGTTTATAAATCGTTCAGATGCTCGTGCCCACACTTCCTCATTCCATTTTTCAGCCTCATAGGCTGTTACGTTTCCTTGCTCGCATTCTGCTTGGATGAGATGAATAGCGGCCTTTGTATTACCTTTATTTACCAATTGATTATGGAACATCAGATAACTGAACATGTTTTGAAAAAAACTTTGTTTGATAAAATCGTTAGTTATGAACTGCTCTAGATCCTCTTTTGTCATATTAAACAGCTCGTTATTTTCTGCTATTTTTTTAAAATAGGCTCCAATTTCTTTTCTTGCTTCAGTAGCCGTTTGTTCAATTGCTTTATCCTTCCAATAGGAGTCAAATAAAATAATGCTGGACACCTGTCTTCCTTGGTTTTCCAATACTTTTGCTACTTCAAAAGCTAAATTACCGCCAGAGGAATACCCCATCAAAGTATACGGCCCCTCAGAATCGATCTGAGTAATTGCATTGACGTACTGCTCAATGCGATTGTCTTCTTCTATGAAGTCAAAGCTATATAAAGAAATGTCGTGGACTTCTTCAGCAAGCTTTTGATAGAAGGTACTGTGGGCTGCAATCGGTGTAAAGCTAAATACAGGTCGATTTGTTTCTTTATTTAGTAGAATCGGGTGACCCGCGTTTTGCTCGTACTGCTTATGCAAGATAAATTCTGCCATTTTTTCAATCGTTGGATGCTGGAATACAAGATGTAGTGGCAACTCTTCCTGCATGTACTCATACACCTTTGATATGAGAAGCATCGCTTTTAAGGAATGTCCCCCGATTTCAAAGAAATGATCAGTGATGCCAATTTTCTCTACTGCTAATACTTCTTTCCAAATAGCAACCAGTTGTTCCTCTACCATGTTTCTAGGGGCAATATATTCTTTTGCTGCAACGCCGACGTTCTGAGGCTTTGGCAATGCTCTCTTATCTACTTTTCCGTTAGCAGTAGTAGGTAGTTCTAAAAGCTGTACGAAGTAGGTAGGAACCATGTAGGCTGGGAGTTCCTTGGAAACAAATTTTCTCAAATCAGCCAGTACAACTTCTTTTTCAGCTACAAAGTACGCACATAAAAATTGCTGTGCATGTTGATCCTCTTGAGCAGTAACCACTACCTCCTTAACACCATGGTACTGAAGAATGGTAGATTCGATCTCTCCTATCTCAATTCGGAAACCTCGTACTTTGACTTGTTCATCTACCCGACCAACATATTCTATCGTGCCATCTGGACGCCACTTGGCCAAATCACCCGTTTTATACATGCGCTCCCCAGATACAAATGGATTAGCAACGAACTTCTCTTCTGTTAATTCTGGTCGATTTAAATAACCTCTACCCAGTCCACGACCCGCTATGCATAACTCCCCTACTACTCCTATAGGCTGTAAATGATGCTCATTATTAACAATATAGACAGTTACATTGGCTAGCGGTCGACCAATTGTAATCTCTTGATCTACTCCAATTGCTCTTTGGATAGTCGTAACTACACTATTCTCTGTAGGTCCATATTCATTGTTAATCTCAATAGCAGGATTTTTTTGTTTAATCTTTTGGACAATTTGGGGTGATAATTTTTCTCCTCCAAGAGTGACACAACGTAATTGGTGTAAATCCTCTGCTGTAGCGCTATCCACAATTGCATTAAACAGACTTGGAACACCATAGTAATGAGTGATTGATTCAGAGGCGATCAATTTTCGTAGTGCAAATGGATCTTTTGACTCTTCTTCCCTTGGCAAGATCGAAATGGCCCCTCCAAGCATAGGAGCAAACAAACTAGCTACAAATCCATCAAAAGCAAATGAGAAAATCTGCAGAGCTTTATCCTTTGGATTAAATGCATACTCGTCTCTTCTCCATTGCAGGCAGTTCACGATGGAATGATGTTCAATCATGACACCTTTTGGTTTACCAGTTGTACCTGAAGTATAGATGACATATGCCAAGTCAGTTGGTTGGTTCACAACTGTGAGATTGGTTCCATCAACTACATAATTTTGCTCCTCATCTAAATCTAGCCTCACCATATTAACTGCTAATCCATTGAACAAATGCGACTGGGTCAGTAAAAGAACAGCACCGCTATCTTCTAAGACATATTCAATACGTTCAGTAGGATAAGCTGGATCAATAGGGACATAGGCTGCTCCAGCTTTCAAGATACCCATTATACCGATAATCATTTCTACGGAACGATCTACCATAATAGCTACTAGTTGATTGGGAACGATTCCTTTATTACGTAACGTACGAGCTAATTGGTTGGCTCTTTCATTTAGCTCTTGATAAGTCAACTCCTTCTTGTTCCAGATAAGTGCTACCTGATCTGGTGTTTTTCTTACCTGTTCTTCAAAAAGCTGATGAATCGTTGTATCCTGCTGATAGTTTCTTTCTGTGTTATTAAACTCTTGTAAAAGCTGATTTTTTTCTGCATTCGTCAGTATTTCGATAGTAGCTAGCTTCACTTCAGGATTATCTACGATCGCTTTTATAATCTGAAGGAAATTTGTCGTCAAGCGTTCTATTGTTTCCTGACGGTACAATTTGGTGCAGTATTCCACACCAATCATAATTTGATCTCTTTCTTCTGTGGCGATAAGGGTGATATCGAATTTAGAGTGTTTCCATTTATTTTCCCCTTCATAGGCAATAAACCGTAGCTCATCTAATTCAATAGAATCTTCTCCTCTGTTTTGGAGAGTAAACATGGTATCAAACATTGGATTTCTGCTTACATCGCTTTGTAGCTCCAGTTTCTCCACTAGCTCTTCAAATGGATAATCCTGATTCTCATAAGCTTGTAATGCATTTTGTTTTACTTCTATTAAAAACTCTCTAAATGATTTTGATCTAGCTGGTTTATTTCGCATGGCCAATGTATTGACAAACATCCCAACAGTGCTCTGTAAATCAACATGCGATCGACCTGTAACCGGTGTACCCACAATCAGATCTTCTTGACCCGAATATTTGGAAAGAAGTACATTATATGCGGCTAACAAGACCATATAAAGTGTGGTTCCTGTGTCTGCAGCTATCTTGTACAAGCCTTCCATAAGCTCTTTGCCAGTTCCTCTTGTGATTACATCTCCGTCAAAGCTTTGTGTATTTGGTCTCGGAAAATCTGTCGGTAGATTTAACACAGGAATTTCATCTGCAAATGTTTGAACCCAGTGGTCTTCCTGTTTTTTATACAGATCCGTCTGAGACTGTTCATGTTGCCATTCAGAAAAATCCTTATATTGAATCGTAAGCTCTGGTAACGTATTCCCTTGATACAATTCCACCAATTCGCTGATGATGATCCCAGATGATACTCCATCAGAAATAATGTGATGCGTATCTACTAGTAACAAATAACGATCCAATCGGGTTTGAACAAGCTTGACGCGAAGCAATGGTGCCATATTTAACTGGAATGGTTTGATAAACTCATCAATGATTTCTTCCAGCTCTTCTTCAACAGTTACCTGATAATCGACTGCAAAATCAACTACTGAATGGATTTTCTGTACAGGAGAACCATTTACTAACTCGAAGGATGTACGCAAGCTCTCATGACGGTTGATTAAACCTTTAAAAGCGGTTTCTAGTTTTACCAGATCAAGTTTTCCTTCCAGTAGCATGATAGAAGGCATGTTATAGCTGATATCTATCCCATCAAACTGGTTAAGAATAAACATTCTTCGTTGTGCTGCTGAAACCGGATAGTAATCTTGCTTTGTAGCAGGTCGGATAGAAATGATCTGCTTCATGCGCTCGCTCTCCAAGTATTGGGATATTTCTTCGATCGTTGGTTTTTCAAATAGGAAACGTAAAGGAATATCCATTTGATACTCTTTGTGCATTTGAGTTATAACCATCATAGCACGTAAGGAATGACCACCTAATGCGAAGAAATCGTCCTTACATCCAACTCGATCAATACCTAAAACTTGTTGCCAGACAGTAGCAAGTTGTACTTCCAATTGTGTTCGAGGAGCCACATATTCTGTGTTAAGCAAAGAATTGTCTGGATCTGGTAACGATCGCTTGTCAATTTTTCCATTTGCAGTTAATGGCATCGCCTCAAGTGAAATAAACGTAGAAGGAATCATCGCGATCGGTAGCTGAGTTGTTAAATGGGCACGTATTTCTGCTGTACTTACCTCTCTATCCGTAACCATATATGCGCAGAGGAATTTTTCCTTCGCTTGATCTTCCTTCGCTACAACGACTACTTCTCTTAGACCATCAAGCTTACGCATTTGTGACTCAATCTCACCAAGTTCGATCCTAACCCCACGGATTTTTACTTGATCATCAATTCGGCCCAAATATTCAATATTTCCATCTGGTAGCCACCTTGCTAAGTCCCCTGTTCTATACATTCGTTCTCCCGCGACAAACGGATTTTTCACAAATTTCTCTTCCGTAAGCTCCGGTCGATTCAAGTACCCTCTTGCTAGACCAACACCAGCAATGCATAACTCACCTGCTATCCCAATTGGTTGAAGGTTCTCAGAATCAGCCTGGACGATGTATAGTTGAGTATTATATATAGGTTTACCAATCGGAATTGCAGCTAGTTCCTCATCTGTATCACAATCAAAATACGTAACATCGACAGTAGCTTCCGTTGGTCCGTATAAATTGATTAATCTAGCTTCACACACTGAGGAAACTGCTCGACGGAATCTATCAACATGCTGTGGTGGCAATGCTTCACCACTTGCAAAAACCTGCCGTAAAGACTGGAGTTTTTCCTCTGCCAACTCACTTGGCTGTTGTTCAACATAATCCAGAAAAGCGTGCAGCATCGCAGGAACAAAATGCATTGTTGTAATGCGATGTTCGGCTATTGTCTCTAAGATTTGCTCAGGGTTCTTTTCTCCTCCTACAGGTAAAAGGCACATTTTGGAGCCCACCATCGACCACCAGAATAGCTCCCATACTGATACGTCAAACGTAATCGCTGTTTTTTGCATAATGGTGTCAACGGATGAAATAGGGTATTTTGCATGCATCCACATCAGTCGATTTATAACTGAATGATGTTCAATCATAACTCCTTTAGGCTTCCCTGTAGATCCTGATGTATAAATAACATAGGCTAAGTGATTCGGACCATTTATCGCTTCCAAATTTGACCTATCTTGGTGGTAGGTTTGAGCATCATTGATATCTACTATTTTCCCGTCAAAAGTTACTCGCTCCAACAAATGATTCTGGGTCAAAAGTAGCTTTGCATTTGAATCTTCTAACATATAGCGAATTCTTTCCTCTGGAAATTCCGGGTCAATCGGCATATATGCACCGCCAGCTTTTAAAATCCCAAAAATTCCAATAATCATTTCTAATGAACGTTCTGCCATGATTCCAACTAATTGATCAGCTACTACTCCTTCAGAACGTAGCTTTCGCGCTAACTGATTCGCTCTTTCATTCAGTTCCCGGTAAGAAAGTTGTTCCCCCTCGCAAATGACAGCTATCTGATCTGGTATACGTGCTGCTTGTTCTTCAAATAGCTGATGAATCTGCTTTTCGCGCGGATATTCCATTACAGTATTATTAAATTCAGATATAATCATATTTTTCTCTTCTTCTCGAAGCAGGGATATGTCCGCTATTTTTGATGTAGGATGATGAATGATTGTTTCAATAATGGTAAAGAATTGTTGAATTAGTTGTTCCATCTCCATTTCTGTAAACAACTGTGCTCGATAATTTAGTTGAAACAGAATTTTTTGATTATCTAATTCAATCACATTCATTTCAAAATCATTAATGACGTCTCCACAAAAATTCTCATCAACTTCAATTTCAACATTTTCATACTGCGAATAATTCATAGCACGGTACTGTACAGAAACACCAAAGAGACGTTGAAGGTTCTTATGCTGATGTGCTTCTCGTAAATCTTCCATCATTTGATTGTACGGGAATCTTTGATGGCGTAGGATCGAAACCTGCTCTTTTGATACGACTTTCAATAATGAAAGCAAATCCATCTCAGGATCAACGAATACCCGTGTTGGCACTGTACTAACGAACATTCCTAGCATTTCTTTTTCCTTTTTGGTTGTTCTGTTCGCATAGAATGTGCCAATTGAAACATCGTTCTGTGTTGTCTTTTTATGCAAGTAGATGTACAACGCAGTCATAAAGACTGTTAACATACTACTGTTTGTTTGTTTGCAAAACTCATACAGGTTATAATACAAACGCTCTTCTAAGATAATATTTTTTCTTTTTCCAGCAGTACTCAAGGTAAGAGAATTATATGATTTAAACCCTATCACTTCGGGTAAGGTGCTAAATTTATCTACCCAATACGATTTATCCTTTTGATAGCGATCCGATTTTTCATAGTCCTGCTCCGTTTGTATATAGTCGAAATAAGTATGATTCTCTGTTATTTCTGGAAGCTCATCATTTGCAATCTGAGAATAGTATTCGTTCGCTTGATTGACGAACATTCTTGCAGAGATTCCGTCGCAGACAATATGATGAATTTTGACATTGTACCAATATTCTTGGTCACTAATCTTGCAAATGATAAATTGATACAATTTTGAATGTAGAAGTTCAAATGGTGTACGATTGTGCTGGTCCAGCCACTTTAATGCCTGAGCTTCTCCATCAACACCTGAAAAATCTAAACATTCGAACGATTTTTCGCTATATTCCTCCACATATTGCTGAGGATAGCCATTTTGAGCTGTCAATTTAATCCGAAAGGCATCGTGCCGGAAAATAATCATATTTAGAGCTTGTTGCAAGGCACCTAGACTTATATTACCTTTCATTTTAATTGTCAATGAAATCGACGATACACCCGTATTTGGATAAAGTAATTCGGAGTACCAAATCCTTTGTTGAGGATGAGTCAACGAAAATAATTGAAGCAAATCCTTATTCATATTGCTGCACCTCTTGTTAGAAATTATAGTTTATATAAAAAAATACTATGATTGCTTACTATGTGGATGCTATCGGCATGTTGCAAGGTTTGACTGTATGTTAGGATAGATGACGTTAATCTAAGATTTATGAGAGTTATGTCTAGAGATGTAGGGAGTCGCTTGAGGAAAGACGGTACTTTATGCAGAGGAATCATCATGATGTGAGAAAAGATTTTTTGTATATGAATCTATCAAATATTTTACCATCACCTCTTTTACTCAAGGATAATTGAAGCGGTTGTATGCGATCATACTTGGCCTCCTTTTCGATGTGAGTGACATATTGTTGCAGCAAAAAACCTTTGACCTGTAAAAGCTAAATCACATATTCCACAAAAATATATTTTATGAAAAAATAAACATTTGCGACTCACCATAACATATTAGCATTATTCTTCCATTTAAGTGTTTGTAAAATTTGTGAACTTTTATATGTATTTCTGTAAATTTCATGCTGAAAAAGTCCAAGATGCTATTGACCGTATCCACGATAGAACCCTGCTCCATCACGAAAATGACATTTGCTATCTCTGCTGTTTGCATTTGATGCGTTACGATCATGACGGTACGTTGATCCTTTAATGAGCGGATCGCGTCACGAACACATGATTCGGAATGTGAATCTAGAGCAGACGTAGGCTCATCAAATAAAACGATAGGAGCTTTTGATAATAAAGCACGTGCAATGGCGATTCTTTGCCGTTGTCCTCCTGATAAACGTACCTTATCCCCTCCAATGAAGGTTTTGTATCCATCAGGCAACCCCAGAGTAAATTCCGTGAGCATAGGTTGTTGAGATTTATTATCAACAATGATCGGATCGATTTCTTCGACTGGGTGATTCAACAATCCGTACACTCTAGCTGAGCCTGATAAGGAATGTTGTAGGGAAGCAATAATTCTGCCAAACTCCAGAAAAATAAAGACCATAGTTGTCTGTAGCTGAACCAATTGTCCCAAAACCCCTAGTTCATTTTTAGAATATATAAACAATCCAACTACTAACATACCGCCAAACATAACGAAACGAAACAAAAAATTGATTGCATCTAGTAACCCCGTCTTAAAACCTTGGCTATTTGCGGTCTGAGTTAGCTCCTTATTTGTATCGGCCAGATCTTCTCTAACTACTTTCCCAGCAGGGAACGTTTTAATAATAGGCAGTCCTTCTATGGACCCAGCTATTTTTGCTGTTATTTCGCCTAATTTGGCTTGAAGCTGATCATTTGTCTCCCTCAATGGCTGAACAAAACGAACATTAACAAAAGTGATACCAACACCTAGTACAATGAAGATAAGAGAAAATCGCCAATCTAGAATCAGCATTGTGGCAGTCACCATGACCAAAGCTACCTCGTTGACCTCGATGAGATCGCTATTCGTGGCCATCGCGATGTAACTATCTTTCTTCTCTTCCGGAATGATTCCGGTTAGATAGAGCTTGGCGTGGTCGTTTGCTTCTTTGACTAGCTGTAAATCCTGCAGCGTTTGTATATCGTAGGGAGATACTACTTGAATATTTCCATATCCCGCTACTTTAGCTGTCGTTTTCACACAATCCCCCCTCCCAAAGGTAGTATGGTTTCTTATAGGTTTAGTCCAAACTCGTCTTATCGTCGATTCCTCAATTTCTATTCCTTCCAATCTTTGTTTAGATAAGCGTTTTCGTGATATTAAAATGGCCTTCTATTTCCGGTTGTTAGTCCAGTTTGTTCCTTGTTTGAATACCTATTTTTTCCTCTATTTATATTTATTCGAAAGTTTTCCGTTCGATTGTGAATTCTATCGGTCTGGGTTTCAAAGTAGTAGTTTAAAACGGGAGGAAGTAAACGGGGTGTTTGGTTTGTTAAACTTTCATGAGTAATTTTTCTATGCATCTTATGGGGTGCAGATACAAAAATATCGTTAAGGGTGTGAAATGAAGACCTAAGCGTACGGTTTTATGGGTGATACCCTCCCCAAAAAATTGAAGCCGGTAATCCTAAGCGTAATCTGCGTGTAGGCTTCCTTGTCCCCCTGCAAGACCTGCTCAATCAGCTCGTGATCGTCCTGCATGTATGTCTATCCTCCCATTCAAAAAGAATGCTGCGCAGCCTATTCTTTTTGCTTGTCATAAGGTATAACGTAAAAAATTGAATTCTCTTTCTCTTTTTTTCAAAAATTTTTCTTCTCACTTTTTAAAACATAGAAAACCCCGAATGAAAGACTACCTTATACGCGTCTTTCATTCGGGGAAAAATTATATTTTTTCTTTTTGTCATTTCACCTTATTCGGTAACAATCTCTTCTGAATTCCGCTTCCAAGGACCATAACAAATGAGTAATAAAGGAATGATTCCAAGTAAGGTAGAAATCCCAAAGAATGTATACGTTTGTAAAATACCGTAGTATTCCATGACCCAGCCTGCTGTGTAATTAGCAAACATAGAGCCTAATCCCACTCCAAAGGAAGTAAATACTGCCAGAGCTGTTACCTGCAAGGAAAGAGGTGTATTCTCACGTACATATTGGGCAGCCGTGGCTAAGAATAGACCGACAGATAATCCTTGTAGGAAAAATAGGCTTAGGATGATTGTCGTACTTGGAGCTGATCCGTAAAAAAACCACCTGGCACCTGAGACAATACAAGCAAATAAGAGAGTTTGCTCCAAGCCAATTTTTTTGATAAGACGTGATGCTAGTTTCATACAAGGCACTTCACTACCTGCAAACAGTAAGAAAGCAAGACCTAATGTGGCGATCTCTCCACCGATATGCTGATAGTATAGATTAAACCAGGTGTTATGAGCATTCATCGAACCGAATACGAAAAATGTACAAAGGAGAAAGAGTATAAAGCGTGGGATTTTAAAAAGTGTCCCGGCTTTTTTAAAGCTATTACGTGGAAGCTCCCTGCGCTCAATTCGCTCATCTGGAATTCTGATCAAAAAGAGTACAGCGAGAAAATAAGCAAGCCCTGTGCTGTAAAAAATAGCGGATGGACCCCACTGTTGAACAGCCAAGGCAGTAAGAAAGGCAGCAATAGCAAATCCAATGGCCCCCCATAATCGAATACTGCCAAAATGCATGGATCGCTTGCTTACATAGCTAAGTGTTAAGCTATCTGAAATCGGGATAGCCGCACATTGAAAAATAGACCAGAACGCAATCGTAAAAAACACCCATGCGTAAGTATTAATGAAGGTAAACAAAAATGAGATACAGGCTGCAGCGATCAGAGCTAGTATTAACGCCTTTTTTCGAATTTGAAACTTATCACAAATCATCCCCCAAACTGGCTGTAGCAGTAAAGATACCACAGGAGTAATCGAACTGAGAGTACCAATTTCAATCCCCGTTAAATGAATGGATTTAAAGTACTCTGTTAATAGAGGCGAGTAAGCGCCCATAGCGTAATACAAAAAGATATAAAGTCCACCTAGGGCTACGTAAGCATTTGAAGCACTTTCGTTTGTAAAAGTATGTTGGCTATTTTTGCTGTTCATGCAGTTTTCTCCTCTACTTTCCACATAAAGAACAGCTTCAATCGGAATTACCGAAGAAGCTGTTTTCGTATCAGGTTGCTACTTTTACACTTTTGTCTATTCTTTTACAGTAGGTAATAGTTTATCAAAATTTACCGTCCGTATTTTTTCCCAGGTTGTAGGGTCATTCTCATCAAACTGTTCGAGAAAAGCGATGACTTCTCTTGTTAATGGCGTAGGGGTAGATGCACCCGCAGTAACAGATACACTTTTTTTACCCTTTAGCCACTCAATATTAAGCTCAGACAGATCAGAAATGCGATAACTAGGAATACCAGCAATCTCCTCAGAAACCTGTGCTAAGCGATTCGAGTTATTACTTCGAGGATCTCCCACTACTATGGTTACATCTGCTTTTCCAGCATGTTTTGCTACTGCTTCCTGCCTAACCTGTGTAGCCATACATATTTCATTGTGAACCTCAACGGAAGGATATTTTTCCACAATGGCCTCCATAATATGCCTTACATCCCACTGGCTCATCGTTGTCTGATTTGTTACCACCAATTTGTCGGTCGTAACGTGTACGTTTTGCAAATCTTCCAGCGTTTGAATCAAGTGAACACGATCAGGTGCTATCCCGATCGCTCCCTCTGGTTCAGGATGTCCCTTTTTACCAATATAGAGAATATGGTAGCCTTCCTCCACCTTTTCCTTAATGAGATCATGTGTTTTCGTTACATCAGGACAAGTAGCATCCACAACCGTCAGACCTTTTTCTTTCGCTTTTTTACGGACTTCTGGCGATACCCCATGAGCAGTGAATATAACGGTTCCATGATCAATTTTATCTAAAAGCGCTAGACGATCTTCTCCATCCAACGTGATAACTCCTTCACGTTCAAAAGCATCTGTCACATGCGCATTATGCACGATCATTCCCAAAATGTAGATAGGGCGCGGCACATTTTGATTTTTTGCCGTTTTAATAGCCAGTACCATGGCATCCACTACGCCATAGCAATAACCACGGGGAGCAATTTTTACAACTTCCATATCAGCATAGCCCTCCTTTTCTGCCCCTTATTATAGCATTAGAATGTGCTTTCACGCTTTTGTTCATAAATTCTTACGTTATTATAAACAATCCGTAGCATTGGTGTCTCTATTCCCTGCTGTTCGGCAAGGCGCAGCAAGTAACCTTGCAAATGCTCTCCTTCAATTGGGAGGCGTTTCTCCATATCCCGTAGCATGGAGGATTTCATTTTGTAGCCCTGTTGCTTAAAAGTCTCCATCACATGATCTACCATTTGAGCAGAGATAGGTGCACCAATCGCTATCATAACGCTCACACATTCTTCTGTTAATTGTTTCGTCAGCTCGATTCCAAATGGAGAATCGCGAATTGGTCCTACTGCTGCGTTCATCAAGGTGGTAATACCTGAAAGCATCGTAATAAACAAATATTTTCGCCAAGCCTCCTGCTGTATGTTATTGGACAGTTCGAAGCTCGCATTTGCTACTTTTACATACTCATATAAACACTCTACTCGCTCTGACGTACCACCATTCCATTCCCCAAAAGCTAGCCGATGAGCCTTACTGGTTTGTATGATATCTCCGTCAACACTAAGCGTCGTTTCTATAAAGCACAATCCACCCAAAACCTTATCTGCTCCAAAACGCTCCTGTAGTGGTTGCATATGAGCAATTCCATTTAAAAGCGGTATGATCATTGTATCCTCGCCCACATATGGAGCGATATCATTGATTACATCATCCAGTTGGTATGCTTTTGGAGATAACATAATGACATCAAAAGGGGTCGCTTCTTCTCCAGCTAGTAATAAGGCGGGGTGAACTGTGGAATCGCCATTAACACTTTGAATAACTAAACCTCGCTCCTCCAACTGTGCCTTACGCTTTTGGCGTACAAGAAAAGTAACATCTCTGCCACCCTCTATCAAACGACAACCAAAATATCCACCAATTGCTCCCGCACCTACCATTAGTATCCGCATTACACCAACCCCCTATAATCATTTGTCCTATTGTAGCTTCTCACATATATTGTAGCTGGTTTTTGGGAAATCCCAAGTAGAATTTTTGAAACAATGTGTAGAAAAATCGGCTATACAAAAGGAGTCTTTCAAAACGAAAGAGCTCCTTTTTAGCTGTATTGCACATTTATTTATGATCAATCCCAATAATTTCACTAATATGGGTAAATCCATCTCGCTTCATTAGCTGAACCAAACGTTTGTTGATCTCTGTGACAGCACCCGGTCCCACATAGATCATACTCGTATAAATCTGAATCATAGACGCTCCTGCTCTCATCATGCGGTACGCATCATCACCAGTGAAGATACCACCTACCCCAATAATGGGCATTTTGTCGCCTACTGCTTTATAAATATCACGAACGCATTCGGTTGAACGTGGCAATAGCATTGGACCACTCAGTCCCCCTGCTTCTTTTGCCAGCGTAGGATCGGACACACCTTCTCGAGACAGAGTAGTGTTGGTAGCAATCAATCCATCCATTTTCTCTTCTAGAGCAACATAAACAACATCGCTCATATGCTCATCCGACATGTCTGGGGCTACTTTTAATAGGATTGGTTTACGCTTCGCACCGTATTTCTCTAGCTGATCCGCTTTTTGGCGGATTGTCCGCAAAAGATGACGTAAACTATCTACTTCCTGCAAGTCACGTAAGTTAGGAGTGTTAGGTGAGCTTACATTAATCGCAAAGTAATGCCCATAGGGATATAAAGCTTCGAGGCATTTTTCATAGTCACTTGCTGCTTGATCATTAGGAGTTAGTTTATTTTTCCCAATGTTTACCCCAACTGGCATGCAAGCATCTTGATAATGACTTAATGATTTCGCTGCTGCTTGTACACCGTGGTTATTAAAACCCATACGGTTGATGATCGCATCATCTTCCTTTAAACGAAAACAACGCGGCTTGTCATTACCTGGTTGGGCTAGTGGGGTTAACGTACCTACTTCGACATGGCCGAATCCAATTGATCCGAGTGGAACATAAACCTCAGCATTTTTATCGAACCCAGCTGCCAGTCCCACTGGATTAGGGAATACGATATCCCATACTTTATTGACGAGCATTGGATGTTCATAACCATACATCATATTTAATACCCTTTTGCCTAAAGGAATGCTGTTGGCCATTCGTAGTCCATTAATCGCATTCTCGTGTGCCGATTCAGGATCCATTTTAAATATAAACTTTTTTAGGTGCTTATACATTGTTGCCACTTCACTCCTAACACATATTCTGTTCTCGATATAAGAGCATACCATAAACCTTTGGCATTGGATATAAAGTCAAAAAAAGAAAAAGTGCCATACCTTTTTTAACAAAAAGTATGTCACTTTTTCAAATGAATTATTTTTATAATCTGGAACTTATTATTTACTTGCTACTAGTAAAGCATCTTCCAAAGTAACAAATGGCAGATTGTGTGTATCCGCAACTGCTTTATAGGTTACTTGACCATTAATAACGTTAACACCTTTTCCTAGAGCATGATTGCTACGGATTGCTTCTACATATCCTTTATTAGCAATTTGAACAGCATAAGGAACTGTGACATTTGTTAGAGCAAGTGTAGACGTACGAGCTACTGCTCCTGGCATATTTGCTACTGAGTAATGGATAACACCGTGTTTTTCATATGTTGGATTATCATGTGTAGTGATACGATCAATCGTTTCAATAGAACCACCTTGATCAATAGCAACGTCAACGATCACAGAACCTGGAGCCATCGTTTTTACCATTTCTTCTGTTACCAGACGTGGAGCACGCGCACCTGGAATTAGTACTGCTCCTACTAACAAGTCCGCTTTTTTTACAGCGTTAGCAATGTTAAAGCTGTTAGAAATCAATGTATGAACACGTCCACCAAATAGGTCATCTAATTGACGAAGACGATCAGCACTAATGTCTAAAATAGTAACATTTGCACCTAGGCCTACTGCCATTTTCGCAGCGTTGGTACCTACGATACCACCACCAACGATAACAACCTCACCTTTTGGAACACCTGGAACACTTCCTAGTAGTACGCCTTTACCACCATATGGTTTTTCTAGGAATTGAGCTCCGATTTGAACAGACATGCGTCCTGCCACTTCACTCATTGGCATTAACAGAGGAAGAGAGCCATTTGGCATTTGGATGGTTTCATAAGCGATTGCAATCACTTTTTTATCAACCAATGCCTTGGTCAATTCTGGTTCTGGTGCCAGGTGCAAGTAAGTAAATAGAATTTGTCCTTCACGGAAATAGTTATATTCAGAAGCAAGTGGTTCTTTTACTTTCATCACCATATCAGCCGCCCATGCATCTGCTGCTGTTGGCACGATAGTAGCTCCCACTGCTTGATATTCAGTATCAATAAATCCACTGCCTAGTCCTGCATTTGTTTCAACTAACACTTGATGACCGCTTTGTACCAATGCTGTCACTCCAGCAGGCGTGATCGCTACACGGTTCTCGTTGTTCTTAATTTCTTTAGGAATCCCGATAATCATTATTAAATCCTCCCCTTGATAGCCCCTGCTCAGTTCTCTTTCACTTACAATTTCTTCTTCACTTCTCAATAATACAGCGTTTTCATAAAGGGAGCATTAGAGATTCCTTTGAGAGAAAAAGCGTTCGTTTGTGAATTTTCACAAATGTGCAAAAGAGTTATTCCAGCTTCATTACCTTTAAGTCAATATAGAGCGAATACCGCTGGTTAGGGTCATCTAAATCAATCTGCATAATTTCCTCAATTCGTTTTAATCGATAGCTGAGCGTATTAATATGAATATGCAGATGAGCCGCTGTTCGGTTAACCTTTCCGACATGATCGAGAAAGACTTCCAATGTTTCGGTCAAATTGGTTTGATTTTCTTGATCATAATAAAGTAGTTTAGCTAACTGATCATTTTTGTAGGCCTGTTCTTTATTCCAGATTTTCATCTGTGGTAAGAAACGGTAGATCCCTAATTGTTGAAATCTCAATATCCGCTCTGTTTCATGAGGGAACAGTCGTTTTATAGCATTCATCTGCAAAGCCTCTTGATAGCTTTGGCGTCCTTCAATTAGTGAACAAACAGGACGGCCGCAACCAATATGGACTTTTCCTTTTCCAAACTTGTCTGTGAGCTTGGACATACATTCCTCTAAAAATTGTTCGGAATAAACAACTAGAGTATCTTCTGACACAGCTTTCCCCTTAGGATGCTGCATGAGCAAAATCAGTTGGGGACCATCTGTTAGATTGTAAATTTTATCTCGCATCAATAGGGGATATAGCAATTGATGTATCTGTTCACCCTTGCCTTCCAAAACCTCTATGGTGCAAATAAGCAATGGAGGAACAATTTTCATGTGTAGGTTAATCGCCTTCTGCTGTAGCTTCGTCTCCTCACCGTGCCCACCAAGTAAAAGCTCCCACAGAAACTCTTTTTGTCTATCCTGCTCTGCTTTGCGCTTTCCTTGTCGTTGTAGCAGTCGAGGCACCGCTTCCTTCGCAGCCTGACGAAGAATTTCGTCATCCCAGGAGGTCAAGGGGCGGTTTACCTCTTGTGCCCAGATATAGCCCAAGATATCATTGCCTCTACGTATGGTGATTGCAACCCGCTTTCCAAGTCCAATCTCTTTCTTTTCAGGAATATGTACGGGGTCCTTTTGCGAAAAGAGCTGTTGAAAAACGCCATCCTTCCAGAGGCGTGTTAATACTTTTTCTGGCACGCGTCGTCCCATGATCGTAGACCACCGCGCTTGATCAGTACTATCACCGTGAGAACTATAGGCAATCAGTCGATGATTTAAATCTTCAATGGTAATTGGATTTTGTAATAATTCACCTATAACATCTGCCAATTCATCAATATCGCTATGCTGGTACTGGTCAAAAAATTTTTGCTGCATACATGAATTCCCCGCTTTTTTAGTTACCTACATGGATCCGTTATCATTCTTTTGTCTCTTCATTATAACGAATGGGCATAGGGGGAAAAAGCGATTTTTCAAACGAATTGTTTCCATTATTTGCTTTTACATCTGTTGCTCAACAACTCGCTTATTTGCAAAATTCTTTTGAAAGATATAGTAGTAAAAAATGGCCGCTAGAAGCATACATGTGCCGTGTATGAAGAACAAGAAGCTTACACCTATATAGACGGGGAAAGTAACAGCGATAATTCCCAACGTAATAGAATGTGACAGCATCATCATAGGCGTAAGACACCCGTATACTCTTCCAATTATTTTGGGGTCAACGAGGCTTGGCAACCAACCACCAAAACCTATATTTAATAAGGGAAAAGCCAGAGAAATGAAAAAATCAAGGAGAATAAAAATGGAAACGTTGTTCGTAAGACCTGAGAAAACAACCGAGATCCCCATAATCATAAGGGAAAGAACTGCTATGTGATATAGTTTCATTTTAGTTGCTAAATAGGACCCGACTACACTTCCAAACAAAGCACCTACTCCTGACACAATCCCCATCCATAGCAATACTGTCTCATATGACTCTGGAGCAAGTTTGTACTTCAATGCGTAAGTAGGAATGAGTGCATAACCGGCATTTATAATTCCAAATAGAAAAAAAGCACTTGATATGGCTAATACTAGTTTATTATTCCAAATATATCCAACGCCTTTACTGAAATCTGATATCAAGGCTCCTATTGATACATCTTTCCACGATTTCTCACCATTTGGCAATCTGATTTCTACTTTGATATGGCATAATTGGATTAGCAATCCAGATACCAGATATGATATGGCATCTACCAAGATTGCTCCCTCTATACCAATGTGCCAATAAAGAAAGATACTAATGGAACTGCCTACTAATATAAGAATACTGTTTACCATTTGATTTAAACCGGTAGCTACTGGATATTCCTTTTCGGTTAAAATGCCTTGCATGATAGCTCTTTGTGCAGGACTAAAAAAATTAGAGACTGCACTCCTCACAAATATGATGAAAAAGGAAAGGACGATGGAATCAATGGCAATAGCAAAAAGTAATCCTAGAGAAAGAAAAGCACAAATAAAATCCGCCCAAGAAGCAATCTTTTTGCGGTCAAAACGATCTGCCACAGCACCGATGAACAAGAAAATGACAAGCATGGGGAGAGAGTACATTAATTCTGTAATGGTGGCAAAGATAGGCTGTGAAGAAAATCTTGTAAGAATATACAATGTGAATGCGATGAGACCAATTTTATTGCCCATAGAGGAAGTTACATTCGCCAGAAAAAGATATGTATAGTTTTTATTTTTGAATATTCTTATGATATCCAAACCAAAATCTCCTTCTTAACGTACAAATATTTTTAGATGCTACAGGGCATGATTGCATGTACTTACTTATTATCTTAGATGGTCATGCCCCAAATTGTTTGACGTTGATATCCATCATTTTCGTTGTCATGATAGCAAATAGAAACATTACCTAGGTAGTAAGTAACCTATGCCTAACTAATTCATCTAAAAACATCTGTATATCATTTGTAATCATCGTATTTTCTGTATTAACATTAAATTTTCCCGATATCTCTTTTAGCATCTCTTCTAGCGTAATTGTTTCTTTCGTACAAATATGTGTCCACAGTGTACAGGCTACTTCATCCTCAAACAATATCGTTTGTCCTTCAGGTGTAAGGACAAATATACCCTCTACATTTTGATCATAAAAGATATCTTTGTTTACTTGATAGGGAGACATCATTAGGAAGGAACCTCCTCTTTTGATTTTCTAAAATAATTCCACATATGTTTTTTCAAGTTACTTTTTATAATTTTGCACTCTTCCGTGTTTGTGCCATCTATACTGTCTGTATCGCTCCATTGGATAGCTCTACATCCACCACCACACATATGTTTAAATGTACACTTTCCGCAAATTGGTAAGTTATCCGTGATTCTGTTTCGGGATGCAGTAAAGACTGGAGATTCGTAATAAATTTCTTCTAACGATTTGTCTTTTACATTTCCACCTAAAAACTCGGGATTATGCATGATTTTACAGGGAAATACATCGCCTTTGCTATCAACCGAAAACTCACTATACGCGTGACCACAATGATTTTTAATGAAAAACTGGTTAACAGCATCAAAATTAGGTTGTTTGTTGATGATTGTGTTTTCGATTTTTATACGTTGCACATAATTTAATTCGTGTTCGTGAGTCTTGCCTCTTCCTAATGAAGCTACAGGAGATATAATGAGCCTGATGTTATTTTTATTTGTATAATCGATTACGTCCCCCACAGCATCCATATTATTTTTCGTGATTGTCTGGTTAATTTTTAACTTACAACCAGCTTCTAGCAATAAATCAATGGCCTTTTTCGCCTTCTGCCACGATCCTTTTCCCCTATTTTTGTCATGCTCGTCCTCGATCATGGAATCAAGGCTTATCGTTACTAATTTCGTAATCTCGGCAATTTTTTTAGCTATCTCTTTGTTAGAAATAAAAGAACCATTTGAAATCATATGGACATTCAACCCTAAAGAATCGGAATATTCCATTAATTCCACGAGATCTTTTCGTAAAAATGCCTCTCCCCCTGTAAAAACAATCGTTTTTGTCCCTAATTCCTTTACTTCTGTGATGACTCTTTTAGCCTCTTCGGTAGAGATATCATTATCCATAGATCTGCTGGGGCTACTTTCTGCATAACAATAGACACAATTTAAATTACATTTGTATGTTGTAACAAAATAAACAGATTTAGGTACAGGTTTATGCATACTTTGCTTGTTCTCAGTATCTACATTAAAGCTATCAATCTTATACAGTCTAATCAAACCAATGACCCTTTTTACCAAACTTGCATCGTACTGTTCATCAATTAAACCCTGCGGTGACTTTTTGTTGTAAATCATTTCATGCGCTATTTCATATTCTTGCTGATTCAACACAATCCAACTACTCACCAAGTAATTATGAATAATATAGTCTTCCTTTTCTCGATAGACAGCTAATTTTGGAAAAGTTAATACATCATCGGTTACTAACATCGTATCATTCCTTTCCTAATAGAAATAGTAATGGCACTATTTTTACAAGTAGTGCCATTACTACTATTACCTATGTGTCTTACGCTCCTGCTCCATTTTTTGAACCACATTGACAAGAATCAATTACATCAATTACGCCAGGGTTTACTACTTTCACTTTTGGTGTTGTATAATTTTTCATACTCTCACCTCCCTTCTATAAATAGCATAATTTAACTTTACTTAAATTTACTGTTAATTCAATATATTGTCAATAATTAAAATAATTTACTTTCACTAAAAAAGCCAGTTAAACATTGATATGTTAATTTAACTGGCTTTACTTATCCTATTATCTATTTAATAGAAATGCTTTCTAACCAACGAAACATAGCTTTCGTATATTCTCCAATCTGCTCCGAAGTAAATAAGTGGGACTCATCCTCTACCAGCCACAACTCATGTGGTTTATGATGTAGATCAAGAGCTTTAGCCAAACGAGTCGCATGTTCTACTCCTACATTCTCATCTACTTGACCATGAATGATCAAAACTGGACAGGTGATTTGTTCAGCTTGTCTCACAGGTGAACGGCTATCATATGCTTGGGGAGCCACATCTGGATCACCCATTATTTTTTTCAATAAGGGACGCAAATCCTGCCGTTCTGCATACGTAAGACGCATATCACTTACACCGCTCCAAACAACTACGGACGCATAACGATTAGGAAGCATAGCAGCACGTAATGCCATCATGCCACCACGTGAAAAGCCATATAGATGTATGCGATTAGTATCTACAAAGGGTATGCTAGCGAGCAAAAAATACGCTTGGTACACATCCTCCAGCTCTGCTCCACCAAATTCATCTTTACCAGAGGCTCCCTCGTTTCCCCGATAGTGAGGAGCAACAATAACATAACCGAAAGCTGCCATTTGAGAAATTCGCAATGGCTGCACCCTCCCGACTTTCTTATAGCCTCCTCGACAGTATAGAAGAGCTGGCAAAAGACTTTCCGTTTTATGATGCGATAACAAATTTTGATCTGGAATAGCTAAAAGTGCTTTTACAGGGTGAGTATCACTAAGATAAGTTACCGTGAACAAAGCCACCTCCGGAATGGCTCGTTCTTCTTCCGTTATCCGCATAATCTCAGGAACATCTTGCAAAAGTTCTCTCCACATGTTTTATTACCACCTGTTCTCTATAAATATCCAGATTTTATGCTAAAACATGAAAAAGAAAAGAGGAACCATGATAGTTCCTCTTCTCTGTTTATAAACATCGCTGCGATTAGTATCCGCGCTTATTCTGTTTTTTATTGATAGTAGCTATGTTTTCTTCGCTGTGTTTCATCCATTTTTTCATTTTGTCTTCAAACGAATCCTTAGGAGTGTCACGCTTATTAAAGCCACGGTCTCCACCACGATTCCCACCACCACGATAGCCGCCACGGTCTCCACCGCGCTCTTTTTGTTCGTCGCGAGCTTCGCGTTCTGGTGCTGGTAAAGCTGCGCGAACGGAAAGGGAGATCTTACCTGCATCATCGATGGAGAGTACTTTAACCTTTACAGCAGCTCCAACGGAAAAGTGATCATTAATATCCTTTACAAAACCATTTGCAACTTGGGAAATGTGAACTAGTCCTTGTTGCGTTTCATCCACAGCAACAAACATACCAAAAGGTTTAATTGCCGTCACTTTTCCTTCAATGATGCTTCCAACTTCTACTGCCATCCATTTTGCACTCCTTTTATCTTTTCACCAAGTGTCGAGAACCCCACTTCATACAGGCTCATTTCCTAAGTATAGCAGACAAAACGATTCAATGAAAAGCCCATTCTTCACTTTTATACTTGTACCATATCTGTTTTATTTAGGAAAAGCTGGTAAGCATCGGTAGCCATTACCAATTCTTCATTAGTTGGGATTACCATAATCTTAACTGGAGAGTAGGCACTATTGATGAAGCCTTCTCCTTTATTGTTGCGATTTGCTTCTTTATCGAGAATAACACCAGCGTATTCTAGTCCGTTACATACCAATTGACGGACCAATTGACTGTTTTCGCCAACACCTGCTGTAAAGATGATACCATCGATACCATTAAGGCGAGCCAAGTACAGACCGATGAAGTCATGTAGACGTTGTGCAAATAGCTCAAGTGCTAATTTAGCACGCTCGTTACCTTCCGCTGTTGCTTTTTCTATGTCACGCAAGTCACTGGAGATACCAGATAACCCTAGTACACCGCTTTCTTTGTTCAAAATATCCATTGCACCAGCTGTATCTGTTTTTTCGATTTCAGCGATGTATGGCAAGATACCTGGATCAATATTACCGCTACGAGTACCCATCATTACACCAGCAAGTGGGGTCATACCCATAGATGTATCAATGGATTGTCCATAGCGAACAGCTGTAATACTAGCACCACTACCAATATGACAACTAATTAGACGTAATTTTTCTTTTGGTGTACCCATTAATTGCTCAGCACGTTGTACGACATAACGGTGGGACGTTCCGTGGAAGCCGTATTTACGAATACCGTATTTCTCGTAGTATTCATATGGCAATGGATACAAATAGGATACTGGAGGCATTGTTTGGTGGAAAGCTGTATCAAATACGGCTACATGAAGCGCATCTGGGCGAATTTTTTGCGCCAATTCAATCCCCAGTAGGTTGATAGGGTTATGCAGAGGTGCAAATCGAGACAATGCATCGATTTTGCGTTTTACCTCGTCTGTAATAATGACGGATTCCTTGAAATCCTCTCCACCGTGAACGACACGATGAGATACCATAGCGATATCATATTGCTTGTACTTATCAAAAATGGCATTAATTGCTTGTTCATAAGCATCGCGTTTTACTTCTTCTACAATGCCTTTATCAATTACTTTACGGGAAGGCAATTCGAACAATTGATATTTTACAGAAGAGCTTCCACAGTTTAAAACAAGGCTTAGCTTTTTCTCTTGTGCTTTAAACTTAGAGTAAGTGTCGCCATTATCAACTGGTACAATAACCTCTAATTCCATATTGTTTTTAAGACCAGCAGCATTCGCTTCATCTGTATCGATGTGCAATTCTAAACGGAAATCCTTATGCACACGGCACAATACATTTTCAAACACAATGGAACGAGTACCTGGAACTTCAACGGATACAAATTGTTTGTCTTTTACGCCAAATTCTTTTGCTTCGTCTTCTGAGAAGTGAATGTGACGGAATGCAATGATAACACCTTCATCAATGGTAACAGTTCCATGAGGCCCTTCAAGAGTGATACCAGGGCTACCTTTAATATCTCCGGAATCACGCACTGGAGGCTCTACACCCAAGACAAAGCTGTCAGTACGGGATACTTCTAGTTGCGTTGCTTTACGTACCGGTCCTAATACACGCACTTTATTAATTCTACCTTTTGGTCCAACAATGTTAACCGTTTCTTCTGATGCATACTGACCAACTTGTTTTAGATCTTTTAGCTTTTTAAGCTCATAGCCAGGACCGAATAATTGATCTAGATCTTGTTGTGATAAGTGAATATGACGGTTTGAAATACCAACAGGTACTTTCATTTAACAGACTTCCCTTCTTTTTCCTAATTCTATAGTGGTGTTATCTCTCTTTATAATGGTTGATTTCCTAAATTTTATCATCAACCCTACGGTAAAATGTTAACACCTGTGAGTATTCTGTTACAACATTTTTAAACTTTTTTGTTTTTTTCTGAAAATTGTATAGACAAATAAAAATATTATGCCAATGAATGCTCCCGAAAAATCAAGAACAACATCCGTAACAAGTGAGGAGCGATCCGGTGTAAAAGACTGATGCCATTCATCTAACACCCCTAGAAACAGGCTTAAAAATAGGCTCCATGGTAACGAATAAGCAGGAGAGGACAAATAGCGAATGGCTTGAAACAGCATGATTCCAATGAACATAAAACCAAAAAAGTGTCCTGCTTTACGAATTAAGAATTCTAAAACTCCCTCTACACCATTATTTTCAAAACTTATCTCCTTGTTTACATACTGAAATGAAATATTTCCAACTTTTTTTTGAATACCATTTAGATCGATATATTTTTTTAATTGTCCACGCATATCCTGTTGTCCATACGGTTGAGAAGAAAATACGAATTGAACACCTAGTGCCAGTAGTAGGATACATACGTACAATAGTCCCTTTCGACGATTCATAAGTCACCTCTTTGTGAAATAAAATGATGTTCACCATTATACCTGAAAGATTAACCAATGGAAAAAAGGCTATCCAATTAGTTGACAGCCCCTTTTCCATCTACCACTTATAGACATATATCGTTATGATCGATTTGCTTACCTATCCGTACGCGGTATTGGTTGAAAGTCTTCTGGACAGAGCTTTTCACGTCTATCTCCAGATTCTTCTGCGCTCTCTTTCTTTATTCTTCCTTTATTTACTAACCACCCTACGCTTTGGTTAGAATCACTTGATTTGGTGAGAGAACGTCTCCCTCTATTATTCCACCAATGGATAAATGATTGGCGTAGTATGACTCCTATGTGGTCTCGATGCTCATTTTGTTGACTAGGTCCATATCGATATAAGCTTGGTACTATATAGAGCATGATCCATGGAATACATAGGAATCCTACTGACATAACTCCCAAGAAGGAACTAAAGAAATAGCGATTCGTCCATCCAAACAAGAACGGCAGAAACGGAATGAAAAAAACGCCCACGATACAAAGAAGGCTTGGCATATACATAAATGTAGCCGTTTTCCCCCTATGTGATTGAATTAAGCTCAGCTCTCCTTGCTCTGGGTACTCTTCAAAATAACGACACATTAGCAATATTTGTTGTGTTAAAAAAGTAATCAATGACAGTGTAGCAAATACCGCTGGCTGATTGACAGGTAAATCCCAAATCGCTACCCCTGCAACTAATGGCACCACCAGTAGCGGTGTCAGTAAGATAACGATGATCGTCGAACGCAACTGTTTCAACACAGTAGCTACCAATAGAGCAATCAATATACTGATCGTGAATGTGACAATGAATGGCCCCTTTTGTTCCCAGCCTTTTACACTGTGCTCCTCTAGTTCTTTATCAAGTGGCGTTACTATTTTATAATCGGTTGGCAATCGAATTTCTTTTTTGAAGGTTTCTGGCATGCTGTAATACAGAGTCCTTGGTGTAGTCGGAAACTTCCCTTCTCCCTGCTTTTTAACGGTTGCATGAATATTGATTTGATACGTCTTATCCGTCCGTATATAGGTAGGAGATAGAGTTTTATGTTGCATGATCACTAACTCTCCCAGCGGTTTCAGTCCATTGAGGGTCTTAATAGGCGCTTGTTGTAGCTGGTCAGGATAATCCATGTACAACTTGGGATAGCGTAGTACAATCTGACTTTTCACACCATCCCATTCTACCGTACTCACCTTTTGTGGGCCTAAGTAGCTGTTCATTTGCTGCTCAACATCTTCAGCAGATACACCGTATAAACTAGTGATCTCAGCTTTGGGAACGATCTCCATTTGTTGCCCTTCTGAATTTTCACTGGTCATCACATTGTATACCTGTGAGGATAACCCGTCGCCTGTCTTTTCCATTACTTGTATGACTTGATTCGCTACTTCTTTTACTTTTGGCAAGGAGGGGCCTTGAACGGTAAATTTCACTTTCTCTTCGTTCTCTACCCCTGACTGAGCAAATTTAACTGAATAATTAGCATCTGGTACATTGGATAATATTGTATCAATATTCTGTTTTATTTTATAACTACTACGCTCCCAGGAAGATTGATTTTGATACTGTAAATAAAACGTGATGCTAGACGGTGTCACATCCATATAGGAATCTTGAAGCTCAGGAATCGTTTTACGTAGCATGATTTCCGTATCCTTGGCCTTCTGAAGAGCTTCTACCATTGGTGTGTAGGGCGGAAGGTCCAATGTAAAAGTTTGACTAGTGTCACTTAGTGTTTTGGATTCATTTTGATTCCATTGTAAGAAAGGGTCAGCTTGCGCAAACGGGCCACAAAAGAAGTAAACACCCCATGCAGCAAGTAACGCTAGTAGATATGGTAATAAGCCCAGTTGCATACGCTCGTACCAGGTTGATATGATTTTTTGTTGTATCCAATTCCTCATGCGTTGAAGGGCATGGGAATCTGTATTTTGATTAAATTCTGTACGTGAGCTACGACGATTTATGCTGCTTATGTGCTTGCTAGGTTGCTCGTGCTCGTTGGAATCAGGTCCTTTTCGTGCCCGAAGCCATAGAGCAGCAGTTGTTGGTAGAACGTATAAATAGATCAGACAAACCCCGATTCCACCCCAAAGCAGGATCGGAAGTGCTGGTAATAAACTAAGCTTGTCCTCTTCTTGTAAAAGGCGACTATACAAAAGGGGGATAAACAATAAACTAACGATAACAAGCGGAAGGATAATAGGAATCCACCTGCTCTTAGTTGCCTGCCAAACCTGTTGATCATTCCAGATCTGTATGAGCGCATAGCGTTCAAATAAGAGCATACCTGCTCCTAGACATAGGGTAACTATCACCAACAGCGGTCCGACAGAAGCAATGGTAAAGGTCTGATCTGTAAAATAAAGACCAGTCGCTAGCACGAGCAAGGTTAGGAGAACGGAGACTAATAGCAATAATCCAGCCTTCCATTGACGCATCCGATAACCAATATAGAGAGCTGCCAAAATGGAAACTCCACTAAAAAGAGCAAGGACAATCCGCATGGATGCCAAAGCCTCCTGGAGTGCTCCAGATCTGATAAACAATTGGTATTTCTGATTTGCTTCTCTATTTAGCTCAGCTGTTTGTTGACGGAGCTGCTGATCAATTGTAAGAAGGGATGCTTCGTTTGCTGCGAAAAGCTGATACTCAACTACAGGCTCTCCGTGATAGAACCTCAGTGACTCACCAATCTCATAGCGTGAATCACGAATATCAACCAATTGATGTAATGCTACTTCCCCTTTTGGTGTAGAAATGGTCAACGTAGATAAATCTTCTAAAGAATGAGACGTATTATTCCATGAGAACGTGGTACCATCTACACCTTCACCAATGCTTCCAAGTGATTCATTCTTCCCTTTATTTTGCAGCTCTCTTACAATGTCACCTGGCGTTAGCTGATAGGCTTGTAGCATAGAGGGGCGAAGTAATAATTCAATCTCATTTTGTACATTGGGTGATTTTACTACTACCTGTGATATCCCATCGATACGTTCGAGCCTACCCTTTATCTCGTTCTCTGCCAGTCTCTTCAATTCAGGAATAGCCAGACCAGTCATAAACACAATCGCAACAGGCTCTTGATACAATTCCTCCTGTTTTACCGTAATAGAATCCTTACCAATCCCCAATCCTTCACTATCGTTTAGCTTAGCTTGTAGCTTTCTAAAAAAATCATTGCCAAAATGATTCTCTGTCTCAATTTCAATTTTTGCTTGCCCTTCCTTGGAGATAGCTGTTAGCTTTTTAATTCCAGAAAGCTCTCTTATCATAGCTTCAGCTGGTTGAGAAATCTGTGCTTCTACTTCATCTGCTGAAAGTCCCTGAGCCGTAATCTCAACTTGATAAATCGTTTTTTTCACATCAGGAAACACGAGCAGAGGTATGGAAGAAAGCGAGATTAATCCTAGTAACAAAATAAGCCCCACTGTAAGAAGTAACAACTGCTTTCGCGGATGTTTCGTCATAGGATCACTCATGGGAACTCTCCTTCACTGCTTCACCCTCTGCTACGTATGATAAACCAGATCGAACTATGACCTGTCCATCAGAAATTCCCTCTTTAATTTGATACATATCATTGTGAATAGCACCTACTGTAACGATTTGCCGCTTTGCTTTTCCGCCATCTATGACAATTACAAATCGTTCCCCATCCTGTAAGCCGACTGCTGATACGGGAACATAGATATCCTTACTGTCTTTGCTTGTAATTTGGGTAGAGACAGTCATACCTGTTTTCCAATTTTGTGGGTTGCCTAGCACGGCTACTTCTACCGTGTATGTACCCTTTTTCTCATCTAGTATGGGGGATACGAATGTGACGACGCCAGGAATGGAGGTATTTCCAACCGATTGAATCGTAAGCTTTGCTCCTTGCTTCCATTGAGTGATTTGACCACTATTTACCTGAAGATGGACAATCCAAGCACTATCGTCCATTAGCTTTACAACAGCTTGGCCAGAACCTATCTGCTCTGAAACATTCTGATTTACCTCAGCAACGATCCCAGAGAAAGGGGCAATCAATTGGGTGGCTTTTAATTCTTGTTGAGCTCTAGCCAGTTGTACCTGCGCCTGTTTAATGCCAGCATGTAAAGTGGTTTGATCAGCGAAGCTTGGCTTTTGCTGCAATTTAGAAGAACGATTCTGCTCTGCTTGCAAATCAATCATAGCTTGTTTTTGTGCTTGATCCAGTCGATCCAGTTCGCTTTTAGCAATAGCCCCGCTGTCGTATAATCGTTTTCCTTTTGACAGCTCATCGTTGGCTACTGCAAGCTTCTGTTTGGCCTTATTAATTTGCAATTGTAGATCATACAAGTCATGCTGATCAGCCCCCTGTAAGCCTTTTATTTTTTCAGCACTTGCCCGTGCCACTTGAGATTCGGCAGATGCAATTTCCTGTTGCCATACAGTCGTATCCAACTGGGCTAACACTTTTCCTGCCTCTACTTTATCTCCTTTTTTCACGTTGATTTGAGCTATTTTACCGCTTGCTCCAAAGGATAAGGACATTTCCTTGGCCGCGGCAACAATTCCATAGGTTGTGTTTCTTTCATTTGTTTCTAAAGTGGATACACGATAGCTTGGAACCGTCTTTATTTGTAGCCCCATGTCCCCCATGGCAAAGTATCCTTCTCTCATTTCTTCCATCTGATCAACATTCGATTTCATTTTATCGCAACCACTCAACATAAGTAGGAATGCAACACCTAATAACATCCTTTTTCTCACCCGATCACTTCCCGAATAAAGATTTTAAATATTTAATTAATTAATTGTATATGGATATCTTAGCAGTTACAATAGCTTTCAATATTTTAAAAAATAATATAACCGCAAAAACATAAATAAAAGAGCAGCCCCACATCAATGCGTAGAAGCTGCTCCTTATTTCTATTCTTGCTATTTAGATGTAGGAGCGAGTGTCAATTGCCAACCGTTTTGCTGAGCAACCCACTCAGCTGCTTCACGTACGCTCTTTACAGTATGAGCCGCCTTTTCTTTAATAGCCTCATCAGCATGCTCCATTGCAAAGCTGTGCGTCACTGCTTCAAACATAGGCAGATCATTATAGGAATCCCCAATGCAGGCCACTTCCTCTGGAGATAAATCTAAGTTTTTCATCAGTCGGCCTACACCATCTCCTTTGCTAACATGTAAAGGCATTAAATCTAGACAATCGCTAAAGGACACAAATGAATCAAATTGTTCAGGGTAGAGTTCATGTACTTTTTGTTGCAATTGCTTTAATATATCCATTTCCCCAATATATGTTAATTTAGTCGGTTTTAGTTGATCACTGAACATATTTATAAGGTTTGGTTCTTCTTTAATCTGTTCCTTGTGAGCCTCTTCAATTTCCTTGTACGCTGTTTTTTTAGTCAGGTACACCTCATCGCCCACACTCACCAAACTTATCGCGTCGAATTCATTTCCTGTTTCACACAATTTTCGAGCCATCTCTGGATCAAAATCGCAAGCATGCAATAATTGCTCTTCACGCGTAATGACAAAACCACCGTTTTGGCTCACACGATGGCATTGGTGACCTAGCTCCTCGATAACCCATTTAATATCTCTATCAATACGACCGCTGGCAATACAAATTTGGATTCCTTTTTTAGCTAAAAACAGCAATGCCTCACGATCGGCTGGATCAATTTTTTTCTCATCCGTAAGTAAAGTGCCATCCAAATCGCTTACAAACATTTTTATCATGCAGGTTTCCTCCGTTTCAAACTCTCTATCTATCCTTAGTAATCTTACCTTAAAAAGAAAAGATATGATAGGTCGCTAAAGTTGTGTTCTACCCTTTTATCTTTTTGAATAGTCTGATAAAATTTAGCTTGTAAAACGCTTACACACATCCCAGATTATACAAAACTGTGATAGCTTTTTTTAAACAGGAGGGAGAGGTGCATCGTGGCAAAGATTTTTGAATCATATCATGACATGGTTGCGGATATTCATGATGAGGCTACGCTATTAGTTGGTGGGTTTGGTCTCTGCGGTATTCCAGAAAATCTGATTATTGCCTTACGTGATAAAGGGGTTCAGGGTTTAACCGTGGTTTCAAATAATTGCGGCGTGGATGACTGGGGGCTTGGCCTCATGCTACAACAGAAGCAAATTAAAAAAATGGTCAGTTCTTATGTAGGTGAGAACAAAGAATTTGAACGTCAATTCCTCTCAGGTGAGCTGGAGGTAGAATTGACTCCACAGGGTACGTTAGCGGAAAGAATTCGTGCCGGTGGAGCAGGAATTCCTGCTTTCTATACCCCTGCTGGCGTCGGTACCCCCATTGCCGAGGGACGTGAAACACGTATATTTAATGATAAAGAATACTTAATGGAAACAGCGATTACGGGTGACTTCGCATTAATAAAGGCTTGGAAGGCTGATACACTCGGCAATCTGATCTATCATAAAACCGCACGTAACTTTAATCCGATGATGGCGGCAGCTGGTAAAATCACGCTTGTTGAAGTAGAAGAAATCGTAGAAGCAGGAGAGCTGGACCCTGATCAAATTCATACTCCAAGCGTGTACGTACAACGCTTGATTAAAGCCCCATCCTTTGAAAAACGTATCGAACGGCGCACCGTTCAAAAAGCTTAGCATAACATTATTGAACTACAAAAAAATAATTAAAAATATTAATAATGTTCAATCATACGCTTACTCACTGTTTAAAATAAGGAGGTAGATAATCCATGACCTTGTCTCGCGAACAAGTGGCCATGCGTGCCGCTCAAGAAATCGAGGATGGTTTTTATGTAAATTTGGGAATTGGTATGCCTACACTGGTGGCTAACTATATTGCGGAGGGTAAAACGGTAGTTTTGCAGTCAGAAAATGGATTATTGGGTATTGGACCTTATCCGTATGCTGACGACATAGATCCTGATCTGATCAATGCTGGAAAAGAAACAGTAACAGCAATTTCGGGTGCTTCCTATTTCTCCTCTGCTGAGTCCTTTGGAATGATTCGTGGAGGTCATATTGATCTGGCCATTCTAGGTGCGATGGAGGTATCCGAGAAGGGTGATTTAGCCAATTGGATGATTCCAGGAAAGATGGTAAAGGGTATGGGTGGTGCCATGGATTTGGTCCACGGTGCGAAAAAAATTGTTGTGATTATGGAGCATGTAAATAAGCATGGAGAAAGCAAAATTCTTCCTGCCTGCACTCTCCCTTTAACCGGGAAACAGGTCATTAACCGTATTATTACGGATCGTGCTGTGTTTGATGTAACCGCAGAGGGTCTTATTTTAGTAGAAGTAGCGGACGGTTTCACAGCAGATGATATTAAAGCGTGCACCGCCGCTTCCTTCCAAGTAGCAAACGAGTTAAAAAACGTTTCCGTCTAACACGGTTACTTTCAATTCATTACGCATAACCTAACAAGACATAGAAAGCTTGGCTTTGCACATATAGTAAAGCACCTCTTCTGTTGCACTTGTTAGAGCTAAGAATACACGTATTCTTAGCACAAAAAGGCAACCCTTGGGTCGCCTTTTTTATGTAGAAAGGAGCTTGCAAATGGATACCACGCTTGGCTTCCTAGTTTTACATGGGTTTGCAGGCAAAATTAATGATGTGTTACCTCTTGTCCAATTTCTGCGTAATCAAGGCTATACTGTTGAGTGCCCAACACTAGAAGGACACGGAACTGATCGTTACCATTTGAAGCGTTCCACTCGCGGACAATGGATACATTCAGCCGAGCAAGCCTATCAACGACTTAGCATGCGCGTAGATGTCACGGTGATCATTGGTTTTTCAATGGGAGGCTTACTTGCCTTCCATCTAGCTGCTCGTTACCCTGTTCGACTCTTGTTTAGTCTGTGTACACCATACTACTATTGGGACATTCCCCAGTCCCTTTCTAATCTAAAAGAAGACTTCAGTAACTACAGCAACAAATACTTGGCTAGCCTATTGCGCATTCCACTTTCTAGCATGATACAATTCCGCAGGTTGCTAGCTGAAACAAAGATAATGATGCATCGCGTTACCTGCCCATATTACATTATTCAAGGGAAAAAGGACGATACTGTTCAAGCTATCAGCGCTGAGTATTTGCAGCAAAAGGTGACGAGCAGGCAAACCACCGTTCAATACTTCCCAAACTCTGGTCATATTATTTTACATGGCCCCGAATCTCAGAAGGTCATCTCCTACATCCATCAAATACTACAACAAGAATTATCAGATCTTTATGGGAAAACCACGGTTTTATTTTGATGTACCAGAACTCGATCTTCTAGGTGCCAATGAACAGCGCGGGCCAGCACGGTCCGCTCTATTTGTTTACCCAAACGCTTAAGATCATCTACGTCATCACGGTGTGTAACACGTTCTACTCCCTGTTCAATAATCGGGCCTGCATCTAGTTCTTCCGTTACATAATGCGCAGTAGCACCAATTAATTTAACGCCACGCTCATACGCTCGTTCGTATGGCTTTGCCCCTACGAAGGCTGGTAGGAAGGAATGGTGGATATTGATGATTTGGCACGGAAAATCCTGAAGGAATGTCGGCGATAAAATCTGCATATACCGGGCCAATACGATCATGTCTACCTTACCTTTAATAAGCTCGATTTGCTTTTGCTCAGCTTCTTGTTTCGTATCTTTAGTCACGGGAATATGATAGAACGGGATACCCATCGCTTCTACCATATCTTTCGTATCCAAATGATTACTGATTACCATCGCAATATCCGCATGCAAATACCCTGCACTATACTGCCACAGCAATTCTACTAAGCAATGATCTTCTTTAGATACAAAAATGGCCATACGCTTACGCTTGCAGGCTTCAACTAACTTCCATTCCATCTCAAACTGTTTCGCAATCGGCGCAAAGCCCTGATTTAGTGACTCCCAGCACTCTTGTAGACGATTTTGCTTAAATTCAATACGCATAAAAAAGCGACCGCCTTCTGGGTCGGTTGTATATTGATCAGATTGAATGATATTAGCACCTTGTTCATATAGATATTGAGAAACTGTCGAGACGATCCCGGGACGATCAGGGCACGTAATTAGCATAATTGCTGTATCTTCATGCTTTTGCTTAAAATGGTTCCATTCTTTATCTGATATTGGTTGCATCGTAGGGTTCCTCCAGAATTTTTTCTTCAAAGTATAGCACGTTCCCATCCGTTATCCAATCAACGTAATAAAGAATAGATTTATGTCATTTTTCCTGTAACCTTTTCGGCTTGCCAAGCGTAAAAATGAGTGAGAAAGGAGGGTGAACTCATGTTAAAATCATTAAGCTTAGGTTTACTTGTCTCACTCCTCGTCTCATTGCTCATCCAAGACCACCTACTTATGCTGAAAGTTGCTGTCATCATTGGTGCTTTATTATGGGCCATCAGTGCATTCATTTCTACCTTTCTATTAGATAGCAGCAGAATGCATGAGCGCACTCTTTTTTATGATAAACAGCACAAAAAACAGCAAATTTGGGCAGTTCATTTATTTTTAGTAGGCCTTCCCAATATGTTATTATCTCTCTTTTTATATGTAGAAATGTAAAAGCAGGCATGTCTTTTCGAAAATAGCAAAGGGTCATGCCTGCTTTTATATGTCATTCATTATGATAAATCTATTATCTATGATCCCAGCTATAGAAGAAATCATGCGGTACGAAAAGAACATCATCATTACTTGAACCATTCAGGTAATTTCCGGATAAAATAGGCAAGCAATAATCCTAAGGAGACAGGTAGCGCTATTGCAGTCAAGGCCCCCATAAACTCCATATATTCTCTACTTTCCATATCTTTCTTCCCCCTCCATACTAGTACGCCAAAAATCGAGGGAAGTTGCGGTCAGTTGGTGAGAAAACTCACATTTTGTCTATAAATTGATTATTCAATACTAGATTTCCTGTTTAAAAATGGGATACACCAGGTCAACATCGTGAGGAGGGTGATGGTTAATTGTTTGGAATAAGCATGATAGCTATCGTTACCTTTATCGTATTATTCTCAATCTCCTACTTTATTTACATCAAAAAACCTGAAAACACGGTCTTCATGTATATCCCTTCAACGGTTGTATTTATTGTAAGCAGTTTGGCAGTTCTATATAGCTTTTGTGTAAATGGCTTTGAAGGTTTGGGAATAGCATTTATTGGTGCTACTATCGGTATTGCTAGCCTACTGACCTGCATTGTACTCACTATTATTGTTATGATCAAACAACATGAAAAATAAAACTAAGAGGTTACTCCCATACAGTTAGACTTTCGGGAGACCTCTTAGTTTTTTTCTACAAAAAATCCTTACTCTTCATGCAATGGTACTGCAAGCCCCATTGCCATAGCTACCAGATAGCGTTTCGTAACTGGCTCCTTCCAGCTCTCCTCAAGAGCACGTGTGTACAAACTTATTTGCTCGTTATATCTTGTCCGGAGTAGTTGAACTGCTTCGTTCTCGTTTGCTGGTAATCGATCCGTTTTATAATCGATCAACGTTAATCCACCGTTCTCCTCCCGAATAACGCAATCAATTACCCCCTGCACAAGTACCCGTTCATCACCTGAATCAGTTAGTAATAATTCTGTTTGTTCGGCAAGCAAACGTGATCTAATATCACGTAGAGGAACTGCAAGTGTAAATGGTAACTCTCTGTACACCTTGATAGCTTTTTGCATACGTTGCCCTAAATCACTGGCAAAAAAGCGTGCTATAGAGGCAATATCTACTACATTGGCTTGCTCTCTAGTCAACATCTGTCGTGCTATCATTTGCTCAATTTGATCAGTAACATTCGCTTGATCTAAAGCTCTATTCAACTCTACATTTTGCATAATCAAATGTGTAAAGGTACCTACTTCCGCCTTCGTAAAAATAGGTTTTTCATCCCGTGTTTTATTTTCCAGCTTCCCCCGTTTTTCCATCTTGCTTGTAGCAGGATCACTGCTAGTCATAATTTTTATATCATCAATTTCACTGTTTATTCCTTCTCTATTCTGGTCCATATCAGCTAGAAAGCGCGGTTTTTTTGTGAGTCTCGATCGATGAGAATTCGGACTCTCTGCTATCTTTTCAAGGTTTGGATTAAGATGACTGTATCCTTCAGCTACAGATCGAGTTGGCGACTGCATATCGGTTTGGCTTTCCAGTCCTGATACAGATTGAGAATGTGTTTCTATACGATCATTCTCCCAATCAATCTTAACGCCGTCTTCTCCCACTCCCTCAGTTAGATTTACAGCCTGGCTCTTCAATTGACTGACACTCCACTTAGCTGGTACCTGTGATACAACCTGTGGAGCATACTGCCACTCTAGAACAGACCTAATCTTATCACGCCACTCCTCCGAGTGCGGATGATCAGGAACTGGCTTTCGTTTCTGCAATAAGGAAAAAACTTCCTCATCATGCTCACTCTGCTCGGTTATCGCAATAAGATCGCTCGGCTGATAAAACTGGAACTGCCATACAGACGGATCACGTACTAGAGGAATTGAGGAATTATCCTGAGTATCTGGGCACAGCAAGCGTAATGGTTCTCCATTTTTGTGTCGTACTAATGCTCTGCCAATCCAATCAAGATATCCCTTCGCTTGAACTAAATCTTCATCAGATAGAGTCTCTTTATCTGTAGACTGGCTGCACCAAGCGATGGCTGATTTGCTCAAATCCTTAGCAGAACCCACAAGGATAAGCTTCTCTCTAGCTCGAGTCAACGCTACATAGAGTACGCGCATCTCTTCTGCTAGCATCTCTAATTTAAGCTTTTGACGAATGCCTAAAAAAGCTAAGCTGGGATAACGCAGGCGCAAAACTGCATCAGCTACCTGCGGACCAAAGCCTAGATCCTTGTGCAGTAAAAAACGACCTTTCATATCGCTTTGATTAAACTGTTTACCCATTCCAGCCACAAATACAACTGGGAATTCCAATCCCTTACTCTTATGAATGGTCATTAAACGGACTACATTTTCACTTTCCGTAATAGTCCTCGCTTCTCCAAGATCATTCTCTTGCTCCTGCATCCGGTCAATAAAGCGTAAAAATCGAAACAAACCACGATACGAGGTGGCTTCGTATTGCTTAGCTCTGTCATATAATGCGCGTAGGTTTGCCTGCCGCTGTGAACCGTTCTCTAGCGATGCTACATAATCAACGTAGCCTGTCTCTGTATATATATCAGACAGTAATTCTGCCACCGAGCTTCGTCTTCCCCGTGTTCGCCAGCCTTGTACCATCCGATAAAATCGGCGTAGCTTTGCCATGACGACTCGATTCAGCTGTTCTTCTTCGGCCATTACATACTGTTCGACCGCCTGATAAAAAGGCCCCGTAGGAGTCAACACACGAATCAGAGCTAAATCCTCTTCGCTAAGCCCAATAAGAGGCGAGCGTAGTACCGCCGTTAGAGGGATATCCTGTTTCGGATTGTCTATGACGCGTAGTAACGACATGATTATATCCACTTCATTTGCAGAGAAGTAGCCCTGATTCTGTTCTACATAAATAGGTATGCCAGCTTGCTTACATTCGTCTGCTATTGCTTGTCCCCAGCCCGCTGTAGCTCGGAGCAAAATAACAATGTCCCGATATTCCAGGGGACGCATTCCCTGTGTTTTTTTATCAAAAACGAGTAAGGGCTGACCGCCCACACCCGGTTCTAGCCACTCCTTAATACGCTTGGCAATCAATCGTGCTTCTAGCTGAGCAACAGAAGCTTCCTCTTCCAGAGTAGGTAGAGCTTCTACCTCAGTATCATAGCTATCTATACTTCCTATAGAGTTAGTACTTGTTCGCTCCGACACTTGCCCTGAGTTGGATTCCTCCGATTCAAATCCCGTACGATCGATTAGGTGAACTTCAACCGCCAATTGCTCAGGCTCTATCTCTGGATAGGAAGCCCGACCAATCAATTCCGCCGCTTGATCGTAAGTAATCTCACCTACACGAGGTGTCATAACTAGACGAAAAATATAATTGACTGCATCCACTACTTCCTTTCGACTGCGGAAGTTAGCGGCCAAATCAATTCGCTTTCCCTTTAACTCCAGAGGTGCATCTTGTTCCTTAGGGGCGAAAGGGTCCTTTTCTTCATTGGTTTCATACGAATCGTACTTTTGCATAAATAGATTAGGCTCAGCAAGTCGGAAGCGATAAATGCTCTGCTTAACATCCCCTACCATGAAACGATTTGCTGCCACTTCCGCTGTCTCTTTCCTTGATACCAACTGTAAAATCGTTTCCTGCACAAGATTGATATCCTGATACTCATCGACTAGCACTTCGGCAAACTGTTCCTGTAATTGCATGGCAATAGCAGAAGGTACGAAACTGCCGTCCTCCTGTTCCTGTTGCAAAATTCGTAAAGCCAAATGCTCCAGATCACTAAAATCAACAAGAGCCCGTTCTTGCTTCGCCTGACGAAAGGCCTGTTTAAACTCACTAACTAGACGAGCTAACGTTTGCATATAGGGAGCCATTCGCTGTAGGTCTGCTGTATATTGCTCAGGCGTCATCGTGAAGTACTCTTCCAACAGCTTCTTTATCTTATCCTTTGCGCCATTACGTAGTTTTTGTACCTGTTCTTTGATCAACGGGTCAGCATCCTTTACTGCTGGCAGTCGACCAAATGTAATACTTCTCATACTGTCATCTAACTGATTCCAGCCTTGCTCAGCAGCACATTTTGCTTGATTAATCAGAGAAAGCTCTTGCTGTAATAAAGGGACATATGCTCCAGGCCCATCCGGTTCTTCTGCAAGTGCTATTGCTTTTTTTACTTGCGATTCAAGAGCAGATAATTCTAAAGAAATAGCTCCTGACAGCGTAACTACCCAGGGAGATTCATGTAGCTCTTCCACTTGTGTATTGGCAAACATATCAGCGGCATCTTTTAGCCAACGCTCTGGATGCGGATGGCTCTGTGAGAAATCAAACAGGCGCATAAATAACCCCATTAACGCTTCATCATCCTGGCCCTCTACCATCACGTCAGCTAGTGCTGCAAAGCTCTCATCAGATTCATACCATTGTTCAAATTGTTCTTCCAATACATCCTGGCGCAGTAATTCCGCCTCCATTTGATCTGCAATGCGAAACCCTGGATCAAGCTCCACCATAAAATAATACTGACGCAACAAGCCCAAACAAAAAGAATGCAAAGTCGTAATAGTTGCTCGTTGCAGCAAAACCAACTGCTTCCGTAAATGGGCAGAGGTAGGATCGCTTTCCAATGCTTGACGCAGGGCATCACCAATTCGGTGGCGCATCTCAGCAGCAGCCGCATTTGTAAAGGTTACAACCAACAACTGATCCACACCTACAGCATCGTTAACGTCAGAAATTCTACGAATGATCCGTTCTACTAATACTGAGGTTTTCCCAGAACCAGCAGCGGCGGCTACCAGCAAGTTATCTCCTTTTTCAATAATTGCTCTCCACTGCTCATCCGTCCAATGACTAGGTTTTTGTTCCATTATATTCTCCTGCTCACTCATGCTCCTACCTCCCTTCCCTCGTCTTGTTCGTAGACTTCTTCACGAATTAATTCCCAAACTTCCTTATCAGTCTTTTTACTTAATAAACGTGGCTGATTGCCTTCCAATAAACTATCAAACTGGCAAACTGACTTATACGCACAAGTCTGACATGCAAGTCTTGGCCCTTGCAAATACGGTGCAATACTTATATCTCCATCCGTTAATCGTCTACCTAACTTCACAATACACTTCCGCACAAATTTCTGTAGGAGGTCAAACTGCTCCTTGGAAGCTACTGATGAATATTGAGTGAAGCTACCATCTTTTTTTATCCCAAACGGAAGTAGATCGGAATTACCTGATTCCGTTTGGTTATCCATTAAGCGTGCTAATTGTGGGTCTGCTAACATAAGTCCCTTCATTTTCAGCTTATTCTGCCGTTCCGCTTCCACCTGTTCAGCTGATAACATCTGTTTGGCTGCAACGAACGGATCAGCTACCTGATAATAGAAGACACCACCTACCTCAGCCTGCTTGCCTACCCACTGCTCAGCATTGCTCACAGCGACATCCAGATATACGAGCAATTGGAGATTCAATCCATTCCACACATCAGACAAAACAAGGGCTTTCGGGCCTGATTTATAGTCAATCACTCGCAAAAATTCGGTTTCTGTTCCAACAGAGTGATCGATTCGATCTATTCTACCTAACAAATGCAGTTTGATTCCATCCTCCAGCTCTAGAGTCAGACCCGGAATTTCTCCACCAGGTCCAAAGGCAATTTCCAGACCAATAGGCGCAAAATGACTTCGTCTTGCATGTTCACTCAGTACAGAGATCGCACGCCCAACAGCACGTTTTAATTTCTTCGTTACATAACGATAACGAGCGGTTCGTTGCAAAATACTGCTTCTCGTTTGTGGAACAAGCTCTTCCACAACCTGATCAGCCAGCTTCATGCTACCTTGTTCCGTCATATCGCTCCAATTGACCTGCTGTTTGTTCATCTGCTCCACTGCCATTTTTAAAGAAGCATGAAAAAGTTCACCAACATCAAATCTTTCTAGACGGTACATTTGACGTTCACTTAACCGCAAGCCATGAGAGGAAAAATGAGAATAAGCACAGGCTTGGAATCGTTCTAAACGGGAAACACTTACCCGAATCTCACTTCCGTACAAGGAACGACTAATTTCTTTCGAGAGCGGATAAGCGCGATTCTGATACACCAGCCCCGATAATAGCCATTTCTCCCGCTTTTCATCTTCCGAATGCTCCAGGAACCAGTCATAGACCTCCCACCAAAATGGCGGAAGCGGAATCCCTTTTTTTAATTGACGAATTAGCGTAAGTAAATGACTAAACACCTGTCTTGGTCTCCCCAGCAAACCTATATCTAGCTGTGGTTGGGCAGTTGGTTCATTATGAAAATAACCAATCGTAAGACCAGGTAAGGTCTTTTTCATCTCTTCATACAGGCTCGATGGTAACAAGGCTTTGCCTTCTTCATCAGCTAGCGAGCAACTAACCCATAATCTCTCGGATGGACGTGTCATAGCACGATAGAGGAGATATTGTTCGTTCATTAGTTTTCGCTTCGCCGTAGGTGCTAGTTCAATGCCTGCCTTTTCCAGCTTTTCTCGTTCCGCCTCGTTTAGAATCCCTTCTTCTTTGGGACGTAGTGGAATTACACCTTCATTTGCTCCCATCAAAAACAATGCTTTTACGTCAGGTTGACGGGAGCGCTCCATGGACCCAATAACCACTTGATCCAGCGAAGGAGGAACCAAGGCAAGACGAATACTATCCAGACCTGTATCAATAATCCGAGCAAATGTAACAAGCTCCATTTGTTCATCGCCCATTACTTCTACGATCTGATCCAATAAATCCATCACATCATTGTATACCTGCTCATGCTCACGGACAGCTTCTAAATCTCCTTCTAATTCAGCCTGCTTCTGCCATTCTTCCAATTTAATAGGAACATTTTGCACCTGTAAAAATTCATATAAGGCTGTTGCCATTTGGCGAACACCTGCTTTGCAAGCCACTTTCATCTCAGTCTCAAACGTTTTAAGTGGCTTTGCATATCGTTGACGTATAGGTTCAATTGGTTCGTATAAAGTATTTGTTCCGTGAAACCCCCACTCATCCATGGACCAATAATATCCCTGAATACCATAACTCAGCACGTAGTTTTCTAGTAAATCAATCTCTGCTCTCGATTGGCTAAGCGGCTGATCTAGCGGAGACAGCAGGTCTGTTTTTAAACAACGAAAAATGGCATCATATCGCCAATTTCTAGAGATAACCTCAAGAGATGAACGAATAAATTCAATCAGAGGATGATGACTTACTGTTCTCTTTTGATCAAGGAAATATGGAATGTTATAGCTCGTAAATACATGCGCAATTTCTTCGGAATACGTTCCCATTTCTCGTAAAAGCACAGCCATATCACGATACCTGTAGCCATAATCACGTGCTAACGCCAAAATTTGTAGAGCGACAGCTTGTACCTCAGCTCTGCGATTGGCGGCTGTAAACAGCTTTACCTCGTCCACATGCTTAGGTGAAGGTAATACAGCGGGCTTTTTCCAGTCAAAATACTTTTGTTCCACCTGTGCAAGCCATGGACTATCAGTAAAACGATGGTCATGCTCAAACAAACGTGGCTCCTCAATTGGAATATTACCTCGCATCGCAATCTCTAGTAGCTTTTGATACGTTTCCATTGTTGGATAAAAATGTGAGAGATCATCTAGCGGTTTCATCCGATCCTGTGGGTCTATACATAAAGCGATATTTACTTGTTTAGCGCAGTACATCAATTGCTCAATCAAAGCATATTCCTGTTTTGTAAAACCACTAAATCCATCAATCCAAATCTCTGCATCTGCGATAAAACTAGATTGAGCTAGCTTGTTAGCAACTGTAGAATATAGTTCATCACTATCAAAATATTTATCTGTAACATAGTCTTCATATGCACGCATGATCAATAACAAATCATGTAATTTATGTTGTAGGGTTGCATTCTCTATCTGTAACTGCTCTAGCATGTCCAGACTGACACTATACTTTTTACACTCACTGATCATTTGTACTAATTCTTCAGCGAATCCTGGTTGCAAGGCGGAACGATGAAATACCTTTAATTCATCCTGATGACGTTCTAATAATAGACGCAACACCATCTGCTTACCGCGTTCATCAATAGGTAGCGTCGTCAGTCCCCCCACCTCTTGTAAGATTCGGTAGGAAAGTCGGCCAAAGCTTAACACCTGTGCTCTGATATGACCAGAGTACCCAGGTAGGTTAATGAATTGATATTCCTCCTGAAAAGTAGATTGCTCTGGAACCAAGTAGATTAGAGGGGGACCCATCCGTTCCTCATCGAGCCTATTCATTACATCAGTATAGATCGCAGCCGTCTTGCCAGTACCTGCCCGACCTAATAAAAACTGTACAGCCAATTGTCTCCCCTCCTATTCCATCTCCATATGAATGCGACTACCAGATCCAAGCGGTTCAGCAGGGGTAATAACAAGTCGTCGCGGCATACGCAATTTTAATTCCGGTACGTGACTAATTAGTCCAATTGTAAATTGACTCATTCTTAGTTTTTCTAAAGCATCTAACACAACTTCTAGTAGCTCAGGATCTAGTGTTCCAAACCCTTCATCTAAAAAGAAAAACTCCAAACGACCTCCACGCATTTGAATTTCAACTGATAAGGCCAAGGCTAGGGCTAATGCTGTTAAGAATGTTTCCCCTCCGGATAAGGTGTTAACGGCTCTGCGCAGTCCACCTGCTGCTTCATCACGCAATACGAACTCTCCACCATCTCCAATTTCCAGTGCATAACGTCCTTTAGTCATACGTCCTAAATGATAGGTAGCATCACGGGCAATCGTCATCATCTTTTCTTCAGCAATATATTGAACAAATGCTTTTCCTTCAAACAGCTTTCTTAACTCTTCTAAACGGCTCTGTTCATCAATGACTGCACCGAATTCTTTCTCTATTTTTTTCCATTTCTCGTGATTTTGTTGCACGGTTAGAAGTTTTTCTTTGGCCAGCGTTAACGATTCCCTACATTCAGACAACCGTTGCTCTCCTGTTGTAAAGGAGGCATATAGCTCATTCCAAGCCTGCTCGCTTACAGAACGATTAGCAAGAGATTCGATCAAACGTGTCTTGGCATATGACAATTCCGTTAGCTGTTTTTGGTAGCTTTCTACTTCTGCTTGATAAGGCTCCAAAAAAGCTCGTCGCTCATAATTTTCATAGACGGTCTCCCGATCAGCAAATACAGCATGTGATAAAGCTTGTTCCACTTCCAATTCCAATTCCTTTGCTTGCTTCGTAAGCTGTAAATTTGTTTCTTCCAATGCAACCAATGATTCTACCAACTGTTGTCGCTCATTCGTTAGCTGAAGTTTTAGAGCATCTGCTTGTTCTGCTGCTGCGTGTAGCTCCTGTAAATTTCGTGCCAACGACTGCAATAGTTCATTAGCCGGCCTACCTTGAGTACGTAACTGCCATCGTTCTTGTCTCTCTTTATACTGTGCCTCTCGATCCTCATAGCGCTGCTGTAGCGCTGTTAATCTCGCTTGCTTTTCCCCACGCTGTTCTACTTTGGCTTGCTTTTGATGTTGTAATTCCTCTAGCGTCTTTTCCAGATTCACGCGTAGTGTACGCAGTTCCTCCTGTCTCTGCTCCATCTTTTCCATTCTAGAGTGGCATGCTTCAATCTGGTCACGTGGTATTTCACCCCGAAGCTCATCCAATTGCTGTTCTGCCGTTAACAAGGCCTGTTTACTGTCCAATAGACGCTGATTGGCTTGTTGCAATTGCTCCTGTTGACTTTCTAACCAGGTGGTAATCTTTTCTTGTTGAACCTTCTTTTCTAATTCTTCATCACGTTGTTCACGCAGAAGCTTTTGTAATTCATCTAGCTGTTTCACAAAATGGTGGCGTTGTTCTGAGAGTTCTTTTACTTCCTGGCTCACATGTTTGAACTTCCCGCCCAATTCATCAACAGACGCTACAATCCACTCTTCGCCCAATTGAATTAGTTGCTGTTTCATATATTGCAAGTCTTGCTCGATCTGTGTGTTTTCCTTTTGCAAGGAATCTTTTCGTTCCAATAAACCAGCCAGCTCAACTCTCATCTGCTGGCAAGCTTCCGAAGCACTCTTCCATTCTTGTTCCGCCTGTTCCAGCAGGTGATCTAAATGAACACGACGCTCACGTAGAGCGATTTCCTGCTGTTGTAGCGAAGTTGTTTGGATTTTTGTCTGCAATATATTGCCTGTCTCCTCATCTACATCCTCATAAGGATGATGAGTCGATCCACATACCGGGCACTCTTCATTAGCTCTTAACTGTAAACGTAGCGTATGAGCCATGTTAGTTTGTTGCCAAGAAGACCAATCTGTCTCCCACTCTTTTATCTGTTCCTGAGTAGTCTTCCTCTTGGTTTCTATGTGTTGCAGCGTCTGTTCTGCCTGCTGTAATCTCTTTGTTACATCAGCATGCAAAGCAGTCCATTCGGTCCATTTTAATTCCCAATCGCCCTGTTTTTTTTCAAAGCTACGCCAATCAATGCCGATACGTTTTACATCTACTAGCTGTTCACGTAACCGAGTAATGTCTTCTTCACTTTTGATCGGCTGAGCTTCTATTTCACCCAACGATGTTTCGGTCTCTGTACTTCTTCCATGAGCTTTTATATATAAGTTCTCCGCTTCTCTTAATCGGGTTTGACCAAGCTGTACCTTTTGAGATAGTTCGGTTACTTCACGCTCGGCGCTTATAAAGCGTTGCTCTTCCTGAACAAAAGCAGTCTTAGCCTGTTGCATCGCACGAATCGCCTTGCGTTCCTCTGTGCTCAACGAGATCTGTTGCCATTCTGCATCAAGCTTTTGCAAGTCTTGAGCGGCTACTGCTCTTTGCTGATCAAGTGCTGATAGCAAAGAATCATCCTGATGTATCTGTTGCTGTAATAAACGAATCTCTGCCTGATATTGACCGATCTCCTGAGCTAATTTTGCTATTTCTTGCTCCCACTCTGCGGCTTGTTGCAATTCGATTCGCTGTTGGATTAGCTGTGGCTCTTCTTGTCGCAAACGCTGCTGGGTTTGTTGGCTTACTTGTTCTGCCTCTTTACTACGCAGCTCGACTTGCTCCCGCTCCACTCTTTTAGTAAGCAACTGTTGCTTAGCTTCCTCCCATAGCTTTATCGCCTGACTTTCCTTCTGCACCAATGGATAAAGGGAAACAGAGGCCTCCAGCTTAGCTATCTCCTTTTTTCGCAACATGATTTGTTGAGCCTGCTCTTCAAGCTCTGTCAGTTGTTGGTGAATTTCTTCCAATTCGAACTGCCACTTGCGAATTTGTTCCCATTCATTCTTTTGATTCAACAAAGCATTTTGGATTTGCGCCGCTTTCTCATACTCTTGCTCTAATACTCTTGCATCCTGAGTCGCCGCTTCAACAGCTTCCTTGCTGGCATCCCCTAGTCGTGCTTCTTCCACTTCTAATTGATGCAGAGACAATTTATTGCTATCAATCTGTTCTTTAACTCGGTACATCAGCTTTTCGCCATACTCATGCAAATGGAAAATACGCTGGAGCATTTCGTTTCGCTCACTGCCTTTTAAGGTCAAAAACTTAGAGAATTGACCTTGTGGCAACACAACCGCTCGTGTGAAATCGTGAATGGTCAAACCCACTAGCTTTTCAATCATAGATGTAGCCGCTGTGGCTTTAGACTCCAGCACCTGATCTTGTTCATCATCAAGTAATCCATGTTGAATTAAACGAACTTCCGGTTGCTTTCGATTACCGTTTTTATTGAGACCAAACTCCCTCTCGATGGTAAATCGTTGTCGCTGGCTCGCGCTTCCTAATTCAAAGGTAAAAGAGACAAACAACCGTGACTCCAATTGATTTAAAACCTCTTGTGGATGTGAACCTCCGCCTGTACGAACAACCTGTCCATATAACGCCAACGTAATCGCGTCTAAAATGGTTGACTTACCGCTACCAGTAGGGCCAAAAATACCAAACAATCCCGCTTCACATAACGTTTCAAAATCAATCTCTTGCAAATCCCGATAACTATTTAATCCTGATAGTTTCAAGTGAATAGGTTTCATTATTCATCTCCTCCTGGCTGTTTCTTTGTCTCAGCATCAGAGGTTATCATCAAACGGGAAAATAACTGGATAACCTGTTCATCCGGCGATGTTCCACGCTTACGTTCATAAAAACGAGTAAAAAGCTGTACAGGATTCAATTCCTCGCGTTTTTCAATTTCCTGCTTCTCTTGCTCTGTGGAAGCAACAAGCACACGCTGTACTTTTACAAAGTTATCGCTCAACTTGCGTATACGCTGAAACTCTGCGGGATCAATCACATCATCCACGTGAATTTCTAAATCAATCCAACAATCTGCATCTTTACCTTCTTCTAACCACTTTTCTACTTCTGCTATTCCGCCAGTCGCCTTCCATCTTGCCAAGGTTCGACCGCATTTCAAATAAATAATTTCTTCTGTCGGTTGTTGACCTGGAATAATCTCAACCATCACTACCGCCTTGCTTTGTCCTGCTTCCGAAAAGCTGTACGATAACGGTGAACCACTATAGCGAATCAAAGGTGTTTCACTCAATTTTTGCAAGCGGTGCAAGTGACCTAATGCAACATAATCTGCTTGCGGAGGGAATGCATTCAGTGAAACTGTATGCGTCCCCCCAATCTGTATCGGACGCTCCGAATCGGTTTCAAGTCCACCCATAGCAAACAGATGGCTCGTCATGATATTGACAGTATCCTCACGAAAATGGCTAGCTAAATCATGCAAAAGATCTTTGATTCTCTCGCTAAATGCTTGTTGCATTTGCTCTGGTGTAAAGCTTTCACTAACTAATTCCTTTAATCGTGCTTCTGAAGGATATGATAAAGCCACAACTACGGCTGTATGCTCTACTCCTGGAATCGCAATTTCAAACCAGGATGGTCCGCCATCAATTATTCTTACTTTATCTGCCGATGTATCAACTTTAGTAAGCAAGGGTTGTTCCTTAGGTAATCCGAGCAACACAATTCCATGCTTATGAGCCAGTGGCGAAGCAGCGCGCACCCGTTCTGGTTGGTCGTGATTACCTGCAATAACGACTACCCCGCGCTTACCTTCTGCTGACAATCTTTCTAAGGCTTCATAATAAAGCTCCTCCGCCCACGCAGGTGGGTTTACAGAGTCATACACATCACCTGCAATCACTACTAAATCTATTTGCTTGTCCTCAACAATCTGGCATAGTTCGTCTACAAAAGCCGCTTGTTCTATTCGTCTATCCCGACCTTCTAGCAATCTGCCGAAGTGCCAGTCTGCTGTATGCAAAATGCGCATCCTTCCACCTCTATCGATCATTTGTTTGCTTTTCTCTATTGTACCAGAAGTAAGAGCGTTGCTTCAGAAAAGATAGTGATGAAAGTTTTGGAGATATTCTTTTGTTTCTACCAAAACCTGTGATATACATAGAATAAGAAAAAATACGTATAAGAAACTAATACTTACAAAGGAGTTTGATTAATGATAACCGACTACCCTGTTCTCGTAACCGAACGGCTCATGCTCCTCCATTTATCCTTACATCAAGCCGATGACCTATTTGAAATCTTTTCAAAGGAAGAAACTACACATCACGTGCCTAGAAAAATCCATAAAAGTAAATTGGATACTGTTTTGTACTTAGAGAAACGCATGGCAGATTGCGCGGAGAAAAAAGCATTCATTTGGGCGATCTACCATCGAGAATCTGGTAAAACCATTGGAGTGGCCGGCCTTTTCCAATATGCAGATAAAGAAAAAAGCGCTTCATTAGGTGCAGTCCTACATCCTGACTATCGTGGAAAAGGAATGACATTCGAATCGCTTAGAGCTGTAATGGCTTATGGTTTTAAAGAAATTGGACTCGTGAGAATGGAAGGTAAATGCGAAGCAACCAACACTCTATCTGAACGTGTCATGCAAAGATTGGGGATGGTTTATGAAGGAACATTGCGTAAAAATGTGTTAATCAAAGGGGAATTGCGTGATTCTAAGGTATACTCCGTTTTACAGGACGAATACAAGGAAGATGATCATGCTTCTTCATCTAATAATTCGTTAACCTAAGAAAAGAGCGAGAAAACCTCGCTCTTTTCCATCTCCACTTTTTTAGGATGGCCTCTTCAATGTCTGTAAACCTAAATAACATAGTATTCCAAAAAATACTGTAATGATGGCAGAATGGATCAAAGTAGCATATAATTCTAAATTAGCAAATACCACTAATCCCCCACTAAGCACTTGGAGAATAACCAATCCCAGCGCTAGCTTAGAACAGGTATAAATATCTTTACGTGATTCTTTATAATGTCTGGCAGCATATACATAAATTCCGATAATTAGTAGCACCAATACAGCAGCAGCCACCCTATGTAAAAACTGAACACCCACCTGACCGCTCAATTCCGGAATTAGCTTCCCATTACAAAGCGGCCAGCCTGAACAGCCCAAGCTGGAGCCTGTATGACGTACATAGGCACCCAGATACACAACCCCGTAAGCGTATACACTTACCATCCACACATATAAACCAAAGCCTTTATCTACAGTTCCCTTAATTAGTTTCTGAAGACGTTCATGGTTAATAACAAACATAGTGAGCATAAATACTCCTGTATATGCGAGCAAAGAAAAGCCAAAATGTAGAGCTAAGACAGGTGAAGATTGTGGCCAGATGACAGCAGAGGCACCAAGAATAGATTCTACTACAATAAAAAACATTCCGAATATTGCTAGTCCTAATACTTCTTTATTACCTTTGTATTTATAAATGGAGTAAATAGAAAAGACAACCACTACAATTCCCGCTAGACCGGTTGTTAATCGATGAACGTATTCAATGATTGACTCCAAAGCATACGAGGGAACAAACTTCCCATTACACAGTGGCCAATCATTTCCACAGCCAAGACCAGAGTTAGTTTTGGTTACTAAAGAACCAGCAATCATCACGATAAACATAACAACAGTCGAGAGGATCGCTAATCGTTTTACATTTTTGTCCATTCTCATACCTCTTTTATCAATGTAGCAAATCTTTTTGAAGAAGCAACGAACCTAGCTGGCGCAAAAATGTAACCGCCATCTTTTTGAATAACTTCCTTTATTCCGAATTTTTTCTTACTTTCTTTAACAGTAAAGAAACATCCCCCGCTTTGCAAGAGATGTTCCTGTATAAATGTGTGATAAACATGTCAACTTTTCAAACTTTTTTATAAGTGAACCAAAATAGCGCTAATAACCATGGCTGCACACATTACTGTTAAGTAAATGAGCGAATAACCAAATAGCTTTTTCGCCCATGCCATATCATCCTTGACTGAAAAACCTTGGAAGAGAAGTACTAGGTAAATAATTCCCATGATGGATGCGACAATAAAATACAACATACCTACATTACCATATAGGAATAAAATAAGTGATGCCGGCAATAAGGCAGATCCCCAGAAGAACATCTGACGCTTGGTCTCTTCAAATCCTCGTACCACCGGGAGCATTGGGATACCCCCCGCTCGATAATCTTCCACTTTCATCATAGCTAATGACAAGAAGTGAGGAGATTGCCACAAGAAAATTATTAGAAACAAAGTCCAAGCTCCCAAATCAAGCGTTCCTGTTACCGCAGCCCATCCAATTAAAGGAGGCATTGCCCCTGAGACACTGCCTACCACGGTATTCAAAGTACTGACACGCTTCATCGGTGTATAAATAAGCACATAAAAAATGTGACCCACCAAGCCACAGACTGCTGCCAGTGGATTAGCTAGAAAGAACAACACTATTAATCCAAGCAATAATAAACCTAGTCCAAAAATCAATGCATTACGTGGTTGGATTCGTCCTGATGCTAAGGCACGGTTTTGCGTCCGTTTCATTCTTTTATCCAGATCTCGATCCAGATAGTTATTTAATACAGCACCAGAGCCAATAATTACAGAAGTTCCGATCAACGTATAAATCGTAAGGTCAAAATGAAAATTTTTAAATCCTGCTGAAGCAAGCCAAATACCAGCAAAAGCAGTTAGTAAGTTAGAAAAAATAATACCTGGCTTCATTAATTGTACATAATCTGATAACGTTGCGGGTTCAGTTTGCACTTGTTTTGTATCCATATCATCTAGGAAAGAGGTGCCGGACTCCTTTAAGTCAACCTCGTGTTCCATATTGCAAGGCTCCTTTCCTTCTTTCAAAATAAGTGATCCCTTATACTATAACAGCGGAAAAATTACTCGAAAGTCTATAGCGTAAGAAGTGATTTTTTTCATAAATAGATTCGCATTCATTGTAGCGAATCTTTCCATATACAGTCAACAATAGAAACACAGTTAGCACATAACAACTGCCTTTCGCCTATTTTTTTGTCGATACGCACCCCGATTCTAACCACTCCATACCATGTAAGGTAGCATTCGCCCATGGAAGAGAGGGTTTCGCATGATCGATATTTCATTAACTCTCATCGGTTTGTTAGTTGGCTTTCTTGTCGGATTAACAGGAGTAGGTGGGGCAGCATTACTGACGCCTTTCTTAATCATGATGGGAATTCAACCAACGATTGCCGTAGGAACAGATCTTGTATATAACTCCATTACAAAAATATTTGGAACTCTCCAGCATTGGAGACAAAAAACCATCGACTGGACCATTGTACTCTACTTAGGTATTGGAAGTGTTCCCAGTGCCATTCTCGCAGTCCATTTTCTACATTGGATACAAACGAATTTCGGTTCAGCTGATGCAGTAGTCAAAAAGGTATTAGGTTTTGCCCTGATTCTCATTCCTATTGTCATGTTGATTAAAACGATCCAATCTCGTAAAGAAGTGAAGCCAAACAAATGGCAACAAAAAACCACGCAAGAAAAAAGTATTTTAGCCATTACCTCAGGAGCCATTTTAGGCTTTATCGTAGGACTTACTTCTGTCGGCAGTGGTTCCCTATTTGCCCTTGTTTTGCTTTACTTTTTTCAGATGCGAGGTGCCTCAACAGTCGGAACCGATATTGCCCACGCTTTCTTTCTAGTTACCGCTGCTGGTTTTACTCATATTTTATATGGAAACATAAATTATGCCACCGTATTCCAACTGTTAACAGGTTCGATTCCTGGTGTTTTTATTGGGAGTTTGCTTGCGCTTAAAGTACCTACTATTCATTTACGTTACATGATTTGCGCTATTATTTTAATTAGCGGTCTAAAAATGATTTAACAATCATGACATTTTACAAAATAATACAACAAAGGAAAATATCATGATATAATAAAATGTAAGCAGATAAGTCAAACGACGGTAAGGCGGACCGTATCCCCACAGAAAGGGGGTGGGCATATGTCAGTGTATGAAGGCTTATCATTGATGATTACGTTTGGGACACTCATCATAGCCTTGCTGACCGCCTCTGCCAAACGGAAATGACCACTAGTCTGTCTAATAAACAGAAAAGTGGCCATGGCTGACTCGAACGGCTACCTACCCCGTACGACTATTTGCGATCGCCGCAGGTGTCCAGCCACCTGCGGCTTTTCTATGGTGATCGACATTTTTTGTAAATTTTTGTCGAAATAGGTTGCTATTTCCAACAATTCATATGTTATCACAAATGCTCGAATTGATGTAACCTATTTTCTAATTTTTCGTGAAGACTTTCTAACAAGTTGTCTTTTTTGTTCCTATTACCTAGTCTTTCCACACTTCAATTGTAGCCTTTGTAAAATCATCCTCAACATCCTTAATCTTGATGTTAAGACCTACCTGTGGTAGTACCATTCCTACATCTTCTAGACCTGGCATCGAGTAATCCTTTTCATCAGAGAAGGTTGTTACACCCTTCCGAGATGGACTCCACATCTTACCCAAGATATAATCAAGATTAATTTCACTTGTAGGATTTGGACTAAATGCAGCATCACTTACTTGGTAACGAGCATCGGCTGGTTTCTTCTTGTTATCATCCCAATAACGAATTTGTTGATGAGAATCAACTACACCAAGCATTCCATGTCCAGGATGCAAGCTGGTTTTGTTATCTTCCGTTGCACCATATCGCCCATCGTAATACCAAACAACCATTCCAGGATCATAGGTTAAAAATGTTTCTCCACGGCGAAAATATTTTAATCCCTCATCAGCACCGTTATAAGAGCGTAATTCTACGAGATAATAGGCATCATATTCTTTACCTTTTCCATTGAAATGGGTGAAGCCGTCTAATTCCATCTTAGGCTTCCCTTCCCCGTTATCTTTAAATACCACTTCACCATCAGCTGATACCACGATGTTATCCAGATATACTCCTTGTCTCGTCGTTGCAGCATCTGTCACGTACTCAAATTGAAATTTCACTTTTTTACCGACATAATCAGAGAGATCGATCTCCTCTTCTTCCCATTCTTCGGGATCATCGCTCCAATCTTCTACTATTTCCTCCTCGCCTGTGTCTACATCAATAGCATTTAGGTATAAGAAATCGTAATTTTTTTCAATACTCCTCCACATATCAACAGTCATTGTCGCTTCCGTAGCATCCGTGAGGTCGATTTCAGGAGTTGTAATCGTACTTGTTAAATTATCACCCTCATCGGAAAAATAAGAATATTCACCTTGAAAGGGCTTTGTTGGCGCATCCTTAATAATCTCAGGCATATCAATTTTAAGTACCATATTATTATCAATATCTTGGTTTACCGCTTCGTGCAATGTAAACCTCTGTTTCTTACGTAGGTCAGCATAATCTACCACCTGCGGAGATACCCATTTCCCACCGTACATTTCTTGTAGCATCATTTTAGACCAAGGGTCAAGACTGGTGGGTTCTGTTTGAAATACATAGCCTGTGTGACTACCGCTTGACATCAATGACCAAGCTCCAACTGGAGAATCATGCCCGCCTTTATTCGTATCATATAAGTCCGGTAAACCCAAATTATGACCATACTCATGGCTGAAGACACCTGGTGCCCCATCTTCGGGTTGAATCATGTAATCATACGCAAGTAAATTTGTTCCTGGTATCTTTACAGGCTCTTTTAGCGTCCAACGATGTGACCAGATCGCATCATCATCCTCCCCTGTTTCTTCCCCGATACCAGCATGTACCAACATCAGATTATCCAAAATGCCATCCGGTTCATTTAGATCCCCGTCACCATCAAGATCGTAAGGGTCACGTTGATCGTACTCTTCCTCATGACCTGCGATTGCCTGACCTACCTGTTCCAAAGTTTCAATTACTAAATCGCGTGGGCGAGCATCTCCACCGTTCCGATTCTTTCCATAGTATTTATAAGAATGTTCAGCGGTTATCCAAGGTGTTACTATGCCATTTACCGACCAGGTATCACGAGATTGCTCTTCGTAATATTTAGCCATTGTGGTCATTGGCGTGCCCTCTGGCGTTGTGTATCCTCCCGGTTCAAACAACATTTTTTCATAATGCTCTTCATTAAAATCAGCTGTCCAAATCGAATCTTTCACTTTTGGTAATTCATTGTGGCGTCTATCTGGGAACTCAACGAGGCTAACGACGATATTATCAACAAACATATTATCATCAAAATTTCTAGAACGTTTCTTTCCTTTGAATTCAGCTACATTCTGAATAACCTCTTCTTTAGCAACTTCTTGACTACGCTTTGCCTCAGCACCAAATGAACTGGAGGTATCTGGCCCACTTGGGATGCGCTTATCCTCCAGGTATTCCTTGATAGAATCTCGAATCTCATCCTGGGTAGCATCTTCAGCGATAATGCCTCTTGCCTGTAGATTTTTCGCTAAACGATCAAGGTTGAGAGTGGATTCATCTACCGGTGAAAAATTGTCTTTGGTCGTTACCTTTTCTTTTTTCTTCTTCTGGTGAAGCTTTTGCTGCTTCGTATCTTTCTTGCTCTTAGCTTCCGTAATGGTTGGCACGCCTGCAATTGTACTAAAAAGCAGTGCGGATGCAAGCATCGCGGACATCGTCTTTCTCCACTTCATCTGAAAACCTCCCTTTCCCCTTGTAAAAACTCTTTATTCGGGTATCTTTTTACCATTCTTTTCATCCTCTTAAATTCCTTTTACATTTTTTTATTTTTTTCGATAAATTCAGATATAAATTTCGACAATAGTTCAATTATCATTTAACTATCGCCTCAGTCTTGAGAAGGAGATAAAAATCATTCGTTTGCTGGTATAAAAACCATTGATTCACTTGTAAAATAAAAGTGTAAAAGAAGAGCATGACTTTTTGAAATTTCATTTAGAACGTGATATCATGTGAATCTATCGTTACTCATGTGATATTTGCAATAACGAATAGGAGGTTTATGCTATGGAAATGAATCAAGTCTTAAAATTACTCTCCCATGCCAGCACTTTTTTTGCTCCCATTATTGGGCCCATTATTATTTGGATACTCGCATCTGATCGATATGTAAAAAACGTAGCTCTGCAAGCACTCGTTTTCCATATTTCTATGTCTGTTTTGATCGCTATTTCTTGGGCATTGTCGTTCATACTAATCGGCATTCCGTTCCTCATTGTATTCGGAATCATGGCACTCTACTGCCCAATCAAAGGTATCTTCTACTCTCTTACAGGTAGAACGTACTACTATCCAATCATTGGTCGTCTGATCAACGGCTAATAGGGATTTTCATATAAAAAGCCAATGCCCAGGTCTTTTGACCATAAGCATTGGCTTTTACATTTTCAAACCCAAATCTATTACGACAGCAAATACCGATCCTCCGTAAAGCTCTCTCCTCGCGCTGTTTCAAAAGCCTGTAACAGTTCCTTTGTAGTCATGTTAGCTTTTTTCTCCTGCCCTACGTCCAAAATGATTTTACCTTCATGGAGCATCAGCAATCGATTTCCTAGTGTGAGTGCTTGCTCCATGTTATGCGTAACCATCAGAGTCGTTAGCTGATCACGCTCCACAATTCGCTTAGTCAGTGCTGTTATGAGAGCTGCTCGCTTCGGATCGAGTGCTGCGGTATGTTCATCTAATAACAAGATTTTTGGCTTAGTAAGAGTTGCCATTAACAAGCTCAGAGCTTGACGTTGTCCTCCAGATAATAGACCTACCTTAGCTTGCAGACGATCTTCTAATCCCTGCTCCAAAATGCTCAATTGTTCACGAAATAAGTTTCGTTTTGACTTAGTGACGCCTAGCCGGAACAGTCTACGCTCTCCTCGGGCTAAAGCAATAGCTAGATTTTCCTCAATGGTCATATGGGGTGCAGTTCCCGCCATTGGGTCTTGGAATACTCGCCCTATATATTTGGCGCGTTGATGCTCTCCCCTACGTGTTACATCCTGTCCATCAATAAGTACTTGTCCCCTATCTGGCAACAAGGCTCCGCCGATCATATTTAGCAGTGTTGATTTGCCTGCTCCATTACTACCTATTACTGTGACAAAATCACCTGGCTTCAAATGTAAATGAATCTGCTGTAATGCGATTTTCTCGTTTACTGTTCCTCCATAAAATAGCTTAGATACATCTGTTAGCTTTAGCATGATTTGTTTCCTCCTTTACCTATGACAGGCAGGTACTTATTCATCCCACGCAAAACATTTGGTAAAGTAAGTGCTACGATCACAAGTAAAGCGGTGATCAGCTTCATATCCCCAGGTGACAAGCCTATTTTTAGTGCGTATGCAATAACAAACCGGTACAACAAAGAGCCAATAATAACTGCTAATGTGGCTCTCATGATGCTTTTATCTCCAACAATTACTTCTCCGATAATAACAGAGGCCAGCCCGATGATAATCATGCCGATTCCCATGTTTACATCACCAAAGCCTTGATATTGCGCAATCAGTGCTCCAGATAAAGCCACCAGTGCATTAGAAAGGGCGAGTCCCATAATTAATGTTCCATCCGTACCAACACCATAACTACGTATCATAGTTGGATTATCTCCAGTAGCACGAAGGTCAAGTCCTACATCAGAATGTAAAAAGTAATCTAAGACTCCTTTTAAGATTAGGATTCCCAACAGGAAAAGCAAGGCAACTCCCGAAAAGAATGTAATACCATTAACAGTAAAGTCTGGAATAGACATATCCTGTGCTATTGAATACAGTGTTGTTTCACGTAGCAAGGGAACATTTGATTTACCCATTATCCGTAAATTAATCGAGTATAGGGCAATCATGGTTAAAATCCCTGCAAGTAAACCGTTAATTTTACCTTTAGTAGTGAGTACTCCTGTAAATGCTCCCGCTAATGCCCCGACTCCTGTGGCAACGAATGTAGCTAGCACGGGATGCGTTCCTTCCGTAATCAATGTAGCTGCCATCGCCCCACCTAAAGCAAAGCTCCCATCTACCGTTAAATCCGGAAAGTTAAGTATCCGAAACGTAAGATAGACGCCTAAAGCCATAACCGCAAATAATAATCCTTGTTCTAAAGCTCCCATCATTGCTACACTCATCTGTCATCCTCCTGTGCTCATCTCAGCTTTCTAATCTCAACCATATACATATAAAAACTCTGCTTTATCAAAGCATGAATCCATCTAATCAAACGCTAAAAAGAGGGCATTGCTGCCCTCTTTGTTATTTCACGATTTCTTTCGCTTGTTTACGCAAATCATCTGAAATAGTCAAACCAAACTTTTGAGCAGCTTTCTCGTTAATGACCAATTCGGTATCCTTCCCTACTTCAACCGGTGTATCTGCCACACTCTGACCTTTCAAAATACGTGCGACCATTTCACCAGTCTGTTTGCCCATCTTGTAATAATCAATGCCATACGTAGCCACTGCACCGCGCTTAACAGTATCCATATCGGATGCAAATACCGGTACTTTAGCCTTCTCCGCTACACCAAGTACGCCTTCAATGGAAGCAACCACTGTATTATCAATGGGAATAAAAATAGCTTCCACTTTACCAATTAAGGATTGAGCGCCCATTTGCACTTCATTTTGACTGCTGATGCCTGCTGGGACGACTTCAATACCCATTTTTTGACCAGCTGCCTGTAAATCCTTAACCTGAACCTCAGCGTTTACTTCTGCTGTAGTATAGATGACACCTATTTTTTTGATGGTAGGAATGAACTTTTGAACGAGCTTCAACTGCACTTCCATTGACAATTTATCAGAAGTCCCTGTTACATTCTTATCTGGTTTATCTAAAGAAGGTACTAATCCTGCTGATACAGGATCTGTTACCGTAGTAAATACTACTGGAACATCTCCAATTGCTTTAGCCAAAGCTTGAGCGGACGGAGTAGCAATCGCCACTGCAACGTCTTTCTTGTCGCTGGCAAACTTCTGAGCAATTGTGATCGTATTATTCAGTTCGCCGTTTGCGTTCTGATAATCTACTTCCAGGTTCTTACCTTCTTCAAAGCCTTTATCTTTTAATCCATCCTTAATTCCTTGATAAATGGAATCCAGGGCAGGATGCTGTACAAATTGGGATACACCAATTTTGACCTGCTTATCTGATGTACTTTGTCCAGCTGCTGTTGCTCCCTCCTGCTTTTCAGTTGGTGCAGCACCACATGCAGCTAATGACAACGCTAATCCAATGGACATGATAAACCCTGTTACTTTTCTCATCTTAACTCTCCTCCTCAGCTCTGTAAAACCTGTACTATACTGGTCTAACCTGCACTGTTCACTTAAAACCTATCTACTCTTCTCTTACTACTCTCTCAACTGTACTGCTATGGTTCTTTTGTAATACATTATCTGATTTTTTGAAGACTGTAAATATAATTTCTGAAATATGCTGAAATTAACAAACGTTTCGTTACAATTTTTTACATAGTAAGAATAAAGCAATTAAAATAAAAATATCGCTGTCGCCTAGGGAAAAGAAAAAAACGGCGAGCCAGATTCGGCTCGCCCAATTTAGTAGTGTGAAGGGAAGGTTATCATATGAAATCGGAAAGGAGAAGCTATATGGTATAGCTAACACAAATTGTGTAGCTCTACACGCCTTTGAATGTGTTTCGATAAATCTCTGCAAGTTCAGTAACTAATGGCATTTTAGGGTTAGCAGTAGTACATTGGTCTTCGAATGCGAGAACTGCCAAGCGATCCACTTCTTTTTCGAACGCTTCTTTACTTACTCCATTCGCTTCAATGCTCATTGGGATATCTAAAGATTTTCCTAATGTAACTACCGCTTGGATTAAACTTTCTACACCCTCTTCTGTTGTTTTAGCAGGCAGTCCTAGCAAGCGAGCTATTTCAGCGTAACGCTCATGTGCTATGAACTTTTCATATCGAGGGAAAGATGCGAATTTATTTGGAACAGTCGCATTAAAACGAATGACATGTGGCATCAGAATCGCATTAGAACGACCGTGGGCAATATGGAATTCAGCGCCCAATTTGTGTGCTAAGCTGTGGTTGATACCAAGGAATGCGTTAGCAAAAGCCATACCTGCAATGCAAGATGCATTGTGGACTTTTTGACGGGCGACCTCGTCTCCACCGTCTTTATAGGCACGTGGCAAGTATTCAAAGATAAGCTGAATTGCTTTTAGAGCCAGACCATCTGTGAAATCATTCGCCATTACGGATACATAAGCTTCCATCGCGTGAGTCAGGACGTCCATACCAGTATCAGCAGTGATTACTTTTGGCACAGTCATTACAAATTGCGGATCAAGGATCGCTACGTCAGGAGTCAATTCATAGTCAGCAATTGGATATTTCATGTTTTTCTCTCGGTCAGTAATTACCGCAAAAGGTGTTACCTCAGAGCCAGTACCAGAAGTGGTAGGAATGGCTACGAATTTAGCTAGGCGACCTAGTTTAGGGAATTTATAAACACGTTTACGGATATCCAAGAATTTTTGGTATAGGTTTTGGAATTCTTCATTTGGATATTCATAGAATAACCACATAGCTTTCGCAGCGTCCATTGCAGAACCACCACCTAATGCAATGATCACATCAGGTCGGAAATCCGTCATTAGTTCGGTTCCTTTACGTACGGTTGTTACAGATGGATCTGGTTCTACATCGCTAAACACTTTACAATGAACGTATTGAGAACGACTGCGCAGATTTCTCAATACCTTATCTACATAGCCTAGTTTTACCATAGCTGGGTCTGTCACGATTACAGCACGAGAGATATCAGGCATGTCTTGCAGATATTGAATAGAATTTTTTTCGAAGTATATTTTCTCTGGAATCTTAAACCATTGCATGTTCACGCGTCGTTTCGCCACCTTTTTGACGTTGATCATATGCACAGCACTTACGTTGGTAGATACAGAGTTTCGACCATAAGAACCGCAACCAAGCGTTAGAGAAGGAATGAACTCATTGTAAATATCTCCGATTGCCCCTTGAGAAGAAGGAGCATTAACTACGATACGGCAAGCCTTCATTCTCATTCCAAATGCTTCCATAAGATCATCGTCTTCTGTATGGATAACCGCTGTATGTCCCAGGCCACCGAACTCAAGCATTTCTTCTGCACGGCGGAATCCTTCATCCGCATTTTTCACTTTGTAGCATGCAAGGACAGGGCTCAATTTTTCACGGGATAATGGATGATCAGCACCTACCCCTGTCAGTTCTGCGATTAGAATTTTCGTTTCAGGATCTACGTGTATACCGGCCATTTCAGCAATGACTGCGGCTGGTTTTCCCACGATATCCGCATTTACTGCGCATGTATTTTCATTTATGACCAATTTCTCCACTTTTGCCTTTTCATCAGGTGTCAAAAAGTGACAATTATTAGAGATCATAAGTTGTTTTACTCGTTCATAGATTGGTGCGTCAACAATTACAGCTTGTTCAGAAGCGCAGATCATCCCATTGTCAAACGTTTTAGATAAGATCAGATCATTTACTGCACGCTCGATTACCGCAGTTCGCTCAATATAGCAAGGTACGTTACCAGGACCTACACCAAGTGCTGGTTTACCTGTACTATAAGCTGATTTCACCATGGCAGCTCCACCTGTTGCTAATACGAGAGCTGTGCCTGGATGGTTCATTAATTGTTTAGTTGCTTCTAAGGACGGTTGATCAATCCACTGAATACAATTCTTTGGAGCACCAGCTTTTATTGCTGCTTCATATAATGTACGCGCTGCTTCTGCACTAGACTTCTGTGCAGATGGATGGAAGGCGAAGATAATTGGATTTCTTGTTTTAATAGAAATGATTGCTTTGAACATGGTGGTAGAGGTCGGGTTTGTTACTGGTGTAACCCCTGCTACTACGCCAATCGGTTCAGCTATTTCGATGATACCATTCTGCTCATCTTCACGAATGAGACCAACTGTTTTATCTTTTTTAATACTGTTATAAATATATTCTGTAGAGAAAATGTTTTTGATCATCTTGTCTTCAAAAACACCGCGTCCTGTTTCTTCATGAGCCAGTTTGGCTAAATATACGTGCTTATCTAACCCAGCTAACGCCATTGCTTTTACAATGCTATCAATTTTCTCCTGATCGTAATTAGCAAAGTCTTTTAATGCTTGGTTACCATTCTCGACCAAGGTATCAATCATTGTTTTTACTGCCTCTTCTTTTGCTTGCTCTTGCACTTTTATCTCATTGCTCATGGTTTCTTCCTCCTTATTAAATAAGAAAGCATTGTATCCACTGATTTAGTGAAAATTTTCACGTACACGTTAAAAAAATAAAGCGAAAGTGAAATTTTTCACATTCTAGTTTACAAGGAACTTTTGTTAATGATGTTAAGTAGTGCATAAAAGCAATTCCTTATAAACCGCCTTGGGGCTATCTTTTTCTATTCAGCTCCTTGGTACACTCTAATCTTACTCGATAACCATATATATGTATGTGATGTTTCTCACACGTTTTCCTGTATTTTTTTAACTAACTTTTTTAGACTTTACACTTATATCCTATCATGTTTCAATAAAAATCTGGTATGCTACAATAAAAGGATACTTCTGTATCGACCAATCTCCAGATGACATGATGAAGGAGTGGCTCTCAATGTCCATTACCATTACACCACAAGCACTTGCTTGGTTCAAAAAAGACTGGGGCTTCAAATCAGGCGATTCCATTCGCTTTTTCGTCCGATACGGTGGGGGTACCAGCCTACATAAAAGCTATTCCATGGGGATTTCTAAAGCCGAACCGAATGAAATTGCACTCTCCAGTACGGTTGAAGGCATCACCTTCTTTTTTGAGCAAGATGACATGTGGTTTATTGAAGATAAAAGTATGACCGTTGATTTTATTGAAGCTTTAGAAGAAATTACGTTTTCTTTCCAATAAGAAAATAGATAGAAAAGCAGGTAATAGCGAAAGGAATCCTCTGATTCTTCTCTATTACCTGCTTTTTCTATTGCATTCTTCAGTTAAGGCTTTTTATTGGGCAGTATATCCTCCATCAATAGCTGCGGCGATACCTGTTACTCCCTTTAATCTATCGCTTACCAGCATAGAGGCATAGTCTGCAATCTCCTCTACGGACAACAATCTCTTCTGAGGGACTAATGGGTAAATGACTTCCTCCAGTACTTTTTCTAACGGTACATTACGAGTAACAGCCAAATCCTTCAACTGATTTTGTACTAATGGAGTATCAACATAGCCGGGACACAAAGCATTTACTGTAATCCCATGCACGGCCCCTTCTAATGCGGCTACTTTCGTCAGTCCAATCACTCCATGCTTGGCACTGTTGTAAGCCGCCTTTCCCGCAAATCCGATCAGTCCATTTATAGAAGACATATTTAAAATCCGACCATATCCCTGTTGTTTCATTATAGGAAACGCATGCTTAATGCCTAAAAAGGGTCCCACTAGCATGACTTTCAACAACAGCTCAAAACGTTCTGTCGGGAACTCTTCGATTGGGGACACATGCTGTAGACCTGCATTATTAATTAAAATCTCCAATCTGCCGTACTCTTCGACAACCCGCTGTACGCTGACTGCAACCTGCTCCTCATTTGAAACATCACAGCATAAGCCGATCACCTTATTCCCCTGCTGACGTAGCTTCTCTGCTGACATCGCAACCGCTCCCGCATTAAGATCAGCAATGGCGATGATCGCTCCTTCCTTGGCAAAATGCTGTGCCATCTCATAACCAATACCGCTCGCAGCCCCAGTAATTAATGCTACTCTTTGATCTAATAACCCCATTAGACATTTCTCCTATTCCTTATTATCATGGCAAAAGCCTTATCCTTATCTTTTTCAACACCCATCTTATTAGAAAATGGAAACCACGAAAGCCAGTATGAAAACCGTCACTGTCTTCAATACGGTAATGATAAAAATATCCTTGTAGGACTGACGGTGCGTAAGTCCAGTGATAGCCAATAGTGTAATAACAGCACCATTATGAGGTAACGTATCCATCCCTCCTGAAGCCATTGACGCAATCCGATGTAGTAGTTCAGGTGAAATACCAACAGCATCTGCTAGCTCTACGTACTGTTTTCCCATTACTTCCAAGGCAATCGACAAACCACCAGAGGCTGAGCCAGTCATTCCAGACAGTACATTTACCGCTAAGGCTTCAGAAACCAATGGATGATCGCTTGCCCCCAAAATCCAGCTTTGAATGATTTTGAACCCTGGCAACGTTTTTACCACGTTCCCAAAGCCTACTTCAGAAGCTGTGTTAAAGATGGCAAGTAAAGCCCCCATTGCTGCTGTCGTAAGGCCTGCTGCCAGTTTGCTATGCACCGCTTTTACATTTATAGCTAGAGCTGAAATAACCCCTACTAGCAACGCAATGATCAAAGCCCACGAAGAAGCTACCGTCTTTACATTCTCAATCTTAAATTTTTCTTGAAGCATAGCTGGGTCGTACCAGCTATCAACTGCAATGAATCCTCTGCTTAATAGAAAATTGGTGAGGAGTACAAGCAACAAAGGTAAGATAGCCAAGGCAATATGAGGATACTTTTCAGCTTCTTTTGCTTCTGGCTCATTTTTGTGATTGTCACCATATCCCTCTCCTGCTATGGCCGCCTGCTTGCGACGTCTTTCCAACCAAAGCATCCCGCCTACGAAAATCATGAAGGCTCCCACAATTCCCACAAGTGGAGCCGCATAGGCATCTGTCCCAAAGTAATTCGTTGGAATAATATTTTGAATCTGTGGTGTACCGGGCAATGCATCCATCGTGAATGTAAACGCTCCCAAAGCTATCGTGCCTGGAATCAAGCGTTTAGGAATATTCGCCTCCCGAAAAAGAGCTGCTGCAAATGGATAGACAGCAAACGCTACAACGAACAAGGAGACACCACCATAGGTGAGGATTGCACAAGCTAATACAATGGATAACATGGCTCGATTTGATCCCAGCCCTTTGACGATTGTCTGTGCGATAGAACCAGCCGCTCCGCTTAATTCCATCACTTTACCGAAAATCGCTCCTAATAAAAATACAGGGAAGAATGCCTTAATATAATTAGCTGCATTTGTCATAAATGTCTCTGTATAGCTTGGCAGTAACGCTAAGCCCGATAGGACGACAGCCAATAGAGTAAAAATGGGGGCAAATACGATAACAGGATAGCCTCGATATGCAAAAAACATTAGTAAACATAAAGACACAAGGATCGCTACGATCTCTAAAAACATAAATAATTCCCCTCTCTCATCTGACAAAAATGTGTCTATCCTCTATAAAGAAGCATGATTTATGCCATTTATTGAGCAAAGGTGTTATGTAACATCATTCCAGTCAATCTGACAGATACTAACAACATTTTCATCGTACCCAGCCTTTTACAAGCTGAACGATTTCGCATGCCGCCCCTGAGTTTAAGTCCAAATTTCCGGAAAAAAATCACGTAATACTTCGCGTCCTGCAAATACATAAAAGCTCTCCTCTTTATGAATCATTGGTTGTAAGCTGTACATATAAAAAAGTCCAAGATTCTGGACTCATTCCGGTATCTTGGACTTACTACTTCACTTGTTTTATTTGCCTGTCGATTAGCTTCTCCCACTTTTGATAGAAGCTTGATTTACTAATTCCGAGCAGTTTTGCTGCCTCTCGTTTATTTCCCCCAGCAAGTTGTACGGCCTGTTGCAACGCCTCTCGTTCAGCTTTTGCTAACCACTCCTTGAGGCTAGGAAAGCTACTCTGTAGCATGGGGCTTCCTGGTATGGATGTAGGTAACAGAATATGTTCGGCCCTAATCCACTTTCCCTCCATCATATGCATGGCACGCTCCAATACATTACGTAATTCTCTGACGTTGCCAGGCCAGCTGTGATAACGTAACAGCTCCCATACCTCTTCATCCATTCCTTTCACTACAATCCCGGTTGACTCCATCAACTGCTCACGTATAATCTCTACCAAATATGGTAAGTCTTCCAACCTATCCCGAAGCGGTGGTATTGTAAGGGTAACAACATGCAAACGATAAAATAAATCCTCGCGAAATTTGCCTGCTTTCATCAAAGCGATCATATCTTTATTAGTAGAAGCAATCACTCGTACATTTAGTGATAGTGGCCGACTCGCCCCAACTCGCTCTACTTCTTTTTCTTGTAAAATGCGTAAGATCTTGGCTTGTAGAGCTAGTGGCATATCCCCAATTTCATCTAAAAGGATTGTACCTCGATCTGCTAGTTCAAACTTACCTTTTTTTCCTTTGCGTAGAGCCCCTGTAAATGCTCCCTCTTCATATCCAAACAGCTCGGACTCCAATAAATTATCCGGGATAGCCGCACAATTTACACGAATAAATGGTCCCATCGCCCTCTGACTTGCCGCGTGAATAGCATGCGCAAACAATTCTTTTCCCGTGCCACTCTCTCCTGTAATCAGTACGGTTGTATCGCTGTTAGCAACCTTCATTGCCAGTTCCTTACATTTGTTCATTAAGTCGCTGGTGCTCACAATCTGTTCAAAACGATAGGTTGCTCTCAGCTTCCTCTGTAATTCACCTTTATAGTAATCTAATTCTTGTTTTAATTGATCTACAGTAGCAGACAAAGCGTGAAGCTGCCGCACATCCTGAAACATAACAGTTCCGAGTACAGCAATCATTTTCTCTTCCCGATAGATAGGGACACGGTTCGCTATCATCTCCCGGCCATTAATACGTTGAACCTCAGCCAGCTCTGCTATGCCAGTTTTGGCTACTACATGCATTCGCGTATTCTCAATAACCGTCGTAACATGCCTACCGATTGGGTCAGCTATGCCAATAAAATTCCGATATTTATGATTCATCATTAGAATAATCCCCTCTGGATCAGTCACCACTATACATTCATATGCTTTTTCAAATACATCCTCCAATAGTTCTAAATATTCCGACGATAAAACAGAATGGAATGCCATCATTCATCCCCCCTCCTAGAATGCAACAACTGATATTATCACATTTTTCTAACAACAACAAATATAAGTTTGTTTTCCTCTTGTATCCACCTCCCTCTTCCTACATTCTTATTATTTCTAGTTTCTTACTCTAAATTCTAACATCTAGTTGATTGTTGCATAGTCCAACTCGTGCAAATTACCCTTTTATAGGAGTAAAAAAATTTACAATTCCTTCTATTTTTCATCGTTTTATTTACTTCACTCCCCTCCTAAACTTAACAAATGTGCTTTTTTTCTTCCAACTTACCTGTTATCGCTGCCTCTATTTTCTATTATTTTGATCCAGCTTCATCCCTTTAGCCACTTGAACTCTTCCTAGTTCCTCCTTTTCTCATCAAATTTTAATAGGAATTTTTATCTACTTTTACCAATTATCTACCGCTTTTTCCTTGCTGGTAACTTTGTTATTCTGAGTTTGCCGAAACTTCCCAAGTCATGAGAAGTACGGGGGATGACTGATGGTGTATGGCTTATGCTAACCGCCTGGGGTGAATCGCACATGGATGCTGCGTAGGTTTGTATCCTCAATCCGAACCCGACAACTAACCTCGTAGGTAAAAAAAAGGAGCGATGAGAAGTGAAGAAAAAATGGATGTCTAAAACAGTATTTGCATTGGCAGTAGGAATGGCAGTAAGCGGTATCGCTACGTCTGCATTTGCTGCTTCTCCAGATTGCACGGTGAAAAAGTTACCGATCCAAAAAGGTACTGCTAACCTTGATCTGAATGCATTGCCTGATTTACTTAAACAGAAGCAAGGAAACTCTAAGGATTGTCTTCCTACCGATGTATTAAATAGCCTTTTAAATCAAAATTCGGATAAGGGAAAATCCATCGTCGATCAATTGAAAAACATTGAAGATTGCGACATTGAATTACCTTCTAAATCAAAGGGTAAAGACAGATGGGCTGACAAAGAGACTTCTAAAAAGGATTCCGATAAAGCTTCTGTAGACGAACAGAAAAAACCTTCCATCAAAGAGCCAGTAAAAGATAGCGATTCAAAAGAGAACGTATCTTCTGAAGCAAGCGCAATGGTGAACGAAGTAGTAGATATCGTAAACCAGGAGCGTGCAAAGGCTGGTCTGAAACCACTTAGCATGGATAAAGAACTATCTAAAATGGCAACAGACAAAGCAAAAGACATGGCACAAAACAATTATTTTGATCATGACAGCCCAACTTTCGGATCTCCATTCGACATGATGAAGCAGTATGACATTTCTTTCCGTACAGCTGGTGAAAACATCGCTGAGGGACAACGTTCTGCAGAAGAAGTTATGAAAGACTGGATGGGTAGCGACGGACACCGTAGAAACATTATGGATTCTTCCTTTACAAAAATCGGAGTAGGATACTATAACGGTTACTGGGTACAAGAATTCATCGGATAAACCACTTATTTCGGAATAGAGGATCAATAAAATCCCTATCCATGTTATCTCATAAAGACAGACGAAACTCCTCATTTCGTCTGTCTTTTTTTTATGCTTATAGGGCTTTATTGATTTTGTATAACTGGACAAGATAATGTATTACTAGGAAACAAAGGAGAAACCTGTGTCCAAACCGGAGGAATCTGTTATGAAAAATCGATTTACAATTGGCAAGATGGCTCGTATGCACCGGATCGCCGAATCAACGCTTCGCTATTATGATGAAAAAGGCATTTTTCAGCCTAAAAGTATTGATCAGAAAACACAATACCGTTACTACACAATTGATCAATTTTCTACTTTAACTTCTATTAAGTTTTTTCGCCATTTAGGTATTCCACTCCAAGAGATTAAAAGATTTATGGATGAACGTACCCCAGATCTAGCTTTGGACATCCTAGAAAAACAAAGAACATCGCTTAAACAAAAACAACAGGAAATCGCCTACATGCTAAATCGCTTGGAAAGTAAGATCACAACCATCAAACAAGGCGTAGATAAACCGGATGATTCCGTCGTATTTAAAGATTTACCGAAGCGCTATATTCACTCCATAGTCGTAGAAGCAGACCTCTCTGATGAAGAGTTTGAGTATCACCTTAATACATTACAAAGTGATCTTCAGCTTTTAGAGGTATCATTATTTGCTGGCGATATTGGTACTTCTGTGTCCAAATCCTCCATCCTAAAAGGGGAATATCAAGATTACAATAGTTTATTTATCATGATTGATGATCTTCCGGTTGATAAAGAGCGCTATGCCAGTATTCCAGCTGGTTTGTACGCATGTACCATGCATTATGGACCTTACGAACAGCTCGATCAGTCCTATGAACGCCTCCTTTCAGCAATCAGAAGGCGTAATTATGAGATTACTGATAAATCCTATGAGCTAGGCATTGTAGATTTATCTATCACCAGTGAATCCGATGAATTTGTTACTGAAATCCAAATTCCAATCCAACCCTCTACCTCCCTTATAACTGACTGATTTCAAATAAATTTATTGACTGACAAACAAAAAAATTTTTGCGCCCCCTTGAGCTTCAAGTAGCTTGAAGGTTTACAATAAGAGCTATCACAAGGAGGTCGTATTATGACAGACGCAGCAATTAAACTAAGGGAGACCCCCGTGCCAAAGCTATTCATCTCGTATCTCATCCCTTCTGTACTCGGCATGCTACTTATGTCGATTAATATTTTTGTGGATGGGGTATTTGTCAGTCGGGGGGTAGGGCCAGAAGGACTAGCTGGGGTAAACATCTCCGTACCCGCCTTTTCCATCTTCCTTTCTATCTCTCTTTGGATCGGAATGGGTGGAGCTACTCTCTATTCAGCTGCCTTGGGAAGAAATGAAGTAACACACGCTCGCCAGATTTTTACTCAATCTTTTACACTGGCAATTCTATTGGTTAGTCTAATAATGGTCGTTTGCTTAACAAATATTGAACAAATTGCCTATATTTTTGGAGCTGACAAGGCAATCTTGCCTTATGTACTTGATTATTTACGTGTGCTGTTAACTTTCGGGATGGTTTATGTATTAGAAAACATCTTGAGCATTTTTATCCGTAATGACGGAAACCCCAAGCTAGCAATGATGGGCCTAATTGTCACATCGGTCCTTAATATAATATTTAACTATATCTTTATTTTCATGATGGGGATGGGTGTAAAAGGGGCAGCCTATGCTACGATATTATCGGCTGCTATTGGTTTTTTAGTTCTACTTACTCACTTTTGTAAGAAAGGTAGCACATTGCGTTTTGTGGCCTTCCGATTTCAGCTAAAGGAAATTGGGCAAATAGTAAATATTGGCTTCCCTAGCTTTATTGCTGAGAGTACCATCGCGATCACTACATTGGCATACAACCTAGCTTTCATGAAATATCTGGGTGCACAGGGTGTTGCAGCATATGCCATCGTCAATTATATTCATGCCATGCTATTGCTATTGTTCATGGGGGTAGGGGCGGCTCTTCAACCAATTGCAAGCTTTCATTATGGCGCAAGATTAAGTGAACGATTGCGAGCTAGCTTACGTTTAACAGTAAAAACTGGTTGGATTTTTGGAGTAGCTGCCTTACTTTTTGGAGTTTTGTTTTCAAATGTATTTATCATGTTGTTTGACATTCAATCTAAAGAGTTGATTCAAATCACCGTGAACGGGATGAATCTATTTTTTGTCAACTATCTTTTCTTAGGATATAATCTGGTATATGGAGAGTACTTCCAAGCCATACAGAAGATACGTAAATCACTATGGATTATATTAACCCGTGGTGTCCTGCTGGTTATTCCTCTGTTGTTTATCCTACCTAAATGGTTCGGGGTAAATGGTATTTGGCTGGCAGTACCTATTGCAGAAGCCCTGACGGCATTAGGGGTTAGTATGTTGAATCGCAAAACACCACCAGTTCCACAATTCACAAAACAGGAAACAGAAGTTACTTTGTAAAAAAGCCAAAAAAGGTAGCGCTAGTAAGTGCTACCTTTTTTATATGCATTCAAGCTGTAGAGTGCATCTGGTGCTTTTGGTTCTGCTCTAGTGTTTTTCGTATGGGATATAAGCTTAAAGCCCGAACTCTCTTGTTCAGAATTCGGGCCATTTTTTATAATTCTGAGGCTTCCTGTTTCTTGTTGCGTTCTAGCTCTTTTGCCCCTAAATGGGTCAATATACAGAAAATAATGCAGCAGACAACAGCAGACAATAGTACATAGAAACCACCATTCCAGCCTACTTTGTCAACCATCACACCAAAGAGGGTAGTACCTAAAGATGCACCCAAGATATAGCTCATAAAGCCCCGTAAACCAACCGCGGAACCAACCGCAAAAGGTGGTACTACCTCCAGAGTTTGTACGGAAGCCAGAAATTGTGGAACGTAAATCAGACAACCAATTATCGCGGCAAAGACCGTAGTTGCAAATAAAGTACCACTTTGCCAGTAGCCAATTATACAGAAGAAAATTAACACCATAGCAATGATAGCTGGTGGCATGCGATATCCCTTGAAAAACTTGTCCGAAAGATAACCAACCAAGAGAGTGGACGGAATGGCTGCCCATTCAAAAAATAAAAAGGCAACGCTCATTTCTACTTTGGTGAAATGTTTTACATTCAACAGATAAATTGGCAACCAACTTATAATGCCAAAACGAACCATATATACAAAAACGTCTACAAAGGAAACAAACCATGCATTTTTATTGCATAATACATAATTTTTGAAGATTTGCCAGACAGTCATATCCTCTGGCGGTTTGGAATCAGCTCTTTGTTGCAAAGTCGAGTCCAGCTCATCCTTGATGATTTCGTTTAAAGGCGGCAATCCTTCGTTTACCGGGGAACCCTTTGTCAAGGCTAATACAACCATGGCAAAAACGATAGCAACCGCTGCCGGTACTTGGTAGCTTGCTGCTTGCCATTGGTCGGATCCAAGCATAGCAAAGCCGACGCCAACGATAGGTGCTACGATACCACCACCCAAATTATGCGATATATTCCAGATGGCGCCGACAAAACCTCTCTCCTTACGAGGAAACCAGTTTGCGATGGTAATAAAGCTAGGCCCTACTCCCATTCCCTGAAAAATACCGTTCAGTACAACGAGAGCGGCAAACATCCAGAATGCCGTCGTAAATCCCATCATTATATTGACCAGTCCGCACATAAGCAAACCAAGCGCCATATACCTTTTAGGATCTGCTTTATCCGCAAGACTGCTCATGAATCCCTTGCTAATTCCATACGCAATTAGCAGACAACTGCTTAACAGTCCAACTTCTGTAGCACTAAGGTGGAGTTGCTCTTTTAGATAAGGAGTAGATAATGCAAAGTTATTGCGGACAATATAATAAGCCATGTAACCAAAAAAAACACCAACTAATGATTGCAATCGGAAGAGCTTATAGGTTTTTTGAATATGTTCTGTCGCTATTTTTGTAGTATTGATCTTCGGCTTTAAAAATGAAATCATACCATCAACCTCAATTCTTAGCTGTTATGAATAGGACATAAATAGATAACCATCGTTTTTTGGTTTTTGTGCTAGTACACATAACCTTTCTTTAGCGAAAATATTTGTATTAATCTCTATAACCTTTACCTGTTTCAAGTTAGATGTGAATGAAAATTTCAGCTGATCACTGGATTTATGATAGTGCTTTCAAAAATGCTTAGCGTCATATTAACCTCCTTGTTTTTTATTATCGTGTAAATTTACGTTGTAAAAATATCAGCAAACATCTGATTTTTTTGTAAGATATTTTAGGAGGTCTTGTCAGAAATATTCCTATACGAGATGTACCGAAATTTGCTACAGATTTAAAAAAGCTTTCTTTACTTGATTACTCTAAAGATCATGTACACTATCCTGTAAATACTGGGGTATAGGTAGTCATAGAGGATGTGCTATACTTGGAGCACTACATGCAATCCAGAGATTACTACCCCCGAGTTGATTCGTTATTTTTGTTTGAAGTTCCCTATAAAGAATGGAGAAAAGCATGATAAGGACGCTGAGAATACTACTTATTATTTTGCTTACGTTACTTGCGTCAGGATGCCAGAACAAAAATTCAAATTATCAAATTGTTTTTTCTGAGTCTGATGTTACGCCCGTTACTTCCCAAAATAGCGAACCTTTCCCGATACGAGTGGCAATTTCAAGTGTACTATCGCCGAGTGATACGGTTATGTACTACAGAAAAATTGCAGATTATCTGGGTGAGAAACTCAATAGGCCAGCAATTCTTATTCAGCGCAAGAGTTACCATGAATTAAGCATGCTAATGATGAACGGTGGTGCTGACATAGCCTTGCTTTCATCGGGTGCGTATTTAACTTACAAACAAGTCGAGGGATTTGAAGCAATTGCAATGCAGGAGCGAATGGGAGTACCGTACTATTATGGTTATCTTGTTGTAAATCGTGACAGCAATATTATAGATATCAATAATTTAAGAGGAAAAAGTGTCGCCATTACCGATCCCACCAGTTATTCCAGTTATATTTTTGTAAGCGAAAAGTTAGCTGATTTTGGTGAAACTCCGGAGCATTTCTTTGGCAGCTATGTTTATACGTACAATCATGAAAACTCTCTGAAAGCAGTAATAGATAGGGTTGTTGATGCTGCTGCTGTGAATAGTTTGGTTTACGAACAAGCCAAACTAAAAAATCCTGAATTAGCAGATACGTTACAAATTATTGCTAAGTCAGAGCCAACAGGTACCAGTCCAGTGGTAATCAGTAGCAGTTTACCAGATGAAGAAAAGAAAATTATTAGAGAGAGTTTTTTAACCATTCACGAGCAAGAAACCATAAAACCAGCGTTGCAGGGTTTATGCATTGATCGATTTGTTCCTTTTGATCCGCAATTATATGACACCGCTTACAGTACAGGGTTTTATAAATGAGGTCACTTATGAGATGGATGAAAAAATTTCAGATAAACCAAAAGATATTTGGAACTATTATCGTTGCGCTACTCTTTCTTGCCTCAGTTTTAGGATGGATCATTTGGGATTCACTTACAAAAATGATGGGTGAAGAGCTTACGAAACGCGGAGTCAATATTGCGAATAATATTGCGGCATTGTCCTCTGACTACATTCTTACTGATGATCAATTTTCAATTCATCTCCTCATCTCCCAGGCACAAAAAGCGAATGAAGATGTTCGTTATATCTTGATAATCAATAGTAATAACAGTCTTGTAGGGCACACGTTCTCCAATCACATACCAAAGGGAATATTACCTTCACATACTCCTAATGGCTTAAATAGTCAACAAGTTGCCACACTAACTTCAGACGAAGGGAATATCCACGATATCCTCGTTCCCATAGAAGGAGGAGAGGTAGGATTTGTTCGCGTTGGCATGGAGGAAAAACAGGCAAAAACCTATATTTTCATTAAGATTGGTGAATTGATTTTAGCGACATTATTGGTTTGCATAGCAACTGCTGGAATCACTTATTATGTGACTCGCTTTATTACGAAACCGATTAATAGTTTGGTTGCTGTTGCAACAGGCATATCAGCTGGAAATTTGACTTTGAGGGCTAAAGTAACAAGTGAAGACGAAGTAGGGAAACTAGCGCAAGCTTTCAATGAAATGGCTGACAACTTAATTAACTCTAACACTGAGGTAGAAACACTATTGAAGGAACTTCAAGAAAAAGACAAGCTTCGAGACACGCTTATCTTGAAGCTGTTATCTGCTCAGGAGGATGAGAGAAAAAGAATTTCTCGTGAACTTCATGATGAAACAAGCCAAGCTCTTACTTCTCTGATGGTCACAATGCGTGTTTTGGCTAATGAAGCTAAAGATATCGAACAGCAGGAGTTGTTGAACTCCAGCCGAGAGATTGCGGCAAGTATTTTGCGAGAAATTAGAGATTTAGCGGTAGAATTAAGGCCACCCATTTTAGATGATATGGGTTTAATCCCGGCAATAAAGAAATATACTAGAAAGTTTGAAGAGAAATACGGTATTGCGGTTATCCTATTCGTCCCTAAAGATGAAATGATTATCGATAATCATGCTGCTGTAGCCTTGTATCGAATTCTTCAAGAAAGCCTAACTAATGTAGTCAAGCATACAGTAGCCACCCAGATTGTGATTAATATGAGCATCGTAGATCATGGTATACAATTGACGATCCATGATAACGGGCACGGTATCCAGCAGGAGGATTTTGAAAGGGCTCGCCAGCAAAATCGAATTGGAATATATGGTATGAAGGAAAGAGCCGAGTTGCTTGGCGGTTCTTTCTCTGTCAAAACTACGAATATCGGTGGGACCGAACTCATGGTGTCTATCCCGCTACCATTGGAAAAAGGGGGCAGTAATGGAACAGACAGTCCAAATCATGCTAGTTGATGACCACTCTTTACTGAGATCGGGCTTAAAACTGCTACTGCATAAGAAACCATCCTTAAAAGTTGTAGGTGAAGCTGCCGATGGAGTGGAAGCAATTCGGCTTTATGAAGATATAAGACCTCATATTTTAATACTCGACATCAGTATGCCACGCCTGGACGGAATTCAAGTTCTCAGAGAAATAAAAATGCGTCATGAACAAGCTAAAGTAATTGTACTTACAATGCATGAAGATGAAGACTACATAACATCTATCATGCATGCAGGGGCTTCAGGTTACGTTCCTAAGGCGGCAGTAGATGAAGAATTATATACAGCTATTGATACCGTTATGAACGGATATGTATACCTTCGGCCAAAAGAAACTCAGACATTGATTTCATCAATACTTAAAAGAACGCCGTCAGAAACCGATTCACGAAATCCTTACGTAATTTTAAGTCCCCGCGAACGTGAGGTCTTACGGTTTCTTGCAAGAGGATATTCTCTAGTTGAGACGGCTCAGGAATTAATGTTGAGTATCAAAACAGTTGATACTCATAAGACGAGAATTATGAATAAACTTAACGTTTCTAGAAAAAGGGAACTTGTTGAATATGCGATGAAATATAATCTTTTAAATGACGAACAAGCATAATACGTGGATGAGATGACCTGTACAGAAAATAAGCCGATCGCACCATCGCGATCAGCTTATTTTTATTTTTGCAGAATTTCATCATCATCTTCCGATAGTACCCGTATTGCTCCGGTTAGCTTTCTTGCTGTGATGTACCTTTATCGGCAGAACGGAGCGGTATTTCTTTGAGGAAGAAGACCAACACCAGTGCGACAACCAAGATCCCAGCCCCAGTAAAAAACACAGTTGACAGCGTATCGCTCAATACGGATCGGAGCATATCCATCATTTGTGCAAAATACAATTGAAGTCCTTCCGGCAACGTAGCTTCAATCATCTTTAATTTTGGTTGATCCAATAGAACTTGCGGATTTAGAAATGGTACCAGTTGTTCCGCTTGCTGTGGGTCTAATTGAGACAGATTCAGACCTTCTCCTGAAGCAATCGTTTCTTCCAACTTCCGCTTAAGTATGGAGTTCATGATAGAACCGAATACAGCGATCCCAATCGTTCCTCCTAAATTTCTAAACAAGGTTGCTGTAGCCGTTACCACACCCAGTTGGTTTAACGGAACTGCATTTTGAGCAGCTAATGTAAAGACTGGCATCCCTAATCCTAGTCCCAATCCAAACAAACACATACTCACCACAGCTAATGCAATACTGTTCATAAATCCCATCAGCAACATACCCAGGATCATGAAAAAGATACCGAAAATTGCATAGCGCTTGTATTTTCCTGATTTAGATATCCATCGACCAGCCATACTGCTCAGTATGACCATCATCAATGACATAGGCATATTAACAAATCCAGATTGGGTCGGACTTAAGCCCTTAACGCCCTGTACGAAAAAAGGCAAATATACCATAGCCCCCATCATTCCTGCATTCATAAGAAATCCAACAACGTTAGAATTGGTTACAATCCCGTTTTTAAAAAGGGACAATGGCAAAACGGGGCTTTTTACTTTGCGTTCAATCAGAATCAAAATGACAGCGAAGATTAGCGCTGCTATAAACAGTCCAATAATCTCTATGGAGTTCCATGAATATTTTGATCCTGCCCAAGAAAAGCCTAATAAAAGCGTAATAATGAAAAGAGACAAAAAGAGCGAACCCCAATAATCAATCGATTCAGATTGAACACGGGGTGTCTTTGGAAACATCCGTAAGATCATCATAAAAGCGACAATTCCAAGAGGCAAAAACGCCCAAAACAACCATTTCCAATCCATATTATCAATCATGATACCACCTAAGGTCGGTCCAACAACGCTGGAAAAACCGAAAATAGCCATCATGAGTCCTGTCCATTTCGCTCTTTCACGAGGCATAAATAAATCACCAACGGCCATTGTCGTGACGGACATCAAAACTCCACCACCTATGCCCTGAATTCCTCGATACACAATCATCTGAAAGATATTAGTGGATAAGCCGGTAAGAAAGGAACCCAACATGAAAATGACAATTCCAGTTAATAGGAACGGTTTTCGTCCGTAGATATCCGATAACTTACCAACCAAAATAGTAGCCACCGTAGAGGTTAGCATATAAACCGTGATGACCCATGAGTAATAATCCAAGCCGCCCAACATAGCGATAATCCTTGGCATAGCTGAACTGACAAGCGTTTGATTGATGGCCGCAAAAAACATCGATGCCATTAACGCGATCATTACAACAACTTTTTGTTTCTGTGATAAGTTCTCCATTCCATTCCCCTTTACTATTGTTTTAAAACTTATATCTTGATAAAATAATTAGGTAGGAAACCTAATGAATATTATAAGGCTGATTTTTATATTTTCAAGATTTATTTTGAGTTAATACCTTCATTATCATTCCCGAATATTGAAAGCTCTTGTGTTTGCTGTATTCGTTTACGATAAAATAACAATTGAGGTGGTAAAAATGAATGCAAATAGTTATGAGAATGTTACACAATTAAGAAGTCTGTTCTCACGTTTAGCAAAGTCAGACTGGCGAAAACAACAAACCAAATGGAACATTAAAGCAAGTGAAGTTCGTTTACTGCTGGCTGTAAAAGAAGGTAGTAAACAGGCGGACAGCGAAGGCATTACTGTTTCTGATATTAGTAAAATTTTGCAGGTCACTTCTCCAACCGTAACCCAAATGATTAATAATTTGATTAAAAATGATTATGTCAAACGTTCGGTCCATCCAACAGATCGAAGAATAGCTGAAATAACGTTATCTGAAAAGGGTAAACAAATTGCCAAAGAGGCCAGTGAACAGGCTACGAATATTTTTGAAGGGTTAATTGATTACTTGGGCAAGGAGCAGAGCGACCAGCTGGTGAATCTTTTAGAGCAATCATTTACTTACTTCGAACAAATAAATAAAGAACAGATATAAACTGACCCAGAAATAACTAGTTAAGTAAACAGACGTCCGACTCGCCAAATCGGACGTTTTTTTGTATACAGATATCTCCTAATAGGACAACAGCAAGTTGTTATCGTAGATAGTTGTCTAGGGATCTTGCTCTACCTGTTTTTTCTGCTATCAGCTACTTCACTTCTTCTCCCCTTGTACCTTGTACATACAGGTGGCTCCCTACTGTTTACTAGAGAGCCGTCTGTTAGCTTGACGGAATCAGCACTTATATACATACTTCAATTATTCAGCATTTGCTTCTAGGTGTTTTTTGTTTTGCATGTTTTCTAACAACTCATGTAGCAGTTTGTTCACTGTATCAGCATCATCCGCATCGGCTGCTACTTTAATCTGTTCCATGATATTTTCTTTGCCTTCACGAACAGCGTGCTTAAAGCCCAATTTTTCCATTTCTTCTTTTGCCTGTTCTTGAGTTAACGTACCATTTTTCATTTGTTCACGAATTTCATCTAATTTTTTCTTGGTTGCTTCATCCACTTCTACTTTCCCATATTTCGCATTACCTTTGTCAAAGCCTTTCACACCAAGCTTCTCATTAGCTTGTTCTTGAGTTAACGTACCGTTTTTTACTTGTTCACGAATTTCATCTAGCTTTGTCTTGGTTGCTTCATCCACTTCCACTTTCACATATTTCACATTGCCCTTGTCAAAGCCTTTCACACCAAGCTTCTCATTAGCTTGTTCTTGAGTTAACGTACCGTTCTTTACTTGTTCACGAATTTCATCTAGCTTTGTCTTGGTTGCTTCATCCACTTCCACTTTCCGAAATTCCACATTGCCTTTGTCAAAGCCTTTCACACCAAGCTTCTCATTAGCTTGTTCTTGAGTTAACGTACCGTTCTTTACTTGTTCACGAATTTCATCTAGCTTTTTCTTCGTTGCTTCATCCACTTCCACTTTCCCTTTTTCCTGCTGGTCAAATAGTTTCTGGAAATCGTCAGCTAGATCAGGATTGTATTTGTTGATAATCTTCATTAATTCCTGTTGATTGGTTTGTCTATTCTCAAGTGAGTCGTATCCGCCTTTTTGATGAAAGGTTCTCTCTACTTTCGTTTCATCTACATTTGTATTCGTTGCCGCAAAGGCCGCCGTTGGTGCAAAAACTGCTAGTGCTAACGCCCCAATCATCCATCTTGATGCTTTTTTATTCATTCAAATCAAACCCCTTCATAGTTAGTTTTACAAGAATAACTTCTTACAAGAACAATGTACTAACGGGGCATGTCAGGTGAATGTTCATCTTGAGGAAAAGTTGTGGGAAAGCTGAGGTAGACTATGGAAATGAGTTTTTCTTGTAAAAAAGCATAAATAGCTGGAGCGGTTGGAGCAACGTTGGTTTTACGTTTGATTGAGCAGTGCGATTACAAAGAAGGGTTGAGCAGTTTTCATTTGCTCAACCCTTTATACTTATTATCAGTATCATCTTCAAACACCTATCAGCTTCTATTCCTCCATAACTAAAATTACTTTTACCCCTGCACCAAGCTTCCCTTTGCTAATGCCAAAGCACCAGACACCCCTGCATTATCTCCAAGGGCTGGAGGAACAATGTAGGTTGATAAATCACCATAGAAATACTCATTTTCACTCACATAACCTTGTAATAGTTCGATCAATTGTCGACTCACTAGTGGATATAGTTGCTTTTGCTTCATAACCCCTCCACCTATGATAAGCCTTTTAGGAGCTAAGATAAGGACATAATTCATCAAAGCCTGCGCTAGATAATAGGCTTCTAATTCCCAAACCTCTGTGCTTGTTTGCAATTCTGTTCCCTGTTGATTCCACCGTTTCTCAATAGCTGGTCCAGATGCCATGCCTTCTAAACAGTTACCATGGTACGGACACACACCTGTAAATGAATCTGTATGATGTGGTTTTAACAAAATATGTCCCATCTCTGGGTGAGACATACCGTGTAAAAGCTTCCCTTCCACAATAGCTCCAACACCAATTCCAGTACCCACTGTCATATAGATGCAACTATCTAAGCCTTTAGCGGCTCCCCAAGTAGCTTCTCCCAATGCAGCAGCATTCACATCTGTATCAAAGGCAATTGGAACCGAAAAATGTTCTTTCATATGACCAAGAACATCATAATTTCTCCAAGCCAGCTTTGGTGTATTCATTACATACCCATAGGTATTACTACTCGTGTTTACATCTATCGGTCCAAACGAACCTATCCCAATTGCATCTAAGTTCTTTCGATGCAAAAAGGCAATAACCTGTTCCAATGTTTCTTTTGGCGTCGTGGTTGGAAAGCTAGTTCTCTCCAAAATATCACCATATTCATTCCCGATTGCACAAACAAACTTCGTTCCACCTGCTTCTACAGCTCCAAGTCTCATCTTTTGGTGCACTCCTTTGCAACCCGAATGTTTTTCCGATTGTTTACTTACCGGTACGAGCTACCCTTATTATTAGATGCTACCATTTCAGCTTCTTCACTGTGCTTTCCTTCTGCTGATCCACCATGGGAGTCTCCTTGCAAATTTAAAAGAACACACCCTCCAATGATCAATAGAATAGCAATTACCTTTTGTACGGATAGGCTATCTTTAAACCAGATAATTCCAATAGTCGCAATCAATGCGGTACCTATCCCTGACCAGATTGCATACACAACGCCAACCTCTAGCTTTTTTAAAGCTAGGCTTAACGAAGAAAAGCAAATCAGATAAAACACAAACATAAGAATGGTTGGCCATATCTTTGTTAATCCATTCGACAGCTTCATCATAGTCGTACCTGCAACTTCTAATAAAATAGCCACCCCTAAAAAGACCCAACTCATTTCGCTCTCTCCTCTCTATTTTCCGGCTCACTATCTTTATTTCTTACACCCTCCACCATAATATCCATGATGGCTTCCAGAGCCTCTTGCACTGTCATTTGCTGCTGTGTGAGCGGAGACTGATAGGTCATCTGTTGTAAGGAGCCTATAAACATCTGGATAAATACCTTTACATTCACAGGTCGAAATATCCCTTCTGCAATCCCTTCTTCCATAAACCTACTTATATTGTCCCATCCCTCATGCATGAGTGTGTTAAAAATCTGCCACTGATCAGGATAAAACCTCTTTAATTCTGCTAAAAATCGTAAATCAAACGTGATAAGCTCACTAGGGATGACCAAAAACAGTTGTTTTAGTTTTTCAATCGGTCCCAACTGCTTATTTTGTAGGATTTCTGTTTCTTTATCGAAATAATGCTGCATATCCTGCTGAATAATGTAGGCAAGCAGCTCTTCTTTGGATACAAAAATGCCATATAAAGTCTTGGTACTAATACCTGCATGCTGAGCAATGTTTGCCATTGTGAATTTGATACCATATTGTTTTATCTCTTCTTTCACACACATAGCAATGCGTTCTTGCATTGAAATCACCTCCTGGGGAACCAAGGAAAATATTTTATTTTTTATATTTTCCACTACTACTACTAAGTGTACAAGAAAAAATATGTATTGGCAATCCACTTTCACTCGTCCCCTTTGAAGCTACATCACCATTCCGGTACCTTTGATATTTCATATCCTCTTAGATAAAACGTGATTGAAAAGCTAGCTGGTTATGTAGCTTATCTGACATTTCGGCTTGGCAGACGAATCGATATACTGTTGCATAAACAAACAGAGTGTTGGAATTGACTCTTCCAACACTCTGTTTGTCTGTTTCTATTTTCAAATCGTTTTTGCATTTCATTTGATACTTCTATACTCACTTTTTCTACCTTACTCGACATCTGCCTCTCTTTTCACTACAAGCAGACAAATTGTAATCATCACAAAAGCAACTAATGCCAAGAAAGGTATTGTAATGAAGCCAAGCCAATTAATATACTCACCTGTGCACGGCACACCTTGGGTACAGAGGGCTGCCCCCTTCATAAATGGTACCTTCTGCACGCCATAGTGATAAGCTGAAGTGATCATTCCCACGATTGAAAGCGGCAATATGTATCTATAGATACTGGTATCATTACGATACACAGCTATCCCTAACAGGATTGTCAATGGGTACATCAAAATTCGCTGATACCAGCAAAGCGTACATGGTACAAAATGCATTACTTCACTAAAATAAAGACTCCCAATCGTTGCAATAAGTGCAGTAATCCAGGAAAATACTAACGACTTATTCATGCACTATTTCCCCTCTGTAGCAGGGGTAGCTGCTTCTTCTACAGCTTTTTTGAAGTCATCCATCGTACTTCCCTCAAATCGCTTCCCATTAATGTATAAGGTTGGCGTTCCCCTTACATCAAGCCTTTTTACAATAGCTAAATCTTTGTCAACAGCCGCTTGATATTTCTTAGCCGTAAAAGCCTGCATTACCTTTTCCGTTTGTTGTTGGTCAGCTATTTGGCTTATCAGATCTTTTAACATACCTTCTGTAAAATAATCCTGCCCTTCTAGCTTAAGATCTGCTGGTTGGTTTTTATACAATAAATCATGGAATTTCCAGAAAAAATCATTCCCTAATTCTCCATAAACAGTTTCAGCAAATAAAGCTGTACGATGAGAATCTACAGCAATAAATGGATCTTGCAAGAAATAAAACTGAGCTACTCCAGTCTCTACAAAATCCTTATCAATCTGTTTTACAAGCTCTTCATTAAATGTTTTGCAGGCTGGGCACTTATAGTCACCAAACTCAACAATTTTAACTTTGGCAGTCTCTTTCCCAAGATAAGGCTGCCCTTCATAGTCTGTAGCTTCCATCAATGCCAACTGCGTTGATTTTGGCATAAGGAAGAGATACGCTACCACTAAAACAGCTATGATTCCGATACTCCAAAAAATCCATTTTGAAGATGGATCAGATGCTTTACCTTTTTTACCTGATCCAGCTTTCATCTTTTTGTTGTGTTGCTGTTTCAACTTGACACCACCCATACTATTATTTATTTACTTACAAAAGTACAGTTATTTTCCATAGTAGTTGATATTGGGATTAATCGCAATGCTGTGATCTTCTCTAAAGTGGATATTTTTTGAACGAATTGTAATAGTACTTCTATTTTTGATTTTATTATTACCAGCAATCTTTTGGGGAGTATCTTCAGTATATTTTTTATATGTTTCGAATTGCAAGTCTATTATTCCTTATTTAAAACGGTAATGTTACCTTATTAAGCATCATGAAGTAATGATTAAATGGCTTTTCACACCATTTCCTCAAGTTTACATTAACTGAAACATTAGTAATTATTACCATTATATGCTTTGGATAGTTTTATCTTAACTAAGAAACTTTCCCAATATGAAAGCTTTTAACTAAAATATTGGAAAAAAATCAAACAAACTTAGCAGGAAAAAAGATGAAAATGGGTCGAGAGTATGACTTTTTTCTCTTGTAAAAAACCGTGATAAGCACTATTCTGATACTTAGCCGTATATTTCATAGGAATTCGAATGTAGGGAGAATTCCAAGCCAATTTGCCGTTTCAATATCAGGATAAAGTGTTTACAAATGAATATCAAAGACGAATTGATCCACTATCTGGAGGGGAATGACATGTTTAAAAAGAAAACACTACTTTTGCTGTCCTCAGCTTTGTTAATTGGGGCTTTGCCTGCTACAACTGATGCAGCTGTTGTGAAAAAAAATATTCAAGCTACTTATAACAATGTGAAAGTAAAGTATAACGGCTATGTAGTTAATACTGATACCGAACCATTCATCGTTAACGGGACTACATACATCCCACTACGCATGATGGCAGGCGTATTTAACAAGGATGTTTCTTGGGATCAATCTACCTTTACAGTAACTGTAGGAGACCGTGTAGACCCTAAAATCGCACAACTACAAGCTGAGCTTGCTAACAAGGACTCTAAAATCTCTACGTTAGAAAAAGACGTTACCTACTATAGAGATCAATTAAACAAAAAAGATACAGATAAAAAGAAAAAGAGCAAAAAAGATGATGTAGATGATCTGGAAGACGAGTTGAACGATGATTATGGTAAATGGAAAAAAATCGAATGGGATATTACCTTAAAAGGTGATGAGGATGATATCGATGTAACCATTAAAGTCGACCTCGATGATTACAAGAGTAAATATGAAGACCTAAGCGATTCAGAAATCAAAAAATTCATCAAGGATATCTGTGATGACATCTGGGATGAGTTTGACGATGCTGACATTGATGGAACCATCTATGATACTGATGGTAAAGATGATTTGTGGGAATTCAAAGGTAAAGGTAAAACCAATAAAGTTACCTACGACAAACAATAAGATTTTTTATTCACCTTCGTCCCGGAGACCTTCTCCGGGGCTTTTTTGTATCATGTTCACCTTATAAGCGAAAGCATTCCAAGCGGAAAGCTGAACAGAACAAGAAACCAGACATAAAAAACAGAAACTCTCTGTTTCATCTTCTGGCTTCTTTATCATTGATCACTATATCTAATAGAAGTTACTCTCACCCCAGGCTATTACCCAAGCTTCTGTGCAAAGATAGACCCAAACTCCTTACATTCCTCAATCTCCTTATCTCCAGGTGACAGCTCTACCTTCAAGCCTTCCAACACGATTTCTGCTCCTAAGGATTGCAGCTTCTTAGTCAACGTTTCTACAGCTTCTCCAAACATCGGATAGCTAGTATCTCCAGAACCGAATACTGCCGCTTTCTTACCGCTAAGATCCAGTCCGTCCATTTCATCGTAAAAGTCGAGGAATTCATCTGGCAGATCTCCGTCGCCCCAAGTGTATGCCCCTAACAGGATCGCATCATATTCAACCAAGTCAGCAGCTTTCGCATTCCATACCTCTTTTACTTCAATTTCTACCCCTTGTTCACGAATGCTTCCAGCAATCAATTCTGCCATTTCCTCGGTGTTTCCTGTCATGCTCGCATATATCATCCCAATTTTGCTCACGGAGATCTCTCCCTTATATCTATATTTCTAATCCTTAAATGAAAATTATTATCACTTACATAATATTGATACTGATTCTCATTGTCAATATTTTTTTATAAAAAACAAGCTGATTCTTACATCAGCCTGTCACCTAACATCATGGACGAAACCCTGCTTTATTCTATTTTCTCTTCAGGAGGATGTGCTGTTAATCTTTTTCTAGAGCTTTGATATCTACCTGTTGCAGGTACCTGCCCAATTGCCTTTGCTAGTCCGAACAACGGCATATTCGCATAAATCGCCTCATACTTGGCAGGTTCCATGTTGTATGTTTCATGAAAAATACCTACACTTCCATCTGAACCTATTTGACGTTGAAAAGCTTTCCAAGCCTCCAGATGATAGCCCCCATGTGCATAGGTTTCTAGCTGTTCATATGAATTCCAATACTGTATGAGACTGATTGTTCTACCATTCCAGCAATATTCTGCTCCCATAAATCCTAATTCCGGGTGCTGGTATAACTCTTTAAGCATTTTCACCATTGCTAAAAAGACAGGAAACCATTTATGGATAGCCCACCATTTATTGATGCGCATCCCAATGTAAAACACCACAAATGATTTTCCAGCTGTTGCAGCAAACCGACCATTTTGCACGTTACTCATCATCTTCTCTCCCATTCTTTTCTTGGATTGTCACTTGGCATTTTCCGTGATTGTTACCATTCCTCCGCTATCGAAGCTATCTCTTCCTCTGGTACACCTGTACGCTTGCCACCCTCCCAGCACTTTTGGAATAGATGTATAGCTATAGAGTGGATTGTTAGTAGACTTGTTTTGATTAACATTCACTGAATCTTCCGTCTTCACTGAAGCCATTACGATTTTCTCCGGTTCGATGCTAGTACAACCGACTAGGGAACTAATGCTACTTACAATAATACAAGAGAGTGCTATTTTTGTGTCAGCTTCGCACTTTTTTTCATCGAAGTATCCTCCATTTTTTCATTCATGTGGCACTGATTGTTTTGGTGAGGCTACATCAGATATTTTCTTTTCCCGTATCAAAAAAATCAATGCAAGAGCTACTATGAATGCGATCACTGCCATGGCCAAGCTATCTTGCAAAGCCTGAATAGTAGCATATTTTCGAACCAGTTGCTCCATTACTCCCAATGACATACCGTGAGCCTCCTCGCTCGAAAATCCTTTACTACTAAACATCTGTATAAAATGGCGGAGTGTCTCACTAGTTACTACGCTTTTATATGTAACCGTTTCTGATAAATGAACGGTATGTGTAGCACCTCGTTGATAAAAATAGCTAATTAATCCAGCAATTCCAATCGATATAGCCATTTGTCGAGAAACGTTAGTAATGACAGATCCTGCCGGTATCCTGCTTTGATCAGTAATGGCTAGCAGAGGAATATGCATAGAAGTCATTAAGCATAGCCCCATTCCCACACCTCTGAGTACCAGTAACCATGTTATGTAGTTCATATCCGTATGCAGGTCGATCTGAGCAATGCCGACCCCAGATAGGATACAAAGTGCAATTCCAGTAATAATAAAAGGCTTCACCCCCCATTTAGGAGCCAGCATTCCGCTTAACGGAGTTACAATACCAGATGCAATAGCTTGAGGTAGTAAGAGAAGTCCTGTTTCCATTGCTGTTTTTCCTAACATATTTTCCGAGTAAATGGGCAGCAGATAAATGACACTGAAATTAGCTGCCATGATCAAGCTGTTAACCAAAACACCTATTGTAAAATCTCGATTAGCAAACAAACGGATATCCACTAAAGGCTCTGATGTCGATAGCTCTCTCTGTATAAATAAAACACCACTAACTAACGCTGATAAAAATAATGAAACGATGTAAAAGGAACTCCAGCCCTCCTGTTCCCCCTTGGTAAAGGCTAACAAAATCGTAACAAGAAATATACTAGCGTACACAAATCCGGGTAAATCAAAGCGGTGATTTCCTTCTGCGCTTGTCTCTGGTAAAAAGCGCCAGACCAAATAAAGAGCCAGTAATCCAAACGGAATATTTACAGTAAAAATCAGCCGCCAATCCAGATATTCTACAAAATAGCCACTCAAGCTAGGTCCGATTGCTGGAGCGACGAATACCGAGATACCGAATACTCCCATTGCAGGGCCCATTTTTTCCGCAGGCACAACATATTGAATCATCGACTGTCCAATTGTCATCATCAAGCCACCGCCCATCGCTTGAACAATCCTTGCTGCGATCATGCTTCCATTGCTCCACGCAAAACCACAAAATAACGAGCCTAACGTGAACAGGAGCAGGCTGACAAGATAACTCACTTTCATACCATAACGCACACCTAGGTATCCAGAAAGTGGAATGACGGCAGCCATTGTAAGTGTATAGATCGTAACAACCCATTGAATCTCATCTGTAGAAACCCCAAAAACATTCATCATTTCTGGGATAGCCACGTTAACAATACTCGTATCCAATACCGCCATAAATGTGCCTAACACAATGGCAAATACAGCAGGCCAAAAGTTCTGAGTGGAAGAATGCATAGGATTTAGATAAAGCTGTTTCGTTCTACTCATGATTTCTCTCCTATCTCACAAGAATCGTGACCGAAGCATTACTTCCAGGCTTAAAATTAAACGCTTGTTCAACAAAGCTGATCTTAACCGGAATACGTTGTGTTACCTTGGTAAAACTACCTCCTGCATTTGTTGGAGGAAGCAAGGAAAATGTGGACTGCGTCGCTTCTCCGACATATTCGACCTTACCTTGATACACATGACCGGGAAACATATCTAAGCGAATTTCTACCGGCTGCCCGGCTTTCACATATCCTGCTTTGGTTTCTTCAATATTGGCCTGGATATATAAGCTTGCTTTGTTCATTACAAGAGCTAACGGATTACCAGCTCCTACAATCTCCCCTTGATTTGCAAGCTTTTGGATGATGATCCCATCAATTGGAGATCGTACAACCATGTTTTCTAAAGAAGAAATATTACTCGCATTTACTTGTTCAAGTTTGGAAACTACTTGATTCATACTCACCCGAGTACCTTCTTCCAAGTTGAATTGTTCTATCTTCCCTGGTACCCTAGCCGCTATTTTGTAGATTTCACCTGTAACATGAGCGTCATCAGTTGTTATGTAATAGTAATTTTTATAGCTGTAGTACAAAATAACCAAGATGACCAATAATAGAATACTCGTAAGGATTATTTTAAAATTGCGCGTTTTTTTAGGTCTTACTTCCATATAAGCTATACACTCCTGCCAAACAAACCGACTGGCGGTTTGTACTTGATAAAAAAATAATGAGCTACTAAAGTAGGAGCTAGTATTCTATATACGTATCATTTGAAACGTCTCCTTCACCTGTAGGTCAAGTAGATGGAGATCAAGATTTGCCCCCCTGCTATGCCTACTGTTTTTGACTGTCTTCGTTTTTGTTTTGTAATAAATCATTCATAATAAGGTATAGATCATCAGCCGAAAATTGATTTATACCCATTTCTTTTGCAATAATGCTCCCATACATATTTGTCATAAAAAAATGGGCTAGTTTCAGTGGATCGATATTTTTAGAAATAGCATCAGCCTCCTGCCCACATTGTATCCACTTCATTTGCATATCAACAGAGAATTGATGAAATCGGTTCAATAAAGTAGCAATCTCTTTATTCTCTTTTTGAGAGAGGAGATAAATAAAGATTTGACTGGAGACTTCCTTTTCTCCCTCTAGCAATTCAGTAAAGCCATCAATGATCGATTTTAATGGATCGTGTAATTCTCCACGTTTAGCAATTTCAACTTGATATTGAAATTGTTCATTTACCTTTTCCATTTTCGTTTGCAAAATATAGGCAAACAACTCATCCTTACTTTGCACATAATGATAAATGGCCCCTTTTGACAACTTGGTTCTGTTCATAATTTCTTGTAGGGTGGTTTGCCGGCATCCCCGTTCACGAATAATCTCTTCCGTAGTTGCTAATAGCATCTGAAATGTGGAGACGGAGTGATTCTGTTGTGTCATGAGCACGTTCTCCTTTTGGAATGATTTCCTGATTATCATCTTACATACCGACCGACGGTTTGTAAAGAGAAAAATAAAAAACAGACAACAGATTGGCAGTCTGTTTTCCCTTATATCGTTTTCATAAGACTACGTAGGGACTAATTATAAAGAATTTTCTTTTTTAGGACTATATTCACTATCATAGCTATCGGCATACATAAAAAGAGCTTCATCCTACTCTTTCATTTAACAGCTACACGGATAAATGTGCTTTAATCTCTTTGATCTGCTCTAGGTGTCTTTGCTCATGGAATCCAACAAATTCTATCCATTGATTTATGTCTAGAAGCCCAAATGCCGGATGTGTAAATCCCTTTTTTGCAAGCTGAGAACTCTCTGCTCCTCCATAAACAGCTAACAAAGAAGTACGAGCAGACTCTAGCTTCAGCAATAGATCCTGTACATGCTTAGGCTCAGTTGTCGGTTCATAAGGAGCGGGAGCTTGCACTTTATTACTACGATCCAGTATTAATGAAATGGGCTTTGGTTCTATTTGTACCTCTTCATTACTCAACGCTTTTTTAACATGGTGAGCTATTGCGGTTTCAGTCAGGTACAAATGCTCCAACACCTGCCCAATTGTCCAGACACCCTCCACAGCTCTCTGATTGATTTCTGCATCTGACAAGCCATCTACAGTCTCAATTAGTTCTGCCCTGACTGCATGCATATTCATGTATGTACCTCCTTCTCTTAGAATTTTTCCATTATCAATGTATTCTTCACGTTAATTGGGATTTCCTGTATCTCTTACACCTGTAGACCATCAACTCGCAGGTAAAAAACAATGGAAGATGAATTTCCCCCTTAGCATACTGATATGTACTGTCCTATTGGTAAATATTCGCCCATCTGCATAGGAACCTGTTGACCAAGGGGGATATTTACTGCTGTGCATGGAAAACATGCCGATACCACCATATTGCGATAAATGACACCTTTTACTGGCTGGTTGCCCAAATCAACCCAATTGTAACCACGCTCTGGTATGGCAAAAGCGGGACGTGGAGCTCCAAAACCTACTAGTAATGTAGCAAATCCTTGTTCGTCCAATACAGTTTGGTAATCAGCTAACGTACAAATAGTAGCAGTCCCTACAGTAGAAACAAAGGACATGCTCCAATACCGCATATTTTCTAGTCCTGTAATGGACTGGTTATGGTACGTATCAGGAAACGTGGGAGCTTTCCATCTCAGACACAAATACTGAGCAGGCGAAGAGCAAAGGGACGCATACATATAACCTCCCTGCGGGTTTCCAAATAAAACGCGATTTTGCTTGTATGATGGCCGAGACCAGATTAGCACATTAGTTGTAGGCGTCAAAGGTACTGTTCGATTTCCTATTGGTCTAGACGGCATAGTGCATAACTGACTGCTTTGTTGTAAAATTGCTTCCAAATCTAACGGCTTCGGATTTTTTACTCTGAGTCGTTTTCCGTCTTTTTTGCGCCTATAGGTGATTGTTGGTAGCTCCCCTCCTGCCTCGTCTGTCCCTTCACTTGCTACATAAATACGGTAGACTAAGATCCCCCATAAATTAGGTTGTCCATTAGGCAGTGCTCCAATAAAAAATGTATTATTTCCTACCCCTGGAACAAAGAGACATACATATTTCGGCGGTGGGGTGAACTGAAGCTTGAGTGTATAACTGCGATTCATAGCTTCCCAATTCGCATGTGGTTCGAACGTATTTACACACCCTTCGTTTGGAATTAGCATTTGATCAAACGCGCTTCCAATCACCTGTTGATTGCATCCGTACACCGTATAAGACATATAACGTGAACAAGGATATTCTCCCTCAATAATGATCTCTACTTCAGGATCAACTACAAACGGATAGAAATAATACCTTGCATTACAATCAGGGTACAACGCATTTTCTTGAAAAGCCGTCCACTCACTCATGATATTTCCTCTCCTCTTCCGAAAATGAACCGCTTTTGTTTACTTCCCCTCTCTTGTTGCTCAGCTTCGTGCAGATGATCCGATTCATGCATCCATCTCTTTTGATTTATTCACATACCTTATTTCGCATTCCTAATAAAATAGATGCTCGTCCAATAAATCCGTCCAGAAATATGAGCCTTGGGCAGTAAAGGATAGAATGGCCATACGAATATTTTTCGGATATAAATAAAGCCACAACTCAATGAATTGAATTGTGGCTTTCTCCTATCTAGCTTGTTAATGGAACGACTTCCAAAATGCTCCCTGTGTATGAATAATTGACATAATATCTTTAAACGGAATGCGAAAAGTAGGAAATCCTGCAACATAAGGAGCGATTTCATAGGGAGCGAAATAGATATAAAGAGCGTCCTCTTTAATATAAAAGGGCTGGTTTGGTGCTATTCCTTTATAGGTATCAGGAAAAACATAGGAGTATTGTGGGTCTGTCTTTATCTTTTGACCGATAATGTCACTTAGCACCTTTACATAGTTACTAGTAGGCTTGAACAAATCTGGTAGTGTATAGAATTGTCCTGTAACTAAATCAATTGGGGTATATATCTGTGTAGGCATTCCATGCGCTGCACCAAACGGATAGTTATAACCAAGTAGCTTTAATTGCACAAGCTGATTGTTAAAGAAATCAACGGAGAAGTCACCGAAATAATTATAATCTAGCTGGGCATTCTGATCGATCGGCTTGATTTGAGATAAGCCTTTTAAACGCTTGTTTACCTGTTCCTGCGCCGCTTTGTTAGCCATTCCTTCTATTTGTGGATAGTAGACGAGATAATCCTTGTTAGGATGATATATCTCTTCTTTGACCCGGTATTGCTTGGTAAGCGGAATGACCGTGTTTTGTGCGTAAATCAATGTGCCATTTGGCTTGTAATAACTTACACGTTGGTTCACATCAGCCTTAATTATGTCTCCCATTTTAGTAAGTGTTCCGGTCCCCTTAATAATTGGTAGATTCTTCACGGTCCTCCCTGAACGATCAATAAAGAAGGTGGTTTGTTCATTAGTCGCTGAAGCTACCCCATCCTGATAATTCTCTACTCTGTTGTATACGAATTCTGTCAAAAAACGGCCATCCTTATCAGCAATTGCATATGTAGAACCCATGTATGGTGCTTTGTTGTCTTTTAGAACGCCTACTGCTACCCGGTCTTCCCCTAGCATCTCAATATCACTATACCCCGGCTTAATTTTGAATGCTCCCGTTTTATCAATCAGCCCCCATTTAAAAACGAAATCATCCACCGATGTATCTACTACAGCACGCCCTGATTTGAATGCCTGTGCTGAAGTAAATTGCGGCTCAATGATTATTTTTTCTTGTTCATTCATATAGCCAAACGGTTCTTTTTCTTTCTGCTGAACAGCCATTAATCCATCGCTCAACGATCCGACAGTATGGTAGGGATACGTATGTAATACCTCCCCGTTACGACCTAAAAGAGCATATTGATTTTCTTTGATTTTAACAACTGCCTTCCCGTCTATGAAATCATTGGCTTCTTCATATTTGTTGGGAATCACAATCTTACCTTCCAGATTGAGATAGCCATATCGGTAGTTCCCCTGTTCATCTGTATCAGCAAATATTGCCCTACCATTTTGATACGTCCCGATATAAGAGTGAGGTTTGTCGCTCAACACTGTTCCCTTGTCATCTATCACCCAAAAGCCTTTGTCATCGATTACAGTTGCTCGACCTTCCGTAAACGAGTTAATTGAACTATATATAGGTTTTACAACGTACTGAGCTAATTCATTGATTAATCCGGTACCATTTGCGACTGAAACAATAGCAAGCCCGTTCTTTTGAAAAGGAAGAGCATACACAAATTGAGGACCGATTAAAAACTGTCCGCGCTCATTAATGTAGCCCCATTTCACTCCTTCCCTCGTACTCATGGATGCCGGATATAGAGCAATTGATTTTTGGTGTATTTGCATGCGAATATGTTGAATTAGATCATTCCATTTCTCTACATAAGTAGATGATGATTTGATACGGATACCTGTCTCTATAGATTCAATCGCCATAGCAGGTAGATTTTCTTGTAATTGAGCCTTAGCTAGACAATACCAATAGAGTGGATGAGCAGTCCCTTCCTGAAGTACCTGCCAACCACCGCAGTCTTGTTTTAGCATCACCAGTGAAATTCCCCCGTGCCATCTATAAGCAACAGCTGCCCCCATATTGCCTTCTTTGTCCATGTCGATAGCACGAACATAAGATGAATGATGAGGCTCCCTCATCGGCAAAACCTCTGCACCTTCTGGCAAATGGCTCCATGCCACCTCTAATACTTCCTGTTCCTCCCACATCATGAGGCACCCTCCTCTAGTTGTGTTTTTGATATTCTATGTATCAGAGAATGCAACGTGCCCAAACAAAAAAGCATCTGTCACAGCAAAAACGCTAGAAACAGATGCTTTTAACACTAATTTTTAATTTTTTGGAGGAAGATATCTAAACACACAACTGCTTTCCTAGAGTACCTTTTCAATAAAATTCTTTACACGCTCTTGATACTCTGCTTTTGCTACGGTAAATGATTTCGTGTGCCCTGCTCCAGGTACTATCCAGAGTTGTTTCTCTCCTTGTGCAGCGTCAAAGATTCGATATGCCATCTCTGTTGGTACCAGCTTATCCTGATCACCATGGATGATAAATAATGGTCGAGTATTCTTCTTGACTTGCTCTATGGGAGACACTTCTTCAAACGAATAGCCTGCCCGTAGCTTAGTAGTCCAACTCGTTGTTTGCATAAGCGGGAAAGTCGGCAACTGATACAAATGCTTCAATTGATAGGCCAATTCCTCAGTCATAGTGGTAAATCCACTATCCTCGATAATTCCTTTTACCTCAGGTGGCAGCTCCTCTCCGCTAGTCATTAAGACTGTGGCTCCACCCATGGAGACGCCATGCAAGAAAATATGCTTGGCTTTTGCCTGTTTCGTTAACATTTTAATCCAGCCCAGATAGTCTTTACGATCATGCCAGCCATATCCGACATAGTCGCCTTCACTATTACCATGCCCACGAGCATCCGGCATTAACACCTGAAAGCCCAAGTCATGATAGAACTTTGCGTAGTTTTTCATGTCTTCCCCTTTGCGACGGTAGCCATGAGCTAAAATGACTGCCTTGTCACTAGGTTGTTCACTTGGTATGTAAGTAGCTTTTAGTTTCAATCCGTCGAATGAGGTTTGCTCTAGACTGCCTTTTTCCTGCTTTTTGTACCATTCCTCTACGTTGATTTTATCCTGTTCCACTGCTGCATTTACAGGGGTAGCGGAAGCCTCTTGTTCACCAGAATACAGCGTGACTTGACCACCACGACTGATGCTGATTTGATAAAAATAGCTACTAGCGGCAATGATCGCAATAAAAAAGAAAGCCACGATTGAGCCACAAGTAATCATGATTCGGCGTTTGTTCATGCGTGTTTCTCCTCTAAAGTAAGCTTATTTATGTTATTACAGGTTGGTTCGATGTCACATTTCATTGAAATAGATATCAATACCAATTAATTCTATAAAAAATAACAAATCCCTCTGAATAAACATAAAGTAAAAGCAACTGATACCCCTATCACATGCTTTTATTCCTTTACATAAGATGCGGTTATTCCCAGCTACCGTATTTTTGTCTGAGATTGTTACATGTAACTAACCCTTTTTGTAGAGAAATAGGGCATATTCCATTATATTTTTTAATCTCACTATTGATGCCTGCAATCTTTTGCTGTATATAATCTTCGCTCGCGTCTTGATCCATGAGTCCTATCGCTTGTTTCATCAAATCTAAAGTGATTCCTCCCTCTTTACTAAACTGTTTTACCTTGTAGTACTATCTACCATCCCTTTCTACATAAATATTTCCATTCCTTTTTTCAATAAACAAAAAGCCATGCGCAGGATTTTCGCATGACTTTCTGCTTTTGCCTATTTACTAAAGATTTCCTCAGCGTTATCCAACGCCATTTTCGCACCAAGTGCTGAATAGTCCAGCCATGGTTGTTCAGGAATCATGTAGACGTGGTTTGCTTTCACAGCTTTTAAATCTTTCCAGATCGGATTGCTCTGTAATTGCTCAAATACCTTATCGGCTCCACCTCTATTGTTCACAATAACAAAGATGGCATCTGCATCAAAATCAGGCAGTACCTCTTGAGAAATCACTTCAAAAGCTTTCTTTTTATTAAGCTTCTCTACACCGTTGGCAGGTTTCAAGCCTAAATCATCGTATAGAAGAGGTCCCATTGGTCGTCTCGTACTAAACACACGTAGCTCTTTCCCCGTTACTCGAATTCCCATCACGGTACCATCGCCGATTTTGTTATGTACGAGCTGTTTCACACGTTCAGCCTGTGCTTCGTAATCTTTAATAAAGGTTTCCGCTTGTTGTTCTCGGTCGACAAGCTTCCCTACTTTTTTCAAAGCATCCCGCCATGTTCCATCATCTAGGTTAAAGGAATGCGTTTCAGTAATTTTTTTAAACTTAGACAAATCATTCCCTGCATATTGTTGATCTACATAAATCACATCTGGCTTTAATGCTAAAAGAGCTTCCATATCAGGGTCTGCTACTACACCTAATGGTTTCGTATCCTTCAAGCGATCAGCTACGTGAGGCAAGAAGGATTTTAAATCACCACCAATTACAGAACCAACTGGAGTAATTCCTAGTGCTAGCAGGTTATTCGTCAAATGAATTGACATAGAGGCAATCCGAGGCTCTTTCTTATCTGCCGGTTGCTCAGCTGTTTGCCCTTTTGTCGACTCTGTATGATTCGATTGCGATGTGCTTTGACCGCAAGCAGATAATACAAAAATAGATAGAATACACATAAAAATCATTAATTTCTCTTTCATTTTTTCTCCTTCTGAAAATGATTTATTTTGTTTTACATAATACGTATAAAAAATAGGGAGCACCTACAGCGGCTACTACTACACCTGCCGGGATCGCATTCGGTTGAAAAATGGAACGACCAATCGTATCTGCAATCACCAAAATGACCAATCCAACAAGACCTGCTATCGGTAGCAAATGCTGATGCAATGGCCCAACAAGTCGACGAGCCAGATGAGGGGCTACTAAGCCAATAAAACCAATTCCTCCCGCCATCGAAACACTAGCACACGATAGGGCTACAGCTGTCCCCAGTAACAATAATCGTTTACGGTTCACAGCAGTCCCAATTCCCATTGCTACTTCATCCCCAAGCGAGAAAGCATTGAGTGCTTTTGATTGGGCGAGTGCATATGGAGTAAATATCAGTATCCATGGCAGCAATGCCACCACATTGATCCAATCTCGTCCCCAGACATTACCGACCAGCCATCTAGAAGTAAAAGCATATGTCGTTTCATCTAAGGCAAGTGAGAGAAACAGCGTAATGGCACTGAAGCCAGCTGTAATGGCAATACCAACCAGTATGAGGCGAATAGGCAGTAACCCTTTATGCCGATCATAAGCAAGGAGCATGATCAGTACCGCAGTCACTACCCCACCTAGAAAGGTAAACAGTGGGATCAGTAAGGCAGAGGTTCCTTTTAATGATTGAAAAAAACTAACAAAGATCATCAATCCAAAAGAAGCTCCTGCATGAAGCCCCAGAATCCCCGGATCTGCCAGTGAATTACGGGATAACCCTTGCAGAATAGCTCCAGAAACCCCTAAGCCCACACCAGCAAGCATCGTGACAACAATACGGGGAAGACGGTATTCAAATAAAACCATCATATCCTCTTGACTACCATTGCCAATAAAGGCTTGTAAAACAGTTAAAGGAGCAAGTCGGATAGAGCCTGTATTGAGACTGATAAGAATGATGACTAAACTAATAAACACCAGGATGACTCCGACCATCCCTGCTCGCCTTTCTCTACTGAGAATTCGCTGTTCCATTTATAAGCCTCTCCTTTCTTTGCGGGCAAGGTAAAGAAAGAAAGGAACACCGACAAGTGCAACCATTACGCCAATTGCTAACTCTCTAGGCGGATTTATTGTCCTTGCTCCTAAGTCAGCTACTACTAACAGGATTGCCCCTAAAAGAGCTGACATTGGAATAATATATCGATAATTAACTCCTACTAGCTTTCGGGAAATATGCGGAATCACTAAGCCTACAAATCCAATTGAACCAACAGCTGAAACGGATACCCCAGCAAGCAGTACAGCAATCGCCATTCCAAGTAAACGAATCTGCTTTGTATGAACACCCAAATTATCTGCAACGTCGTCGCCTAATGAGAGTAAGGATACAGAACGTCCCAATAGAAAAGCACATAAAATGGCAATCAAGATAACCGGCACCAGTACAGTAAGATGAGACCATCTCACCCCAGAGACACCCCCAGCATACCAAAAGGCCAAATCTTGACTCAAATCATAATAAATAGCGATTCCAGAACTAAGTGAATGTAAAAAGGCTGCAACAACCGCCCCTGCGATCGTTAAACGCAACGGTGTTAGCCCTCCAGCTACCTGTGATCCCAGTAAAAAGATGAGTATGGTACTAAGCACGGCTCCTAGAAATGACATAATCATCAAGCTCGTGTAAGACAAACTTGGCAAAAATGCAAAACTGATTGCTACAACAAACGTAGCGCCTGCATTAATCCCCAAAATTCCTGCATCAGCCAGTGGGTTACGAGTAACTCCCTGCATCAACGCTCCTGCAACTGCGAACGCTGCTCCAACAACGGCCGCCCCAATCACACGTGGCAACCGCATTTCATGAACGATTTGATGTGTCGTCAGCTCCGGATTATAAGAAGTAATGGCCGTCCATACCGTACTCAGTGTCAAATCCTTTGCACCAAATGAAATAGCTACAAACATAGAAGCAACTAAACCGACAAGCGACAAGATAAACAACACCCCAATGAGTAAGGGTCCCCATCTTGCTGTTGTTTTTATCACAAGCTTATTCAACAAAATTCCTTCTCCTACAAACGATTTCTTGTTTGAATTTTATGTACCACGAGTTTACTTAACGGTGAAAATGATAATTATTTTCAGTTGTGATTATAGCTTGGTTCTTTATGAAAAATCAAGAAAAAATATAAGCACAATCTTTTTTTGATTTTTGTGAAAGTTGTTCTGTCCTGTTATCTATGGAGTATAAAACCCTTCCCTTGTTTCGATTAAAAGACCCAGTACCTTTTGGCACTGGGTTCATAGGGAAAGAAACAGGATTGCCTATACAGAATTCCACACATGAAGGATCGTCGCATTCCTCTACTTTGTTACTTTCAATACCTTATCTAACACGTCGGCATCTGTATCAAGTGTTTCAATTCTATCAATCTGTTCTATTTCATAACATTCGCTAAGGGCATCGTAAAGTAAAAAGCAATGATCTCCTGTTCTACGCGTACTCCAAATGATGCATGATGTTTCTGCAAAATGGTTTGAACAATAGATAATCCTAATCCGGTACCACTCAAATTCTTATTTCGGGAGCTCTCGATTACATAGAAGGGTTGCCAAATTTTTTCGGAATACTTGCTATCCCAATACTCAATACCATTTTTTATACAGAACACTAAATGCTCTTCATCTCTTTGAAGCAAGATTTCTATCTGTTGATTTTTTGTGTACTTCACTGCATTACTGATAAAATTATCAAGCACAATCTCAATCTTTGCTCGATCCCCTACAACAAAACAATTGCTTAGTCCACAATCTTCTACTGTGAGAATGAGGTCTTTCTGCTGAATAGCAATCTGATATTTGTCTATGGTTTGCTTCCATAAAAGACAAAAGTCAAATGACTCCATCGTGAATGAGTCATTCTGTAGTTTGGACAGATTCAGTAGCTTGTCTACAATCCCAGACATATCATCCGCTTGCCTTTTAATAACATCAATGAACGTGCCATCATCTAGTCCATCCTTTATCCCGGTAGAGTACGCTTTGATAAGCGAAATCGGTGTTTTTAACTCGTGGGAAATGTCCGAAATAAATATGCGTAGGTTTTGATTTTTTTCTTCCAACGCTTCTAGGGCCTCTTTTAACTTGTCACTCATAATATTAATGCTTTCCGCCAAGCTTTCTATTTCATCACCAGTCTGAATCTCGGATTTTTGAAAAGACAAATGAGAGATGTCCTCTGCCGTTTGTCGTAACTGGCTCAGGGGACGTACAATTTGCCTAGAAATGAGCCATGATAATCCGATTGTCAATAATAGTGTTCCTATCGCTAAATATAAGTTAAATTCGTTAACCATTTGAATAAATGCACTTGAATGGGCAATGGAATCACCGATAACGAATAATGTACCATTCTTGTTTAAAAAAGTTACCAAAAAACTAGTCTCTAGCTTCTCTTGGCTATAAATTTTGCGGACTGTCTCATGCTTTTCTAATTTTTCATAGCTCTCTTCTGTAATCCAGAATTTAGACAGCGTAATTCCTTTTTTATGTAATTCGTCTCGTACCAAACCATTCAATTTATTGATATCTGTACGAAAAGGTGCTTGCACAATTGTTACATTGTAGTCATACTCCAGCTTTTCAACATCATCGAGTAATTGTGCTATATCCATTGTTTCCAGCTTAGAAGTAAGCTCTGCTAAATTAATTTTTTTCTGATGCAAAATATAGCTTGGTAAAAAAAACGTAGTAAGTAGATAAGACAGCACAAATACAAAGCAAATAATACCTGATGTGCGTAAAAATAGCTTTCGACTTAGCTTATTCATGTCCGACTTCCAAACTATATCCGACGCCACGATGGGTCTTGATAAGCTGCTCCCCAATTTTTTCACGGAGCCTACGAATGTGTGTATCTACGGTTCTTTCTTCTCCATAATAATCGAATCCCCAAACCTGATCTAACAGCGTTTTCCGCGATAAAATTCTTCCACGATTTGTGAGAAAGCATTTCATTAATTGGAACTCCTTTTTCGTAGCCTCTAGGTCGATTCCATCCTTAAATATTTTGCCCCCTTGCATATCCACCCGCAATGGACCAATTCGAATGCTATCTTCTATTTGCAGTAGCTTTTTCGCTCGTACTATTAAAATTCGCGGCTCAAAGGGCTTCCTGACATATTCATCCGCTCCCATTTCTAATGCCATCAGTTCGTCCTCATGCTCTCCTTTAGCTGTAAGCATTAATACTTTGGCGGTATGATGTCCTTTAATCTCTTTGCACACCTCAAGTCCACTAATCTTTGGCATCATCCAATCAAGCACGGCTAGATCAATCTTTTGATTATAAAAGACCGCTAAGGCTTCCTCACCATCTTGTGCTGTAAACGTCTGAAATCCCTCTTTTTCAAAATAGAGCCGTATAATTCTCAGCATGTCCAGATCATCGTCTGCAAGTAATATATTCATAGATACTCCTTGTTCCCATCATTTATGTAAGCAATCAGTCTCGCATCTTCCATTTAATGATAGAGACTACGTTTATCAAAACCCTTAATTAATTCCATAACCTTCTCCACAGCTTTTCCAGAATCGTCGGTTTTCATCTGTCGGATATATGATTCACGATTTTGATGTAGATAATAGACATGCTCCAAAAATGTTTGATTTGTCATATTCTCTTGCATGAGAATCTCTGCATATCCCGCATGTTGAAAATTTTGTGCGTTCCTTATCTGTCCATTTCTTGTACCGCCACTGGTATGCGGAATTAGCAGCATAGGCTTTTGCAAGGCTAACAATTCATGTATAGAGTTAGAACCAGCGCGTGACACCACTATATCAGCCGCTGCCAACAAATCAGGCAATACATGTGTGACATATTCAAATTGTTGATACCCCTCTTGATGGATGGAAGCATCTATTTTCCCCGGCCCACATAAATGGATCACTTGGAAGCTTAGTAATAGCTCAGGTAAAACCGCTCGAACAACCTGATTAATTTTCTCTGCACCTTGGCTCCCTCCCATCACAAGAAGGACGGGCTTTTGAAAGGTAAAGTTACAGAAAGAAATTCCTCGCTCTCGCTCCCCCGATTTGAGCGTATCTTTAACAATAGCTCCTATATGAGTGATCTTTTTTGATGGATCATTTTTTTTCGTTTCTAAAAAGGTTGTACACACCTTTGTAGCAAAAGGATAAGATATCCGATTCGCAAGCCCCATACGCACATCAGGTTCATGAATGATAGTAGCAATCCCATTCATTTTTGCTCCGAGGACTACTGGAACGGAAACAAATCCGCCTAGAGAAAATACCACATCAGGTTTCAGCTTTCTCATTAGGAGATACGCTTGAAGGATACCTTTCATCACTTTGTAGATATCAGTAATGTTCTTCCAATCGAGATAGCGCCGTAGCTTACCAGTTGATACGCTGTGATAGTGAACCTGCTCGAATTCCGCTACAAGCCTTTGCTCTATACCATTTTCTGATCCGATATAATGGATTTCATAATTTTCCTCTGTACATTTGGGAATCAGCACTAAGTTGGCCGTTACATGACCGGCTGAACCGCCTCCTGTAAAAATGATTTTTTTCATTTTAAGAACCCCCCAGTCTTTAGCATTTGTTTAACCTCTTCTTTTGTCATAAGGGAGCTTTCAGAATGGTAACTATGAAAACCAACCGGTTGGCAATTAGCGTAATGCTCCTGTAGCTCTGGAGATTGATAGGTAGGTAGAATCACAAAATAATCTTGGTTAAAATGAATCGCTCTGTGACTTTCACACTCCGAGATTAGTGTTTCATTAAGCTTCTCTCCAGGACGTAAGCCCAAAAGCTTTATTCCTATGTCATTTCTTCTCGATTCCTCGATGAATACCTCAGCCATATCACTGATCTTACAGGATGGCATATGTAAGACAAACGTCTCTCCTCCCATACTTTGCTCGGTAGCTATAAACAACATTTGAATCGCTTCTTCTAGTCGTAAAAAAAATCTTGTCATATTCATATCCGTCACACCCAAATCCAGTCCTTGCTGAATCTGATTTTGAAAAATAGGAATGACACTTCCTGTTGATCCTAGAACATTTCCACTTCTCACACAAACAAATCTGGTAGACGTGTCTCGCATATTGGCTTGAATAATGAGACGTTCCCCGATCGCTTTTGTCATTCCGTATGTACTTGAAGGATTTGAGGCTTTATCGGTTGATACATAAATGACTTTTTTCACCTTATTTATGATGGCAGCTTCAATAACATTTTGTGTGCCGACCACATTTGTTTTAATAGCGATATCTGGTTGATTTTCACAAATAGGTACATGCTTTAAAGCGGCTAAATGATAGATATGATCGACACCCTGACAAGCCTGTATCATTTCTTGTTTATCGCGAATATCACCAATAATGAACTGCAATCGGTGATCATGAAAATACTGACTCATTTCCACTTGAAGCGCTTCATTGCGAGAATAGATACGTATTTCCTTTGGATTTTTCTCTAATAACTGAGTTACTAGTTCCCATCCCCAAGAACCGGTACCACCTGTAAGTAAGAATGTCTCGTTTTTCATTTGAATTCCCTCCAGCACGTTGTTGCGAATGACTAGGTATATAGTAGTGCTGAAGTGTTACACCAGTATGACAAAAAAAGAAATGATAGGGCAGTCACGCTCAAGCCACGAAAAAAGCCACCCCGGCAGGTGACTTTCCATTGAAAAATTGCGTAATTACGCTCCAATGCTTACGAACGAACCATCTCTATTTTTACTACCTTAAAATCTGAGTTTCGCTCTTGTTCTTGCTCCACGACCGTCCAATTTTTAGAGAGTACAGACTGTAGCCAGATGACTTCCGCTTCTTTAAGCTTAATTCCCGATAAATGATCACCATTATGTTGGTAATCACGGTCAGCCATTTGGTTTAATCTAACAGAGATCAAATATTTGATACCATTGATTGTATTAAATTTAATCTGATATCCTTCTCTTACTGCTTGTTCAAACTCACCCCAGTTCTGTCTTGAGAAATCAAGCAGATTGGAAAAATCGAAGTCATCGCTCCATTTTTGAAAAGCACTGATATCTCCCTCTTTTAAGACATCAAATAACTCTTTTTCTGTCACACCCTTTGCCCGGAGTACCTCAATCATGAGTGCTTCATTTTGCGAAAGTTTTACTAGAGACATTTTGTAATACCCTCTCCATTTCTGACTTATTCACTAAACAAGTGACAGGCAACCTGATGACCCGGGCTAATAGATACTAGCTTCGGCTGTTCTTCGACACAGCGTGATGATGCATACGGACATCTCGATTGGAATTTACAGCCGCGAATGGCTGCCAATGGGCTTGGAATGTCCCCTTCCATCATGATACGTTTTTGATTACGCAACTTGGGATCAGCTATCGGAATAGAAGAAAGAAGTGCTTGTGTATATGGGTGTGCCGGATGATCATATAGCTCGTTACTTTCAGCTACTTCTACAAGTTGACCTAGATACATCACCCCGATGCGATCTGAAATATGACGTACCATCGATAAATCATGGGCAATGAACAGATAGGTCAGCCCTAATTCATTTTGCAAATCCTCTAGCATATTGACAACCTGGGCCTGAACGGACACATCCAGCGCTGAGATTGGTTCATCGCACATGATAAACTCTGGCTTCACTGCTAGAGATCGAGCAATGCTGACTCTCTGCCTCTGCCCTCCACTAAATTCGTGCGGGTAACGATCCAAATGTTCTTTCTTTAGACCGACACGCTCCAAGAGATCCTGAATGATTTCCTTCCGCTCTTTTTCTCCAAGGGAATCATGAATATTCATAGGTTCACTGATCAGCTCGAAGACAGTCATCCCCGGATTTAAAGAAGAATACGGGTCCTGAAAAATGGTTTGCATTCGTTTGCGAAATGGTTTGAGCTGTTGTTCACTCATCTTCGCTACGTCATGTCCATCAAACAATATTTTCCCATCAGTCACATCGAACAGCCGGACGATACTGCGCCCTGTTGTAGATTTACCACATCCGGACTCTCCAACTAACCCAAACGTTTCTCCCTTATAAATCTGAAAGCTGATGTCATCAACAGCCTTGACATATTTCTTTGTCCCACCAAAAAAACCTTTATTGATTGGATAATATTTCCTGAGACGTTCTACATCAACTAAAATGTCTTTGGGTTTCATTCCTTTTCCCCCCGATCTCTTCTCCCAGCCAGCATTTCATCCGTTGGTCGGAACCTATCTCGTAAGAAGGCGGAATCTCGCTAAGACATTTATCCATCATATGAGGGCAGCGTTCTGCAAATGGACAGCCATTTGTAGGGTTTAATAAACTAGGCGGAGTTCCCTCGATGGGAATTAGTCTTTCTTTATTTCCCTTATGGTGTTTAGGTAGAGAACGCAGAAGCCCTTGTGTATAAGGATGCTGTGGGCGATAGAAGATATCCTCAACCTTCCCCTCCTCCATCACCATACCGCTATACATGACAATTACTCTTGTACATACCTGGGCGACTACACCCAAATCATGCGTGATCAGCATAACTGCTGTATCTGACTGGTTAGCTAGCTCTTTTATTAAATCAAGAATCTGAGCCTGTATCGTTACATCTAATGCGGTAGTAGGCTCATCTGCGATCAATAGCTCCGGTTCACATGAGAGTGCCATTGCAATCATCACTCTCTGCCTCATCCCGCCGCTGAATTCATGCGGGTATTGGTTAAAGCGTTCTTCAGGAGAGGAAATGCCCACCTGTTTTAATAAGTCGATTGCCTTTTGTTTAGCTACCGACTTACTTACCTTTTGATGCCTCATAATTACTTCTGTCAGTTGGCGTCCAATTTTATATACAGGATTAAGAGAAGTCATGGGATCTTGAAAGATCATAGCGATCCGATTTCCCCGAATCGCTTTACGCTCTTTTTCTGTCGCTACTAACAGATCCTTTTCACCAAATTTGATCTCTCCACCGACAATTTTCCCCGGTTGTGCAATCAGAGAGAGAATTGATTTGGCGGTCACACTTTTTCCACTCCCCGACTCTCCTACAATCCCTATTACTTCACCTTTTTGAACGGTAAAGCTAACTCCCCTAACAGCCTGCACCTCTCCAGCGCGTGTGAAGAAAGACGTTCTTAAATTCTTCACATCCAATAAAACTTCCGTCATATGACTCACTCCAAGCTAATCATCTTCATTCGTTATATCTATTCTTATTCGTCATTCGCTTTTGGTTCAAAGGCTACTCGCAAAACATCTCCTAGGACATTAAAGCTCATTACTGTAAGGAGAATAAACAAGCCAGGAAACAGAGCTAGATGGGGTGCTTCCCCTATAAATCCTTGTGCGTTGTTTAGCATACTCCCCCACGATGAATTGGGCTGTTGAATACCCAGCCCCAGAAAACTCAGCGCCGATTCCATTAAAATCGCAGAAGCAATATTGATCGTCGCTGTCACAATGATAGTAGACGAGATGCTTGGAATGATGTGATAACAGATAATTTTAAATGGGCTTTGTCCCGACACCTTGGCGTACAATACATATTCTCGTTCTTTAACAGACAATGTCTCTGCTCGGACAAGTCTTGCTACATTCATCCAAGTTAAAAGTCCAATGATAATGATCACGGTCTGAATACTAGGCTTTAAATACACACTTAGGATCAGCATTAATAAAAAGGATGGGATCGACATTAAAATTTCTACTGTGCGCATGATAATGCTATCGACCATGCCTCCAAAATATCCACTAATCGCCCCAATTGTTGTTCCAAGTCCAGTAGCGATAATCATAGCGGCAAATCCAACCATTAAAGAAACTCGACCACCATGTAGGGCCCGCGAAAAATAATCTCTACCATAATCATCCGTGCCGAAAAAATGAGTTTGGCTCATTGCCTGGAGTCTATCCTGAATAACAATTTGATTAGGATCGTATGGAGCAAGAAAAGCAAACAAGGAACCCAGTGCAAAAACCATTAGAATAATGACTGAGATCAAGCCCAGTTTATTCGATAACAATTCCGTTTTTATGTTATTCCATCTTCTTCTATTCATCTTGCTACCTCCATGCCCTGATTCGTGGATCAACTACGCTGTACAGGATATCTGCCAGTAAATTTCCGATGATGAGCAAGACGGACGTAAACATGGTAATTGCCATAATGATCGGGTAATCAAATCCAAAGGCAGCTTTAATACTAAGAGAGCCAATTCCCGGCCAAGAAAATACCGTTTCAGTAATAATCGCCCCAGCAATCAAATCAGGTAATGACATCCCAAGAAGGGTAATAATCGGTAAAAGTACATTTTTCAATACATGACGAAAAAGAATTTGCCATCGCGTGGAGCCATAGGCGTATTGGATTTGGACATAATCCTCCTTTAGTTGTCCAATCGTGTTGGAACGAATATATCTCATGTAAACAGACAATTGACCAAAACTAAGGACCAAACAGGGAAGTATACCGTGCTTGATAACATCCCAGGTGGAAGTTACCCCAATCGTTCTTATTCCCATGCTGGGAAGAAGATGCAGCTTAATCGCAAAAAAGTAGATGAGAAGCATAGCAAACCAAAAAGCTGGAATCGAAATCCCTACATACGAAAACATATTTAAAATACTGTCAATCCACTTATTACGATTTGCCCCTGCTAGTAATCCTAATGGAATAGCCAACAAAACAGAGAGAAGTATGGAGGCCCCCATTAACCCTGCCGTTGCCGGTAACCGTTCTATTACCTGTGTCAGCACAGGTCGGTGATTGATAAGGGAATAGCCAAAATCACCCATAAACACATTTTTCAACCACATAAAATACTGAACATACCCAGGTCGATCTAATCCCATGCTATGCCGAATCCGTTCTATATCCTCAAGACTCATTTTGGGAGTAATGAAGGCTTGCAGGGGATCACCGGGAGCCAGCTTTATCAAAGCAAAGCAAACAATAGAAATAAAAAATAACATCGGAATTGATTGAAGAATTCGTTTTACTATAAATGAAAACATGAATGTCCTCCTAGAACAGCTTCTTGGAATGAAAATAAGCTGATCCGAATCAGCTTATTTTCTCCCTTGTTCCCTATAAATGATCTAACTATTTATTATTGCTCATAAATTTTGGACAAATCCTCAAACATAGTCACTGGCTTCGTAACCGCTTCTTGCAAACCACCAAATCTTTTGTCCACCGCTATAATGGATTTAGGGTAGGCAATTGGATAGATCGGTACATCATCTGCTACTGTTTCTTGGATTTTTTTGTACAGTTCAGCACGTTTTGCAGTATCAACCTCTACAGCGGCTTTGGACCATAGCTGATCAAACTCTTTGTTATTGTAGTGCGAATAGTTAAAAGCCTCTGTACTAACAAATAGAGATTTGTATGCATCCGGTTCATAGCCCATAATATAGCCACCGAAGGACAAGTCATAATCTTTATTTTTCATATCTTGAGATTTATTTGAGAACGCTGCCGGATCTAATGGCTGTAGTTCAATGTCAATTCCGATGTCTTTCAACTTCTGCTGAAGATAGAGTGCCTGACTAGTTTGTGGTTTGTTGTTATTCACATATGCTAATCTAAGCTTCAAATGGTTCACTCCTGCTTTTTTCAGCAAATCCTTAGCTTTCTCCACGTTATATTCATACGTAGGTAATTCCTTTGTATAGTAAAGCGCATCAGGAGTAAGTAAGGAATGAGCAGGTTCAGCATAATCAAGAGACGAGTACGCTGCATGAACTAATTCATTTTTATCAATAGCATAGGCAATCGCTTGGCGAACCTCTTTTTTCTGTAGTACATCGATATTGAGGTTAAAAGCCATGTAAACCAATCGGCCTTCATTATATTTAATTAAATTAAACATCTGCATGTCATTCATCTTGTTATAGTCCTGCGGATCGATAAATTTCATTTGAATTTCGCCATTTTGCATCGCTAAATTCGCTGCATTGGTATCCTTAGTAATACGATACGTAACAGTATCTAAATAGGATTTTCCTGCAAAGTAATTATCAAAACGTTCTAAGGTTACATACTCGCCAGGTTTATATTCCTTAAATTTAAACGGTCCAGAACCTACTGGACTGAAGTTTTTTTCGCTCTTTTCAATATCCTCTACATTTTCAAAGATATGCTTAGGAATTGGAGAAACCTGAACCAAAGCCCCCTCAAAGGCTGCACTGACTTGAGGAAGTACAAAGTCTACTGTAGTATCATCAACCTTTTTTACTTGGATCGGCTTTCCATCTAATACAAACAAGCTTCGTTGTGGACTATGTTGCTTTTCATCCAAAATGCTAGCAAGCGTAAAGACTACGTCATCAGCAGTCAGCTTTTTCCCATCGTGCCAAGTCAGGTTATCTCGCAATTTTAGTGTATAGGTTAAAAAGTCCTTGGATTGCGTCAAGCTTTCAGCTAATACAAATGTTTTCTTCCCATCATTGATTGTAAATAAGGGTGCAAACAAGGATTGATTAATGGTTAAAGTCACACGATCCCCAGCATAATTCGGGTTAAGTGCACTCGGATCATCGCCAACTGCGATTACCAAGCTTCCTCCACTTTTGGGTTTACCGCTCTCAGCTACTGTTTGGCTCTGATCTCCCTGTTGCTGAGGTGCCATACCTTCACTAGCGCAACCGCTAAGAAATAAAAGGATACTCATCATAATAGAAATAATTCCAAAGCGCTTCGTCATGTCTACTCCTCCGATTTTGATCTTCATTTCGGGAATAACGTTAAGTTGTTTTCTAGTATAGCACCTTCGCTCAAAAAGGCAAGTAACCCGATCGGAATTAAACCATAAAATAAAATAAAATAAAATAAAATAAAGCAGTCACTACAGGATAACTACCTGTTAATGACTGCTTCATATAGTTGTTTCTACCTCGACTGTCCCATGATGCCCACACCCCGAATAACCAGCACGATTTCCATGAAAAAAACAGGTTGATCTGTTGATATGCATGTTCCTTAAAACATTTATATTTTGTTCAAAATAGAGGGCGATCGTTTTCCAGTCAACTGTCCAGGAAAGCAATCGCTCTTCTTTCGTTTTCGAATAATGTAACAACACCCTCTATTGGAATCAGTCAAAGCAGAGGAATGTCACCCTCTCGTTAATGACTTTCCCTTTCTATTATTTTTGATAGGCAACAGAGGGGACCAAGCTCTTTGGCATATCTGGCAGGTTGCCCCTAATAATGGCTGGAGTAATTGGGCCTCTTTAGGTGGTTGGATTGACCAGATAGCCGTAGAGTCCAGATTCCGTCGATGAGATACCTCGTAACAGATTTATCAGCTCTTTATGCGTAAGAATAAAAGAAAGAAAAAATGGAGATTGAACGTAGACTATCTGTTCAATCTCCATTTTTGTGTGTTTAGTAAGAAAAAGGAATGTGTAGCCTGCCTACAGCCTTCTTCCTGAGTTTCTACAAAGGAATTTTCCCCTATCCCAAAACATTGCCAGAATCTCAGAACAAACGTAAGCTACTCACCCTTGATAATCTCTTGTACTCTACCTACCATTCCGTTCGTTAATCTTACTTTGATCCCGTGCGGATGCGTACTAGAATTTGTCAGAATATCTTTCACAATTCCTCGTGTACGCTTTCCTGTCCTCTGATCTTGCTTTAAAACAATCTCCACTTCAAGCCCAGCTACGATCTCACTTCGCTTTTTCCCATCCATGTCCTCACCGCCTATACCTTCTATTTTGTATTTCCCTAGGTGTTTAATCAAGTTTGCTCTTCCTTCAAATAATGGCGATGATAAGATGTAATCCTATCATTTATGCCTCCGTATTCTCTGTTCTCTATACTTCCTGCCATATCTGTTCCCGCTATCGTGGGAGGAAATTTTTTCTCACAATTATGCTATTATATGATTCTTATCTACCTGTTTACCAACGCAGCACTCCGTCCATTTCCTTCCATATTATAAATCGTTCACATTCACGTAGTGTGCCTGTTCCGATACCGTATTCATCCATCGCCTCAGCCTGTAAATCTAGAAGGTGAAGCATTCCCCCATAGGTACCGACTGCCAGTAAACTCTCGTCCTCGGACACCGCTATACCAGAAATCGTACTGCCGACAAAATGGCGCCATAACTCCTTACCTTCCTGATTGATAAATCGAACGTAGCCGTAGGCATGACCAAGCACAGTGCCCCCTGTTAGTGCCACAGCTGCATATACCCTAGACTCCTCATCCATGATCGGCCAATCTTCTATTGCTTTCGCCTGACCATTCTCCACCTCTTTTAATGGAACACGAAACGTCATTCCATTATAGAAGTGACATGAATTAAACCAAACGCTCTGATTATCTTTAGAAAATAAGCAGTAATGAGGATAGCTAGACTCTGGATAGAATGTATGGGTCTCTCCAGTTCTCCGGTCTATTAGCACATGGTCACTGGATTGGCTCCCAAAGGCAATCCAACGTTCATCATGGGAAACCGAAGCGTGGGGCATATCGATGTCAGTATCCTCTGCCTCATATTCTAAGCACTCCGCAACACTAGGATGAAGAAGAGATACCTGGTCTTTTTCTACCAAGTAAATTCCGTACCCACTAGCCAGTAACAAGCTTTTCCCGTCTGTAAATGGAATTACTGCCTCCAGTATCGCCTCAGGATACTCACAATCAGCAAGGGTCTTCAAATCGGGAATTGTTGATTTAATCTGTGTCAATATATCTTCCCAACGAAACACTGCTATTTCTTTTCCCTGTAAATGTCGATCTGGATGACGGATTAGCCGGATATCCTGCTGACCAACCAAAGCATACACAGAGCCATCCATAGAGCAGCCAACATGGCTTAGCTCTGGAAACTGCTGTATCCCCTCTTCACTCGCTATGAAAACACTGCTCTTGTCCCATGTTGCTCCTGCGGTGAAGACGACCGTTTTTCTGTCCAGAAATGAAATAGACCGTACAGCCTGCATCGCTTTTTCAAAATTCATAGCTAACGGCCATGTGGCAGGTGGAAGCTCTTTACGGAGCTGTTGCCATTCCCCCTTCTTATTAGCAGTCTTTATCATTTCAAATACTTCTTCCGCCAATTGAGTCCTCTGGTCATCTGAGGGATACGCGGGCTCCTGTTTTCCTTCCATCTCTTTCATTTCACGGATAAAACGGTTTACATCTGAAGCATACCGTTTCCCCTCTTCACGCCATGCCGCTGCTACTTCTTTATTTAACCAGTCCATTCCTATCTCCTCCTAGATGCATTTGGTTAAAACAAGCTGAATTCAATTGTTATCCATTATGATTAAACAATGATGTTCATGGAGAAAACGGGTAACATTATCTAACATAGAAATCCCATTCTGTTCCATCCGTCATTTTTATTAAAGAATAGATTTATGAAATCCGATCTCCTGTCATGGAACAATCCTCAAGAACGAACCAAAAATTTTTGTCATCGTAATCCTTGATCACTCCACTGATCTTATATCCAGGATTTAGATACTCGGGTTTTATCTGGCGCTTAACAGCTTCGTAATTCGTAACTGCATAGACATTATCGTTTCCTCTAATGATGATTCCTTGAGGATAAAACATTTGTATGACTCCATTGATTTCCTGCCCTAAGCTATACTTGCGCTTTGTGTGATTCCATTCTTCCCTATATGGTTCCAGCGCTAAATCCCAAATCTTTTGAAATTCAGCTTCACCTATCAATTCATCGTCTGCATACTCTATTTCGATTTCACTTAATTGAAAATCAGGTGCAGTCGAAATCGCATAATGATAGTTATCCGTTACGACAATCTGCCGATATGCTGCATTGCGGTCATCAACCTCAAAATAATAGAGTTCATTATCCTCAATTCCTGGCAACCTTACATATTTCATGAAATGTTCGCTCCTACTATAACGTTACGTCAAGCTTATGACGATTGTCTCTAGTTTTTAAATGAAGTTCATTTTATTCCATAAAAGCATCCTGTTCATGATAATAGCGGAGTGCTTTGGCTATCAGCAAAATATCTGGCTCTTCCCCCCGCCTTCTTACTACGTCAATTACATCTTGAACAGTAGCAATCTCCAGCCAGGACTGCACCTCCCGATCCGCTATAGACGCAGGGATGGCCTCATCACGGTGGTTTTTCATTGTTTGTCCCGCTTCCTCCAAATCCCAGCATTCTTCTTCCGGAATTATGTAATAGTCGTTATGTAGTGGGTCACGCCCAAAAGCATTCACATTCGTATAAATCCACTCATTCCATTCCACTTTCTCAATCCTTCTAATTAATTCTTCAAGATGTTTAAAACATTCCATGTAAAAACCCCCTTTCTATTAAATAGCTACACCAATCTTCGTTCTGTAGAGCTTGTACCTTCAAATCCTTTTCAGAAGTATCATCCTTGCTATTCTTCAAATTTCCTCTGTAATTTTTGGAGGATTTTTACGATAGATTCTCTATTTTTCGCCTCTTTCATATAGACAGGAAGGGAATGGGAAGCCGTTCGCATGGGACCATTCACTGGTTTTTCACGCAAGGATGCTGACGTGTATGATATGAGATAGTTCAAATGGTCTCGGTTTACAGCCCATACCGGTTTCCCACGAAAATAATCCAAATAGTATAGCTCCAAATGAAAAACTGGATCTTTCCCATCTCTAATATCCTGGTACCGCCATTGATAATCTGCCACTCTGTGCATAGGAACTTGATTCATTGTGTGGCAATGAGGACACGCTATATTCAATTGTTTTTGAGTTATTTTCTTTTCATCCTTTACTTCCAGATTAAAGTACCTTTCACAATGCTGGCAGAACCCTCTAGCCGAGTATTTATAGGCTTCCGATTGTGTTTCTGTATGATAACACGCTCCACATTTTAGAACATATCCATTAGCTTCTTTAGAAATATAGGCATTTTTTGTACATTTCGGGCAGTGCACGACTACCTTGCCACCATAATGAGTTACCATATTAAAGCAATATTTATGACCATATTCGTCTGTAAATCGTTCCAATATAGACCCTCCTAATTATTCAGAAGTAATATCGTCTATGCCTCACTACTACGCTCTCCATGGCATTGACTTATTATGTTTATCGTCAAAATGGCAAACATCTCTTGATTGGACCAAATAAACTGAGTCTAGCACCCTTATGAATAAGATTCTCTAATGCCTGACTCAATTCCACGAACTCCATCACTTCTGCCGTATTGCTTATGTAATGCTTGATTATTCGCTCTTTATTAACTCTACCCAGCATTTCTTTGTAGATACAGTGCCATCTGGATCAATTTGGTATTTCTAATTCTTTTTGGTCACATTTGGTCCTAAAACCAAGTCACACATCAATTTCAAATGCATCTAATCCCTTTTTTAATTGATGAAATAAAGGTAATCTTTTTAAAAAATCATATAATAGGTAAAGTAATAGATATCGCTAAAGCCCTATAGAAACCGGATGTTCAATTCATAAAACAACTTCAGAAAAAAGGTGATCTTGTTGGAAGTAATGGTTTATACGCTAAATGCCTTCGCAACTGACCCAAATGGGGGGAATCCAGCGGGCGTTGTGTTAGAGGCTGATTTATTGAAGCAGAAGGACATGCAAACTATTGCTCATATAGTTGGATTTTCTGAAACAGCGTTTATTCAGACATCCTCCATCGCAGATTTTAAGATTCAATTTTTTACCCCTAATGCCGAGGTTGATTTATGTGGTCATGCCACAATTGCAGCGTTTTATCTAATGGTATGTCAACAAAAAATTAGTCACGGCACATATACATTAGAATGTAAGGCCGGCTTGTTACAGGTAACCGTGGAAAATGATCATCATATTTTTCTTTCGCAAGCCCTCCCAACCTTTTATGATCAACCAGATAGAGAAGATATCATCAAATCTCTACATATATCAGCAGAAGACTTAGACCAACGACTGCCGCTTGAGATTGTTTCAACAGGATTGAAGGATATACTTGTTCCAATTAGAAACTTAGAGGTTCTCAATAAAATTACCCCTGATTTTGATCAAATCACACTACTAAGTAAAAAATATCAGGTTATTGGCTTTCATTTATTCACATTGGAAACAAAAAACGAAATGATTGCTACTTGTAGGAACTTTGCTCCTTTGTATGATATACCGGAGGAAAGTGCGACAGGGACATCATGTGGGGCCCTAACATGCTATTTGTACAAGCATAAAATCATTTCTGACCATACCATTCACCGCTTAGCTTTTGCTCAGGGTCACAGCATGAATCAGCCCTCTACTATTATTTCAAGACTTTCGGTTAAACAGGGGCGTATCACTCAAATTGAAGTTGGAGGGACTGCATCAAATATTCAAAACCGGTCCGTTACCTTATAGGTTTTCTTTGGGAAGCCCGTTTATTTTTACGAGAAAAGACACCCGAATCATCAGGTGTCTGCTTGATTTAAGATATTATAAAGAGCTATTGTAGTAGCTGTAAGAATTGTTTACCGCTCAGCCATTGGCAGAAGCTATAACTCATCAGGTTGCGGAGAGCGTAATTGTATTCCCCACTACTATCGATATTCAATGACTGGTCTCACTCCTTAACCCAAAGCTGTCAATTCGTATTCAGCTTTGGGTGGGACGACCGAATACACCTGTCGATGAACGATCCTGCTACATCTATTCTCACCATTATTCAGCGAGCATTTTATATGATTGATACCTCTATAATAAAGCTTATTTAGCCTATAACGTCCTCAATAAACCTCTCTAACGGAGTAACATCCGTAATCCTTTTATTACATTCATGACTATTGATACATATATAGTGACCAACCGCTTTGTAATAATCAGAAGATGCATTAACAGGTCTTGATTTCGATATCGCTGAAAATAAAGCAACCTCACCATGTCCATGGCATAATGCACATATGTTTTTCTTATTTACAATCGTATATTTACCTTCGATTCCAACTATTTTCCCCTTCAAATGATAGACGATGAACAATTTATTACTAGAAATATTGATCCACCCAAGATAGGTTACCTTGTAATAGTCAATCGTTACTAAATCAGGAACCTTAAGCTTTTTATTTTTGGGGAATAGTTTCTTTATCTGTTGTTCGGTCACTTGTGGAAATTCAACCAAGTAGGGTAATAATGAACGTAGATAATCCTGAAAATCCTCAGCTTCTTTTAATGAGGAAATTCTTTTCAACAATTGTTTTTGGATGTCCGTAACATTAGGAAATACATCTATTGCTTTTGCTTCTGAGCCGTACCTCACCGCTTCCATTACTTTCGGATCAGCAACAGTTAAGGTAGCGTTTTGCAGGATATCTATTTGCTTCTTAATATAGTTGTATTGATGATTTTTAATAAATGGCTCCATCATATGATTCCCTCCAAATACGTAAACCTAATCTTTTCAAAAGGCTCAATCTTTCTTTCATTGCCCTCTCTTTTACTATAAAAAATTAGCTTCTTCTTTGATATGTAGCAGATGACTGAGAAATAAACTCGACATACAAAAAGCACTTATAACCTAATCCTAAGATTATAAGTGCAGTACTATTCACGCCTATTTACTTGAATAGACAATTTTTTTAATTGTCTCTATCGAAAGAAAGTAGTCATCCGCTAATTGATGAATCGTTTTTCCATTTTTAAATGCATGTTTAATGGCAATATTTCTATCATCAATTAGCTTTCTTCCGCCAGAACGTGATCCCCATTTTTGGTAAGTCGTTTTTGGTTTGGGAATATATATGGTTTCACCTTGAATATATTTTTGAATTTCAACAAGTAGCTTTTCGGGTAAAATAGCTGTTGCCTTCACATATTTCATCTCTGACTGCCCCCTATTCATTAAATCAATGAAAATAAGGTGCAAAGCCAAAAGATTAGAAATGATCTATGCCGATTTGGGCGATTTCATTATTGAATATCCACCCCATGCAAAGTATCGCCTCCAACACTTGGCTTTGCATGAGATGCTGCGGTTTCTGGCAAATTACGCTTTTTTGCCACTACTTTTCACCTCCTGGGATTTTCATCAGGCATTTTTCATTTGTTGTATAATTTCAATCATATATGATGTGGTTTGTCAGGGGAAGTGAGTTGTGGTTTGATTGGTACTGATTTCGGATACCCAGTCTAACTAAAATCTTCGCTTAGGAAGACATTATAATGATTATATCGAGTTTCTAACGTATACCTATCATTCAAGTTGTTCTGTAATTTGGCAATATGCTCATACAGCCAATCTTCATGTACATCCCTATTTTTGTATTCCTTTATACTTGTCTCATTAAAAATTTTATCTTTTTCATTGCTGCTCGCCTTGTATTTTATCAAGCATTGTACATCATTTGGAATGTCGCCCCATAAATAGCTTATGCCTTCTGCTGTTATATCCATTTCACTCAAAGTCTGATTGTAATTAACCTGCTCAATTAATTTTCCATTTAGCGTTCTCTGATTGGATTTTACCTGTTCAATAAAATCCTTCGTGTTAAAAATCATGATGGTTTCCAAATGGTCATAGTAGGGGTTGCTTGCTTTTGTCTCTCTCCACATGCTTTGTTTTTCATACGCATAAATTCTACCTGTCTTCATATAGAAGTAGTAATGCTGATCAGCATAGAAAGCTTGTAGGCTATCAAGTCGAAGCAAACTATCATTATGACCTATATCTGTGGTTATTTTATAAACAGATGATTCAATCGAATCAATTAAGAAAATATCACTATAATAAGGTTTCCCATACTCTACCCCAGAATTTGAAATAAAAAAAATGGCGTACTGATCATCTAGGGCATATATTTCAGATAAATGAGCCTCAACGTCATTCAGGCTATTGGTTTCCATCCATTTATTGCGATATTCGTCAGCAGGTATCACTACAATTTTATTTGTACGTTTTTCATTGGTCTCTATCCTATAAAATGCGATTACATTTTTGTTATCTTGCTGATCAAGCTCAGCTCCGTATATTACATTGCCTGTAGGTGAGATTGAGATTTTGGCTATTTGTTGAGGGATGGGATATAGGGTTCCCTTTTTTCCTTTTTCGAGATTAATATTACAGATCTCCAGTTTTCCTTTTTCACAGGAATGACTGCAAGCTATGAATGATGGATTTACGATAGGCTTAAGTGGGATTAGTAGAGGTATTTCAGCTCGTTCTTTTTGCATTATAAGTTCGCCCCCGATATATAAAATACGAGTGTGATTATATTAATAATATTACCACACTCGCGATTATGTTAATTATTCAATTAATTCCCAAATAAAATGAATGACCATGAATCTCCGGATCTCTAGTTACCTTGTAAAAGATTTCCTTAGCTAGATTTCTTGTCCTAGCAAAAGTATCTGAATCTTCCATTAAGCGAGCCTCTGCTTCCCCCTCACTGATACCAGGTCCAATAACGACTTTCACCTTCCTTTTTAAAATAGTATCTATATGCTACAAACATATTTTTTATTTTGCCTTAATTGTTCGCTTACTTCTGATACTAAAACGTATGTCGCACCACCAATAACAATAGTCGCGGTTGTTATTAACAATGCTTCTAAAGCAGCTGTTAATCCTAAAGCTAGTGGATAGACAAAAGCAAAGCTGGGAAAATTTTTATTTAAATCCTCCTTTTGGTTAAAATCATCGAGATTAATTATTTCTCCATTACTCTCGTTTATTAGTTTTCCCTCTAAAATACTAGTACCATCTTCTTCATTTTTAATCCCATCAAGAATAACCTCATATTCTGCTTCTTCTGTTTTAAAGGTAATTTTTTTTGTTTCCTTATCCATTGAAGCAATATAGTCTTCCCCATTCTCATGTTACCATTACTTCTGTTACGTAATCATCATTCCGTAACACCTCAAAGTCCTTATCCTTTGCATATGTATAATTACTTAATGTAATTGTTAGTAACATACATAGAGATAAGAATGATAAAAAAGCTGTTTTACAGTTTCTTACTATTTTTTTAAACAAAACTATTCCACCCCTTATTTTGAATTATATGTAAATATTAGAACAAAACTAAATATTTGTAAATTATATCCATTTATTTAATTTCACAATTAAAATATTAGTTAGACTTATTTGTAGTTTGGAGCATAAAATAAAAGAGTATATGTCTAACCATAGTAATGAATATCATGTCTATAATATTGTGTGGATTGGTAAATACGAATAACATTTACTGGGTATTCCGCTGTTCACAAGTTACTCTTTGGTAAAACTAAAAACGGTACAACGAAATCAAATTTGAATACAACGTGAAACTGAAATAAGCAACAGAAGACGAAAAAACTGGATGATGGTTTTAGCAGATGGCACTCTGTCCTCAGAGGAATACAGTTCATTAATTGATAAGGAAGAAAAACGTATGAAGAAAGTATACAGTGAATTTCAGGCTGAGGAAGTGGATCTTGGTGCCGACATGCTTGTGAGTGGGGATACTGCTGATATTAATAATGCCATCATACTTACAGCTACTAGCGTTTGTTTTTCATGCGTCATTCCCCCTTTCTGATTCCAGATCAATTATTTGATCCAGCTGAGCGGATTTTGTGACACCATTTCATTTTTTTCGTAGGCTTATGTACAAATACCCTCCAAGGTTAATAATGTACGAGGGAGTCACCAAACAACTCATGAAAAACTTGATCTGAACAAAAAAACAGTCATCACAGAAAGATAAACTGTGACAACCGTTTGTAGTTTTGTGGAAAAGGATATCGTTTTAAAAAACAAGTAGACTATATAATTAAATTAAAAAATCGTAGATATATTTATGGTGGGGGTGGGTCGTGATGATTCAAATCCACATATTAACACTTCTATAAGCTTTATAGAAAACCATATTTGTTCTCTCTTTGTTTAAATGCTTCTTCCCCACCTTCTAGCAAACCTGCCACTTCCTTTCTTAAGTGATTATTCTCAATTGATCCTGATGTATAAACTATACTGTTATTAATAAAATCTGCGACAACAATCTGTTCAGCATCTGCATTTACTACAAGGTTAGCATTGTGTGTCGCTATAATAATTTGTCTTTTCTCTTTTGCTTTACGAAAAGCTGTTATTAACTCGTTAGAGATAAATCTATTATCTAAATTGTCTTCTGGTTGATCAAGTATAATTGGATAGTCTCCATCGGCTAAATATAATTTTAATATTACTGCGCCTTTTTGACCAACGCTTAATTTTGATAGTTCAGTCCCATTAAAGAAAACATTAGTATCGAGACGGAAATAATCCTGTGTTAACCATTTATAATAGTCGGTTAAATCCTTATTTTTTCTAAGATAATCTTTTATTTTCTTATCTTGAAAGTAATTAAAAGGATCTCCAATTTGCAAAAAATCTTTAATACTTTTTATTTTTGTTTCAAGGAAGTCATCTGGTATCTTTCGACCATCGAATAAATCCTCAGATAGTTCTGTAAATAAATTTTCGTTAAAATAAACTTCAGCTTTAAAAGAAATACTACTAAGGATTTCTGTATCCGTAGATTTGAAAGATTCAATTATTCTATCATAAGAATTCTTTTGACTTTTGTAGTAAAGCATAAGTTCTTCATGCTTTGCGCATAATTCTTTAGCTTTTGAAAAATACTCCCTTTTCTTCCTATTTAGCTCCGATATTTTTACCTCTATTTCCTGAATAGCTTTTAAAATATTATCCCTATCCTTTAACAGATTGGCTCTCTCACTTTGCTTTCCACTAAATTGTTTTATTACCTCAGAATATTTATTTTTTTCCTGATCAAAATACTGTTTCCTTATCGAAGCATAACTTATATTAAAATTTATCATCTTAATAAGATTACTAAACTCAACATTTGGAATTAACTTCAAATTGGAATCAAAGCGCCCCTCGTTCAATTCAGATATATTTGCATTGATTGAGTCTTCTAATTCCTTTATATCTACTAAAGTACTACTACACGTTTCAACATAATCTTTCGACTTTTCAAGTTCCAAATCAAACTCTTTCAACTTTTCAATTGCTTCTGATGCTGCTTTTTCTTCTTCCTCTGAAAGTTGACCACTAAATGTACTCAACTTTGTTTCTTTATCTTTCAACTCACCTTTTTTAATTTCTAATTGCCTTTCCTGTTCTACTAAAATTTCTGAAGAAGACTCCTTTAATAAAACACTTATTTCTCCTAGAATTTTTATAATTTCTTTATTAACATTCGCAATTTTATCCTCATTTTTTTTATACGCTTCATACTCGCTATCATTTTTACCTTGAATATTAGTAAAAATTAGTTGTTGAATAACTTTATGCAGTAATTCTGTATTCCCGGCTACCTCTTCAATTTTACCTTGTGGTAAATAACGAATTTCCCCATTTTGAAAGAATCTATTATCCGTTATCTTTTTACTAAAGGTAGATTCTTCATCAAAATATTCGAGTTTAACTTCCAGATCAGGACATTCTTTTTCTATTCTTTGTACAAACGAGTTTCTATCTACGTTGCTTTTTGTTTCTCTACCTTTATTGTCAAAATGTCTGCTTCTATCGTACTCCTGATAGCAGTTAGCAATAACATCTATTATTGCAGTTTTTCCTGAGCCTTTACCTCCAATTATCGGGGAACTAAGTTTTTATTCAGTTGTAAATCTACATTGCTTATAGAAAGTTCTTGATTTATATTATTCGATGGTATGCTAATTTTCTTTAAAGAATAAATATTTTTTTTAGTTTCAGGCTCTTCTTTTTGAATTCTCACTCGTGTATCTGGTTCAAACAATAATTGTCTCAGTCCGTTAAAAGTAGGCTCTGCCTTGATCCAACAAAATCTACCCAAATCAGGATTAAATAGTTTTCCAAAATCATGAGCATCTGATCCATGGATGCATGCTTTCAATGAACCGCATTTCCTTATAATAATTTCTTTCGAATCAGAACTTTGCCCCAGAAAATAATTTCTGCATCCTTCGCTCCCTGAAAATATAAAATTAGTATTTCTATACAGTTGTTGGCGAAATGAACCTGTTGAACTATCTCGAAGACCAGAAGCTCCATCTTGTGAATTATTACTAACAACAGTGAAAACCTTTTCTTTATATCTTTCATCCTTGTCTATCAGTTCTTTTAGTCTCTCTACATCAACTTTAAATTGATTAACTCCCTCTTTATAGCATTCTTTATCACTTGTTAAATCCGGGTTATACGCCCTCCCTAACTCAGTTAGCTCTTCTTTGTTACATTTATACCTTTTAGAACTATATTCATAACTCAGTTCATTAAGAAACCTTTTTATATCCGGAACGGATAGTTCATCCGAAAATATACAGTGCAGGTTGATTGCTTTGGCTTTTGAGGTTACAGGCATTATCCTAAACTCGACATTAGCAAGTATTAAATCGAAATTTTGTACTCTGCCCCTCTGTTTATATTCTAAGACTTTTTCATATCCATCTACAGAACAGTAATCAGTAATTCCAACTACAGAGATATTCTCTTTTGCTCCTTTTCCTTCTAATTCGTCAACGTATTTATCCCAAATATTATTATTATATCTCTCACAATCTTCACTATTCTCGAAATTAAATTGCATATTAAGAATTGATTCTGGTGTATGGATATGTAAATCCCATTTACGCCACTGGGAACCTCCAAAAAGTATCATTCGATATCAACTCCATTACAAATGTCCTATTTTTTATTTGTAGTTTCGACATCCTTCTGCAATCTCCTCCAAATTTCCCAAAAAAATACCCATTTATGACTATTTTTGTACAAAAAAATACAAAAAAGCATATACTCATCCAGCCACAAGAAGGTATATGCTCTCAAAATTCAATTGTGGATATGTAGGGTGGAGGCGATTCACCTCAGATCAAATCTACAATATTCAGCTTAATACAGTTTAGTTTCGAAAGGAACCCTTTCCCGATCAGGACATCCTTATATTAAGAACGTCATTCGTTTTCCTATTTTGGTTCCCTAAAATACCCTTGATACTTCTCATCGAAGTTTGTGAACGAAATGCTTTTTCCTACATTTGCTGACTTCCATAAATCGTAAAATGATTTTATCTTACTTGTAGAATTCTTCTCAGCCCCTCTGTTTATACAGGTAGTAATATATAACCGCTCGATTGCTCTCGAAATGGCAACAAAAAAAGTACACAATTCCTCGTCTGAATTACCAAAAAAAGCGGAATCTTCCAGCCCGATGAGAAATACAGTATTATATTCTAACCCTTTACTTTTGTGAATTGTCATGATAGGTATTGAATGAATACCTTTAAATCTTTCAATGGAGAGAAACCAATTATTACATTGTGAAAATTCCTTCCATACCAATTCTATAAATTGTCCAGTTAATAATTCCAAGTAACCTTTATTGTATTGTCTATACAGTCCCTGAAGAAGATCTGGATCAAAATACTGCAATATTCCATAAGTTAGATCTAATAGGTCTTCTTTCGATGAAATAGTACTAAGTTTTTGCCGAAAAGACTCGAGATATTTGTTAAAGTGATTTTCGAGATCGATTAATAATGTGTCTGGTGTCCTTGTTGAATAGCCCTTTAATCTCCTTAATATTCCGATTAAGAAGGTCCACTCATCAGGCGATTTTACATCTGATGCAAGTCGAAATATACTTTGGTAAATAAGAACAAGATCTTCTTTTAACAAAGTTTGATACAGCTCTTCTACACGAGCTTCAATGTTTAGATTTTTTAATGTAGAGATAATTTTATTGGTGTACTCTGCAGGTAGTTTTCTAGTCAAAATGCATATATCGTTGCATTTTATTTTATTCTGCTCCATTAAATTTTTTATTTTTTTACTGACAACTACAGCTTCGTGCTCCTCGTGAAGAAATTGCCATACTTCGGATACCCCTTCATCCCCTGACCATTTATCGTTTGGCTTTATGTCAAGAGAAGTACCTATTAATTCCTCAATGACAGGCTTTTGCAACGTAACAAGTTGCGGAGCGGATCTATGATTGACTAACATTGTTTCACTGTTTGCCGCAAAATCATTCGTATATAATTCAAAAACTTTCTCAAGAGCTCCTGCCCACCCCATTACACGTTGTTTTTTATCACCAACAGCTGTTAGTATACAGTCATCTCCCATAAAAACAACTTTTTATTAGGTCATAATGATGCCCTGGTGTGTCTTGAAACTCATCCAAAAAAATATGACCGTAAGTAACTTGGATAGATTTTCTGACTGCAGGATAAGAACATACAATCAATTCAGCTAATCGTGCAATCATTGCAAATGTAAGTTTGGGGTTTAGCTTACCATTGCCTCTAAGCATAATAGGCCAAACTTTTCTTGCAATATCTCCATATTCGGTCTCAACAAAAGGCAATTTAAATTCTGCTAAATAATAATATGTATAGAATTTATTACGTGCTTCGCTTGGATAACCTGCGGCAATAAAAGCTTCTTTTACATCTTTTATTGAAGCAACTTCATAATTTTCTGCACGCTGTAATTCTATCGGTAATAAATTACCAAACTGATCCAGGACCGTTTTAGCAAACGCATCGTATGTTCTTGAAGCGAATCTCTTGGATAGGAATTCTCCACATCTTTCCTTAACTCGACTTTCCAAATTTTTAGCTGCATCCACTTTGTAGCTTAACGCTAGTATTTGGCGAGGATAGATACTCTTATTTGTTTGAAGTAAAAAAGCAGCTCGTTGTGCTAATAGTTCAGTTTTTCCAGCACCCGGTCCAGCCGAGACCATCATATTATTTTCCGAAGTTATTACCTTGAGAGTTACTGGGTCAAAAGACAGATTATCAGCAGGTTTCCATTCATTAGTGGTAATATATTTATTCAAACTGTATCCCCCCTTATCTATAGTTTTGTTTTTATAACATCTGCCATCCTACTAAAAACACTTGGCAAAGTAACCTGTAAAACCTTGTCTTCTATTTGTGCGAGCATTTTCATATGTGTAGAAGGCTTTCCTCGGTAAAGAAATAGGTACTTATACCAAATCATCATTTCTTTTTGTTGATCGGAATAGTATTGACCTTCTTTATCTTCATTTTTGAGTGTGCAAGCAATATCCAGTTTTAAACGTTTTTTGTATTCATCACTTTTTCTATCTGATTCGTCCAATTTGTGTATTTTCTTATTTGTTTTTCCTATTTTTAGATTAGGACCTTCTCCAGACTCTAGTTGTGATAAATACCCCTCAAAATAATTTTCTAGCATTAAAAAATCAATATCTAATGGTGTGCTAAAAAATACCCACCAAGTCGGTCGGACGTTGAACTGTACGATGTTTACGCTAGGAATGACGGAGTTCGCCTGATTTTCTTCCAACAGCTCGATGATTTTATCGGTGTCATATCCACGATCGGCTATGACGTTCTTGCCCTCGACATCAAGGGTTTGCAGGATCTCGTATCCCGTCACACAATCGTTGATGTTGCCCGCTGTTACTTCGTATTTTAGGGGGTTGCCGAGTGCGTCCACCACGGCGTGATCTTGGAGGTTAAGCCTCCCCGCGATCTTCCTTTGGCTTGGAATTGTTGCCCCCTTTTACCCCCGCGCCGTGTTGATGGACACGGATAATGGAGGCATCGAACATGACGCCTTCGGCATTAGGTTCGGCGGCGAGCACTTCGAGCATCCGGTCAAACAACCCCGCTTATTCCCAGCGGCGGAATCGTGTGTACACCGATTGCCACGGTCCGTAATATTCGGGCAAATCACGCACGGCGCTCCCGAGCGGAACAACCAGAGCATCACATTTAGCATCTGCCGGTTGTCCTTTGCCGGGCGTCCGCCTTGCGGCTTCCATTCAGGCGGCAAGAAACTTTTAATTTGTTCCCATTGATCGTCGCGTAGTTCGTATCGTCTTCTCATATGAAAAGTTTACCAAATTCTTATGCCCGTTCATAGTTTGAAACACACTCTATCATAAGCAGAATTATAATCCCTGCCTTGATTCATTTATCTACTTGATTTTTAGAAATCACAGAAGATACTTCTTTAATCCAATTACTTCTCAGTTCTTTCCCAAATGATTCCTGGTAAACTTTTGCTTTAATCTGTATCATCTCTTTTGCTAAGCCGCCTTCTAATCCTTGAAGGATTTTTAAGTCTGCATCAGATAAAGGTTTGCTTTTGGGTGCAACATAATTACGATATATAGAAGTTTCCATACGCCAAGCGTAAAATTCTGCTGAGAACTGCTCCTTCATATTGTTTAACATCTGAATGCCTGGAACATCAAGGTCCCCAGAATAGTAAATAACGCAACTTGGGTTTGCTTCAAGACATTTTTCTATAAATACTTTAGAAGCAGTTCTTGCCTGTCCGATAGTACAAAGTAGAACTGGAAAATCTGATGGAAGTTGCTCTAATGAAAATTTGTTTAAATTAAGAAAATGAATGGTTTCATCAACTAGATAAGAAATGACAGACGGATTTTCGATAATATACAATGACGAATATTTTGGATATTGCTTCATCTCTTCGATTTCCCGTAAATTTAACGTACGAGGAGATGTGCCTTTAATTAGATGGGGTACAAAAACATGTGAAATCGAACTAAGATCATCGTCCAGAACGTCGAAATTCCTATAAATTTGACGTTCAAACAAATACTCTGGCATGACTGTCGTATCGTTATCAACATTTCCGCTTAGTTTTAGGCTTTGGCTATTTATATCATTAAGGGCACTCCATAATAATCTTCCTAATGCATTTGTTTTATCGAAGGCATGTGAATCCTCAGTAACATAAGCAGCGAACATAGGTAATCTAATTTTGCCAGTAGAGATTCCACGTTCTTTAAGCATCTCGTCTTTTCTCATGAGCAAATGCCATAAGGCACTCAAACATGTTAACAATTCTGAATAGGCATTCGTTTCTCTGTCAAAAACCGTTCTCAAAACCCTATAACCTTTGGCTTCTCCTTCCTTCAATCTTTGAAACCAGTTAAATGTCTTTTGAATAAAATTTTCAAGATCAGTATTTGAGATATTGAATTGGGTAATAAAATCTCGTTCTACTCGAACAAAAAGATTCGTCCAAGCCGATAGTCTTAAGTCTTTTTGTTCGCGTTTGGTGGAAAGTTGACAGCCGTAGTATAACTCCAACAATTCAAGCAGTGAAGCCGAGTATCCTGCTTCTATGGCCGCTTTTTCAAAGGCGGCGGCTGGGAAACGAGGTCCCTTGTAGCGAACGCCAAGAAAACCGCGTAGAGCTTTTTCCTCTTCTCCGGTGGGCCGCATTTGCACCGTGCCGAATGCCCCATAACTTTCAAACTTCTTACGATACAAGTCGAAAAGGCGGCCAAAGCCGCCGCTGCGCCGAAAAATCTCCACAAGTTGCCTGTTATCCTGCATTGCGGGAATGCTCCTCGATACTTTGCTCTAGCGATAGATGATGTTTTTCTTTGCCGTCCCAATAGTAACGTGCAACAGCGAGCACAGGGGAATCCACAGAGCGAAGAATTTGAGCAATGGAGAGTTCATCTACCGTTTCGTAACAGCCCCACAGCACCTGGGAGTTCATAATATAATCGAACTCAAAATCGTGTACGAGCTGGAACATCTGCGCAATATTTTCGCTGTCGATGCCCGCAAACGCTTCATCCAATGAAATGATACGTGGCGCATCAGGCGCGGCGTACGAATATTTGGCCGCTATCGCCGCAAACAAAGGCGAGTAGATGCTCATGGCCTTTTCCCCGCCGCTGAGCTCCCCGAACACCTTGTTCGTAAAGCGCTCCTCTGGAATACCCTTGCGCGTGATGAACATGTCAAAACGGAACCATCTACGATAATCCAGCGCATTCTTCATTTCTTCAAACATGGAGAAACTCGCGTCGTCCTTGCACTTTTTGCGTGCTTCATTGATTTTGGACATGAAGTGCAGGCGTACTTTTTCCTTTTGCGACGGCGTCAAATAGATGGACTCTTTAGACAAGTACGACAGCAACTCCGTTGTCGAAATTTGGTCTTCTTCTTTGCTTGTGAGAGGAACCCATTCGAGCCGCATCTGGATGGTGCCCGTCACACGCTGCAGCATCACGTTCGCGTCTTGTTCCCAACGCTTCGCGGCCCGCACTTTCTCATGGATCGCAGTACCGACGACATCAATGAGCACCTTTTCAAACAACTTCTGCTCCTCTTCCTGAATATGTTGTGAGATGAGCTTTAATTGATCATCCACATCACGGTGTACTTCACGCGGCGTGCTCTCCACATGCTGGGGCAAAAAGACCAGGAATTGCCGCGAGCAGTGCTGTTCAAGGATCTGCCAGGACGGGGCTTCCTTGTCTTTTGCCTGAATCTCAAGCTGGATCGTGCGACGCGACTGCTTTAGATTGTAATCCGCAAGTTCGCGCTGCGCGTGGCCTTCTGCATCTTTTAGCGCCGAAAGCACCACATCCGACGAAAGTGCCTTGCACGTTTCCTCCAGCGCCTTCACTACCTGGGAAGCACTCTGCGGAGGACATACAAAACCGAGAGACAGCTCCTCTTGATACAATTTCGTCCACGCATTCAAAAGCCTCAGCCGCTCTTCCATTTGCGGCTGTTCTTTCTCATGATTCTCAGCAAGTGTACGGATGTTAATTTCTGCTTCAGTAATTTGTTTTCTATAATCTTCCAATAGCTGATCTGCCGCCTGGGCCGCCTTTCTTGCTTCCTCGATCTCCTGTTTCACGTCTGTATCACCGAGATCCTCAATCCGCTCGAGATACATCGCCTCCAGCGATTTGTTCCTGGCAATGCTCCGCTCAAGATCCGTTTTCTCATCGGTAAGGAATTCATAATAATCAACCAAACGTTCTTTCTCTGCTGTAAGGTCAGATAGCGATTTAATCTCAGCAAGCCACGCGGTGTGGGCCACGCGAAGCTCAGCGAGCATTTCTTTGTAGCGTGCAATATCGCCGAGCGCTTGTTGATAGCTGGCGTGCGTAAGCGGGAGCTCCAGTTCCTGCGCTACATAATGGAGCGCATTGCGCGCGACTTGGGTCTCGTTGCGATACACACGCAGATCGTTTTGGAGCCGTTCCAATAAGGAGAGCTGGGCGACACGCTCCCGAGTCTTGTTTTCATGGCAGGCAAGGGAATCCTTTAGCCCCTCGAGAGACGGGAACATATCCCGCTCCATATGAAGCAGGCTCTGCTGCTTTTCCACGGAAAAGCGTTTAGATTCCAGATTGTCTTTTTTGTGAATGAGTTCTTCACATAACTTTTGCAGTTCTTTCAACCTGCGTGCCTGAATTTGTTCCCGCGCGGATTTTCCGATGTACGCATCCTCGTATCGAGGCGCCAGCCCCCCGACCATGCCGCTGCGGAATTCACCCGTTTCAAGCACATATCCTTCCTCATGGGGAACAATGGATATAGTTTGCAGCACGGCGCGGATGTCAGCCTCGGAGAGCCCGTTTATCGGTGTCGAGCGCATGTAAGTCAGCAGATTTTCTTCTTTATAAGAGCCTGTTTGTACTACGGTCATGGAAGCGGCAACCATCGAACGATCGCTTTCATGCACCACAAGGGCCGTTAGAAAGCCCGCGCGTGTAATAGCGCCTTCGATGGCTTCTTTCACGGACGGCTCTATGTTTTCCATAAATTCAACTGTTTCATAAAAATAAGCGGCGCGGATGTTCTGTGCGCGCAAACGCTCCATTTCCACCACCTCAGAAGCGGTAAGATCGGGCTCTATCTCCGTTTGCGCAGACAGCTCTTCCACCTTTGTTTCCGTTTCCTCAATTTGCTTTTGTAGAAGACCAATGGAGGCCGTAAGGTTTGCTCGCTCTTCTTGAAGTGCGCCGAGGCGCTTGTTGTACAAAACGTTTAACCAATCCGTAACCGCCGCAGGGGAGGAGTCATCCAGAAGGTCGCCAACCCCTTGCAGTATTTCCTTTGCTTCGAGAAACTCGGTAGGCTGAACCTGTAATTGTTGTGCACCTTCTGCCCATTCTATAACGGCGTGTTCGACCGAGGCGGCACATTCGGCAATTTCTTTCTCCAAGGCACGAATCTCTGCCTCGATTCCTTCTTCGCGTTCTTCTTCGACCGCCACATGTCGCTGCATCCGATCCTCGTGTTCGAGGCGAGATTGCAAGGAACGAAGTTGACTCGCAATGTCCTGCACCTTGCCGTGATGCCCCTGAAGGGTTTCTTGCCAATTTTTAAATCCCGCGTCTGAGAAACTTTCGAGACTGGATTCGAAGTGCTGACTCAAGGCGGTGTGGGGCAAGAAATAGGCCTCATCCGCTAGCGACTCCATCTCCGAAAGCGCATCCTCGCGGCTTTTAGCAGCTTTGTATTCCTCTTCTTCACTTCGCTTGATTCGATCCTCCACCTGGCGTTGTTGTCCTTTATTCTTCTCCATGGCTTCGGCCTTATCTCGCAGTTTGTTCTCTGATTCCTGCAGGGCATCCTTTACCTTACCTAACTCTTCCTCCAGTGTAAAGAGGGGGTGATCTTGCAGGGAGACGATTTTTCTCTGGAGGGTCTCTTTGATATTGGATTGTTCCGTCCATTGCCGCTCTAGATTTGTTTTGGTTACCAATGCCGCAGCTTCGGCGGTTTTATAATCCTTCATGCGCTTCATAGATTCATTAAACCGCTTCTCGCTGGATACGAGATATCTCGCCTTTTCATATAGAGAGAGCTGGTTGTATGTATCGTACGCGTCCGCCAACATCGTAAGGAAACCGAGTTCCCGGCCAAAACGAGTCTTCTTTTCTTGCAGGCTATCCATGCTCTCCAACGCCGAGGAGAGCGGGGCCAATTCATATTGCGACAATTCTGGAAGAGCATCGGAGAGAACGTTGGACACCTCGCTCGCTTTCACAGCATTGGAGAGCTTCGGACTTCGGAGCTGGAGCAGCACGCCGATCAGTTCTTTGAATTCCTGCGTGGTTTTAAACCGATAGATTTCTTGATTCACGATCTCCACGTAACGCTGCTGGCTATCGGTAACTTCTCCGTCCCCGCCAATGCGGTCTGCCAAGTCCCCCCTGGTAAGAGGAAACTTTTTGGCTTCCCCGCTTACAATCTTTTCTTCATACAACTGAATGTCATACCCAATGCGCTTGTTGCGGAGAATGAAATACCACGTGCGCATGGTGTTGTCGCTTTCCCGCCGTTTTCCATTCAAGCCGATGCCAACGGTTACAAAGGTGTTTCCTTTACGGTACTCTATGTAGAGATATCCTGTGCCTTCGTCGCGCTTTGATACATGCTTATTGCCGAGCAAAAGATCGATCATCCGCCGATCTTGCGAGCCGAATGGGTCAAGGCGCGACGGTCGCTTATCGCCGTCGAGCAAAAATGGCACTGCCATGGTAGTGGATACCGATTTACCAGAGCCGTTGGCACCGCGGACAAAAAGGCGCCCATTGCTAAACTCAAAAACCGTATCACCGTGATACCAGAAATTTATTAGACCGAAGCGATTCAAATGAAACGTGCTCATCGCCTATCACCTCCGTTTATATAGATTGAGATACGTATTCCCCTGTAACGCGGCCCGCAGCGGAATAAAATACAACCTGCTTGTCCGTAAGCGCATCCGCCATATGAAAGTAAGACATATACTCCATAACTTCTCTCCAAATGACGGTGACAGGCCGTTCCGTAAACGATTTGGTCCACCCATGGCTATGCAGATCTTTGATCTCTTGAAACCATTTGATCGCCTCATATTCCGAACATAGAACACGGCCGTTATGGTCAAGAGCTACTTCTTGGCTGTTTACCTTATCCCAAATGAGGGTTGCATATTGCACGGCTGCATTTGAAATCTGATCATCTTTGGGATAATAGTCACCGTAACGGTTTTCTGCATGGGTGAGCATCGTCGTGCGATGGTACCGTTCGAGTTGCCAATATTCAAACGGTCCTGAAATCATTTCGTTCAGTCTCTCTAGCTCTTCCCTCTCTTCCAGAAGCTTGACTTCCTCTGCTGACAGTTCGTCATCATATACGGCCGATTCTAAAAAGAATCTGCGCAGGAGCCGTTGTCTCGGGGTTGTGCCATTGGCAATCTCTTTCGCAATGTACTCTTCCAACTGACTACGATTTTGGATTTTGCTGAGATCAAAGAAGTAAAGCGGTGCGAAGTGACGAAAATAAGGCGTGGTCTGAAACAAAACATCATACCTTTCATCGTCTCGAAACCCGTCGATGTCACGGTCCACGACATAGACGAGCCTCAATTCCACGCAATGCTGCAGAACATCTGCAAAGGCCCTACGGTGCGAACGTTCCTCCCAGGCGAAAGGAACGGCTTCTTCAGGATAATACATACGGATGGCATCACAAGCGTTATGCAGCGTAAACTGCTTGTCTTCCCCGTTGTCTTCCAAGAAAGCAAGGAAGCAGCAAAAAAACAAATAGTGGAGCGACGTCGTAAAGTCGCCAATGCCCATAAACGGCTTTGTCGAGACGGGAATTTTCTCTAGTTTGATAAACTCATTACGCAGGAGTAAACGATAACCGAAGTATTCGCGCACCATGTCGGCAATTTCCGCTTTTCGAGCGAGAATCTGAAAATACAGGTCCGCCTGCGTGTCCCGATGAATCCAGTGGTAATGAAACAGGGCTTCAATGCATTCCTGAAGCACCAACCGATCTTTACCCATGCTGTTCCTCCATAAACACGAATTCGTAATCATTCATCGTCAGTGTACCATCAGTGGAACGCAGGCGAATACGCTTGCTGGAACGTAACCTAAGATAAAATCGGCGCCCGTCTTCCGTTCGGCTTTTTAAGCCTTTTGTAATCATGGCTTGTCCCAACAACTCAAGTAGCAGATCTCGCACTTCGGGATACACGACACCGATCTCATCCAGCGTAATTTTTCCGTCCTTGATCAGGCTGTTGAATTGCTCTTGCACCATCCGCGTTTTCTCCAGATGTTCCTGAACCAGAGACATCTGTGCTAAGGGATCTTCGTATACAGGCAGTTTGGTGCGTCCGTTGCGGTTCCCAGGCGTCTTTTTGTTGAGCGGCTGTTCGAATGGAACACATTCCCACACGTGCTTAGTGTTATCATCCTCAGATTTACGTGGGACTAAGAAATGTTTTGTGGTGGAAACGCCAAACATCGCGCCAGCAATAACATGACAGTCCCGCAAGTCCGAAGTGTTCGCAAAAATACGGGCCAGCTCCAAATAGTCATTCTTGCGGCTTTTAAAGTAGTTGAATTTATCGCTGATCTGATCTGCAATCCGTACAATTTTTTGGATGGTGCCGCGGGTTTGCTCGATGAGAAATCGGGAACTCGCTTTGCGGCCATTGATCTCCACGAACCACCCTTTAAAACCGAGCCATTCTGCCCTTCTTCGCTCGGAGGCAAGCTCCACCTCAAACTTATCATCAATCTGCTGCTCCGCTTCGTAAGAAACAATCGCGGAAATAATGTGCCCGATCTCACTTTCATCGATGAACCCGAGGCGCTCCTCGATCAAATCTTTCTTCTCCATAATGCCGACCACGAAGTCGCTTAACAGACATACAAATTTTTCTTTGTACGGCAAAAATGACTCCGTGCGGATCAGGCGTTCATATGGTTCGCTGTTTACGTGTGACAAAAAGTCGGCGGTACCGTTGCGAAGGGCTTCAAATCGGGACATGAGGTCCCGCCAGATGTTGCGGATATCGCCCAACGTCCCATTGTCCGAAGGTCTCCACCTGCGAAGTTTGGTCAGGTCCTCTAAAATATGGTCCGCCAAAACGCGCTCGAACGATCCACCGCGGATCGCCTGCAGATTATGCTGCATCTCCTCAAGCGTACGTTCGAGTGAAATGGTATATTGCGTGACCTCATAATAATTCTTGCGTTTATAAAAATCCTCGATGCGTTGTGCATGGGATTCGTCTTGATGGACGATCAGGTTGTTCCATTTCACGAGCGCCTTGAGGTCTTCTTCCAATTCTTTCTCGGAGTAATCCTTAAAGTGAGAGCCAAACTGCTCTGACGTTACTAATTCTTGATACACATCATCCAGGAACATATAAGAGTTGTATTCCTGACGGTACTTCTGATAGAAAACGTAGCAGATTGGACGGTATCTTTCTGCTTTAGGAACAACAAGATATGTCGCCTCTTTTACGGAATTTAATAGAAGGCTCATTCGGCAATCTCCTTTCTAAGACTGATATGTATGTATCTACTCTGGAATCTTAGGATCAGAAACATTTTCGCCACTTCAAAAAACACCAAACCACTTCAGCTTTATTAATAGCCCATAGAGACAGATATTTGTCATGGAATGTATATTCTTATGATTTTTTATTGTTAAGTAAAGCAGTCACAACTGATACGCTAATGAGGGCGATACAGTAGCAGGCCGGATAATTCAAATTGCAACATTCTGAGAGCCCCTTCAATTGATATCAAACTTTTCCGACAACAATTTAATGGTGGTTAGGATATTTCTAGGGTGTGTTTTCAAAGCCTAAGCCAACCAAATCATAGCCGAGGCGAGCTTTAAGAAAGTGACAAAGGTACGAGGCAATTTATCGTACCGGGTCGTCAGTCGGCGATTATGCTTCAGCTTGTTGAACAAGCACTCGACCAAGTGACGCTCTTTGAACAGCCGCCCATCGGTTAGACGTTGGACGGTGCGATGCTTGCAACTGGGAATGACCACATGCGCCTACTTCTCTTCCAGCAGTGCGAAGATCTTGTTTGTGTCATACCCGTAGTCTGCCATAACGTTCTTGCCTTCGACATCCATCTTTTACAGGATCTCATAGCCCGTTACGCAGTCGTTCACGTTGCCGGTGTTCCTTCCTATTTCAACGGGTAGCCGAGTGCGTCCACGACCGCGTGGACTTTGGAGGCTAAGCCTCCCAGTGAAATTCCGATCGCTTGGAATTGCTGCCTCTTTTTGCTTTGGCCCCGTGCTGGTGAACCCGGATGATGGAGGCATCGATCATGAAGCTTTCGGCATCCGGTTCAGCGTCCCGTACTTCGAGCCGGTCGAGCAGGCCCGCTTGTTCCCAGCGGCGGAACCGCATATACACGGAATGCCACGCTCCATAATAGTCGGGCAGATCCCGCAATGCTGCTTCCGAGCGGACCACACAAAGTATCGCATTCAGCATCTGGCGATTGTCCTTCGCCGGACGTCTGCCTTGTGCCTTCCGCTCAGGTGGCAAGAGGTCTTTAAGCTTTTCCCATTGGTCGGCGCGTAGTTCGTATCGTCTTCCCATATGAAAAGTTTACCAAATTTTAAGACGCATTCAAAGTCTGAAAACACGCCCTAGCGACAACCAGCGAGACGAATCAATCGATGCTCAAAATCGAGCCATTGAGGAGTATGCCAAACTAAACAACTTCGAAATCGTAAAGGTCTACGCAGATCGAGCCAAAAGTGCTACATCGGACAAGCAACCTGAATTTCAAAAAATGATTCATGATAGCGCACTCAACCTGTTTGAATACGTAATCGTCCACAAGCTAGACCGCTTCAGACGCGACAGGTACGACAATAGCCACTATAAAAGAAAACTAAGACAGAATGGCGTACGAGTTCTGAGTGTGACAGAAAACCTGGATGACTCACCTGAGAGTATTATGCTTGAATCTGTTATCGAAGGAATGGCGGCATACTGCAGCAAAAACCTAACCCGAGAAGTGATGAAAGGCATAAAAGAAAATGCCTTTCAATACAAGCATACAGGCGGTCTCTCTCCCCTCGGTTACGACGTCGATCCAGTCTCCAAACAGTACGTCATTAGCGAGACAGAAGCTGCTCAAGTTAAAATGATCTTTTCTATGTAACTGGATGGGTACGGGTACAACAAAATCATCGATGCACCAACGCCAAAGGCTACAAAATAAAGCTGGGAAAACCTTTCGGCAAGCGTAATGGACATGCCATAAAAGACGATGAGGATGTGGTCCTCGTCCCAGACGGAATGCCAGCCCTCATCTCCCCCGAAGATTACCAGAAAGTCTTTGAAAAAATGAAAGGCAACAAGCGTTCTCCAGCAGCGTACGAGGCAACAGAAACCTATCTCCTCAGCGGCCTGATCGTCTGCGGCGAATGCCTTGAGAAACACGATCACGAGTTCGCTATGATGGACAACTCCCACCCCATCGACAGAAACAAAATGACGTACGTGACATACCGGAGTGGCAATCGAGACAGCAAAAAGAAATGTGACAACAAGGAATTGCGAAGAGAGCACATCGAAAACTTCGTGATTTCCGAACTACACGCCCAGATTTTCAATGACGATGTGATCCCCCATCTAGTCGAGCAGTTGAACGAGCATTAGAACTCGCTGAATACTGAGCGGCAGGAAGATCTGTCGGTACTAAAAGCCAAACTCCAGGAAGTCAACAAACAGCTCGACAACATCGTTTCGGCAGTTGCCCAAGGCTTCACTCAAGCGACGTTCATGGAAAAAATGACGGAACTAGAGGAGCAGAGAAACCATCTGGAGTTTAACATCAAAGAACTCGATCTGAATAACAAAAAAACAGTCATCACGGAGGACATCCTGCGGCAACTGTTTGGCATGTTCAAGACTTATGTAACTGAGAAAACATTCCTGAAATCAAGAAATTCATCGGTAGTTATGTCGAAAAGGTGATAGATATTATCTTCATGACCAAATTGTGGATTTGTTAGGTGGAGGCGGGGGGATTCGAACCCCCGTCCGAAAACAGCGATACATGAGCATCTCCGAGCGCAGTCACTCATTTAGATTTCGGTAGTGGATTCGCGGAGTGACGCGCTGACCCGCTACCTAGTCTGATTGATCTTCTTCCATCGGCTCCAGACGGAAGCCTCAGGCGTATCCCACTAAGAGTGAGTGCTAGTCACGCCACATGGGCGATGGAGTGGTAGCACCTAGCTGAGATTAGGCAGCTAGAGAAAGTTGTTTGTTGCCAGTTAATGGCTTTCCGCGTTGTTGACGAGGTCCGCAGCCCCCCGGCTCGCTTCTCATGCTCTACCATCCCCGTCGAATCCAAAACGCCCCCAGGATAGAAAGAGCAAAGAAAACTTATTCAGTTTTTCTTTACTACACAGCCTCATATAAATAAATGGCTTGTAACGATGTCTCGAATCGTTCATCGTTGTACACCTATACTACCACAGCTTACGTGAAAATCTCAATGTGGGTTACTGGCAGAGTTGGAAGAACTGCCGCCTGAAACCGTTCTTTTCCTCTAAACCTTCTGACGGTCTCTAAGCGCTCTCGCAACCTCGCGTTGGGCATCCTTTTTCTTCAGATCCTCACGCTTGTCATAATTCTTTTTACCACGGACAACAGCAAGCTCAAGCTTTGCCCAGCCGTTCTTTAGATAAATGCTAAGTGGAACAAGGGAATATCCCTGTTCACGAATCAAGCTGTTTAATTTCAGAATCTCCAAACGCTTCATCAACAAACGACGATTGCGTTCAGGTTCATGATTAAATCGGTTGCCTTGTTCGTAAGGGCTAATATGCACGTTATACAAGATAAGCTCCCCATTAACAATACGAGCAAAACTATCCTTTAGCTGCACTCGTCCGCCTCGAATCGACTTGATTTCCGTACCGGTTAGCTCGATACCTGCCTCCATCACTTCTTCAATGTGATAATCATGTCTGGCTTTTTTGTTTTGGGCTACAGTTTTTGTTCCTTTTTTAGAAACGGTCACGGAAATCACCTCATCTGAGCAAGAGTAGTACCTCTAATTTTAACAAAAATAAGACAAGAAGGCAATGGCTTTGAACTCCATTGCCTTCCTACGACTCTTCCTCATTTATCTCCGCTTACGTTTCGCTTGTTTCACCACGGAATTTCGTTTTTTCTTTTGCTTGGAGCTTACAAAATCCTCCCAAAAGCCCTTTTGTTTCGGTTCCACAGATTCCTTACCCTCTGTGTTTTCTTGCCCTGGAAGTGCTATAAAACGTCCTGCTCCGCCTTTACCGGCTGAACGACGTTGAGCATCTTTTCCACGTGTATTTGTCCCGCCGCCTTGGTTTTGTTCCTGCTTACGCTTCCGTTTAGCAGCCGCCGGACCCGCGTCTTTAAAAGGTTTCGAACGACGCTGTTTTCGATTACTACCAAGATCTTTATCTCGACCATTACCACTAATCACTTTTGCCTGACGCGATCTATTAAATCGTAGCTCACTTGGCTTTTTCATACCTACAATTTCAAAGTCAATGGTGCGTTCGTCAACATTAACAGTAGTCACACGTACCAAAACCTCATCGCCAATACGATACTGCTTACCTGTACGTTCACCAATAAGAGCATACATTTTTTCATGGTAATTATAATAGTCATCAGTTAGATAGCTTACGTGGACCAATCCTTCAATTGTGTTTGGAAGCTCTACAAAGATACCAAAGGAGGTGACACTAGAAATCACACCCTCGAACTCTTCACCAATATGCTGTAGCATGAATTCTGCTTTTTTCAGATCGTCTGTTTCACGCTCAGCATCTACAGCTACACGTTCTCGTTGCGAGGTATGTTCTGCTATGATTGGCATTTCCGCTGTCCAATATGCTTCTTCTTTTGCATCCAGCTGCTTTTTCTCCAGCCATAAACGAATCATCCGATGCACAATTAAGTCCGGATAACGGCGAATAGGAGAAGTAAAATGCGTGTAGAAATCGGTAGATAAACCAAAGTGTCCAAGGCTTTCAGCATCGTAACGGGCTTGTTTCATGGAACGAAGCAATACCGTACTAATGATTACTTCTTCTGGTGTTCCCTTGATTTCTTCTAACAATTGCTGCAATGCTTTTGGATGAACCGACGTTCCCTTACCTCGCACGCTGTATCCAAAGCTAGTGATAAATTCCATGAAGTTTTGTAGCTTTTCTTCCTTTGGATCTTCGTGAATCCGGTAAATAAAAGGGCGCTTCAGCTTATGGAAGTGCTCCGCAACCGTTTCATTGGCTGCTAGCATAAACTCTTCAATCATTTGCTCAGCTATGGAGCGTGTACGGAAGCCGATATCGGTTGGTGTACCTTCAGCATCTACATAAATCTTAGCCTCACGGAAATCAAAATCGATAGCCCCGCGTTGCATCCGTTTTTTACGTAATTTGAGACAAAGCTCTTCCATGCTTTCAAACATCGGGACTAATTCATGATATTTCTCACGTAACTCCTGATCCTGATCAACTAAAATACTGCGCACATCTGCATATGTCATTCGCTCATTGGTACGAATAACACTTAAATAAATGTCATGTGAAACAATATTAGCCCCTGCATCAAACTCAATATCACAGGTAATCGTTAGTCGATCCACTTTGGGATTTAAACTACAAATTCCATTTGATAATCGGTGTGGGATCATCGGAATGACTCGATCCACAAGATACACACTTGTACCACGTCGGTATGCTTCCTGATCTAAAACCGATTTTCCTTTTACATAATAGCTAACATCAGCAATGTGAACACCTAGACGTACATTCCCGTTCTCTAATTGCTCCAGAGAAACAGCATCGTCCAAATCCTTTGCATCTGCTCCGTCAATGGTGACCATCATACGCTCACGCAAGTCTCGTCTATCCTTAATTTCTTCATCAGAAATGTGATCAGGAGCCGCTTCAGCTTCGGCTAGCACATCATCGGGAAAGCCCTCCGGTAAGTTAAACTTTCTGATAATCGAAAGGATATCCACCCCAGGGTCGTTCTTATGCCCTAGAATCTCGGTTACTTCACCCTCAGGGTTACCTCTACCCTCTGCGTACTTCACGATCTTTACAACCACTTTATGGCCATCTACAGCCCCATTTACTGCTTGCTGTGGAATAAAGATATCTTTCCCAACCCGCTTGTCATCTGGAATAACAAAACCATAGTGCTGCTGATCCTGATAGGTTCCGACAATCGTTTTCGTGCTACGTTCCACAACGCGAATGATTTTACCCTCCAAACGACTTCCGAAGGCCTCTTTTTCCACTCGAACGAGTACCGTATCCCCGTGCATTGCTCCCTGCATATCGTTGGAATGCACATACACATCCTCTTCACCTTGTGTCTCAGGAATCACGAAGCCAAATCCTTTAGGATGGTTTTGTAGTCTACCGCGAACCAAGTTCATTTTTTCTGGAATTCCATAGCGGTTAGCACGCGTACGTACGACTTCTCCATTATCCTCAAGCTGATTCAAGGTTTTCACTAGTTGCTTAAAATTGCTTGAGCCCTGTAAGGCAAACGCTTCCTCTAGCTCATGTATTGTCATGGGATGATACGCCTGTTCCCTCATAAAGGAAAGGATATCTATATCTTTCATGTAAAAGCTCCTTTTTTCTTGATTATGTTTTAGTATGCCAAGTTATGTTCAACAAAAAACATGTTCTTATTTCGTAATACTTTCCTTACTATTGTACCCGTCATTTTTTTCTTTGTACCATCATATGTAGAAATGCGTATAAAAAAAGACAGCAACACAAATGCGTCTGCTGTCTTTTTACCATTTACTTTGCTTGAAGGAAGAATGCCAGCAAGATAGCGGATAACATAAACACTACAGCGAGAACCACTGTGATTTTACCTAAAACAGCATCCATTCCTCTTGCTTTCTGTTTACCAACAAGTTGTTCAGCTCCACCGCTAATTGCACCAGAAAGACCAGCGCTTTTACCGGATTGTAGAAGAACGACAAGAATCAAACCGATAGCGGAAACTATTAAGAAAATCTTTGCAAGTAAAGCTAGCATACCATTTCACCTCGTTACAATGTAAGTACAACCGACCCTTCATTGTCTATAATGTTTACTTTACCACAATTAAAAGGGAACAACAACTTGCTTAATTATCCTTTCCATACACTTCCAGACTATGGGTTCTCTATACAAAAAAATGCCAAGGTTTTATAATGATAAATGTCAGGTTTTTTTAGACTAATCAATCTATTGTACTTTTAATCTTTACCTTTTTTACCTATAAAAGCGCTTACGTTATCCATCATTTTGCATATGTTTCTATAATAAGGTAAGAAAACATAAGTTCTTTAAATATTGTCAGAATTGTGTACATTGTGAACTAGTGTGTCACTTTCCTTGCAAGAACACTGCTTTTCCCGTAAAATGCAAGTAGGTTTCATTCTTATATCTAGTATCTAGGAGGTTCCTTTCGCATGGCTGGTTCAAACTTTAAGAAAGACGTGAATCAAAACGACGTAGTTGACTCGGCGAAAGCATTTGGGTTCTCTTTTGGTATCTTGTTCCTCGTTTTCGTACTGTTCCTCGTAGCCTCTATTATTTATCCGCCTAAACATGGCGAAGAAGCAAAGGGCGGCGGAGCTGGTGGAACTACCAATATCAATGCTGAACAAATCGTTAAACAAAATTGTACATCCTGTCACGGTCAAAACTTGGAAGGTATGGTAGGTCCTGCACTTGCAAACATCGGCTCACAGCTTGATGAAAAAGCTATAAGTGATGTCATCAAAAACGGTAAAGGTTCTATGCCAAAAGGTATTCTTAAAGATGCAAAGGAAATATCAGCAGTATCTAAATGGTTGTCTGAAAAGAAATAATTCATTTACTCTTCCAAACACATCAACAATATATATCAGACGAGCGCCTTTATCTGATATAGTCAAAAAGCTCTGATCGTCCTAATGACGTCAGAGCTTCTTTGTTTTTATTGCTTCCTTTGTGATAAAAAAGCTTGTAGTCGCTCTTTTTGTAAAAGGTGATGGCGATAATGCATTTCCACCAAAGCATACCACTCTTGCGCATTCAATGCTCCTAAGGCTGGATGCAGCATCTTTAAATGAGATGGAATATCCTCAATCACTTCCCCCCACTTCCTCATTCTGTCCAGCACATTCTTCAAGCCTAGCACCAATTCTTCTTTCGTTGTTGGCTGAGGTGGTGTGTACTGCTTTGTAGGTGGAACATGTATTTTAATCGGTGGAAAACTACCCTGAGCAAAAACTTGAATACCTGCCTCTGTTTTTTCTCCAGATACGAGCACCACTCCCTCCTGCTGTTCGTGACAGACCTTTATGTTTTGAAGCTGCATAGTAAGAGCCGAATGAATGATATGCAAATACATCTGGCCTAAGGACCATTCGTCATCAGCAGGCTTTTGGGTTAATTCTTGTAAGTCCATTTTTTCTAGTTCATCCAAATATGTTTTCGTAAGTTCCTCGAAGCGTTGTAAAGTTTCTTTCCTATTCATAATGGATTTACCCCTCTCTGGTTTTATAGGGATATCATACTTCAGGTATCCTGACACCAGTATGTCAGTAGTGCTGTAACATTTTCTGAATTTCCTCCAACACCCGTTGTTTTAACCCTTCAGGTTGTATAACTCGGACATCAGAACCCCAGCTTAGAATCCAAGAAACGATTTCATCATAGTGACGAATCCGCAATGTCACCAGCAATCCCTGCTCTTGTTCTTCTACACTCTCTACGTAATAGTAGTTCTCTTCCTCCAAGCGTTCTGCCATGCAGGGGTCTAAAAGAATTTGTACAAAGAGATGGCGATTATCTGGTGGTACATAGGTATGTAGTTTGAAATCATCTGGTCTTTCAAATTGCTTATCCTCCAAAACTAATTCCTGCATGCGACTTAATCGAAAATGCCTAATAGACTGCCGTAGCTCACAAAACGCAAGTAAGACCCAGCTTCCATTTACCAATAGGAGTCCATATGGATCAGTTGTTCTTGCTGTCTTCTCATGAGAAGTAGTCGTAGCCTTTACATAACTAAATCGCACCTTTTTCATGTCTGCTATCGCTCGTCTCAACAAACTCATATGTTCCATTTCTTTGCCCCGAGCCTTATCTATTTTCCCCATAAGCAATCTGATATCTGCACGCGCTTTTTCTACTTCCCTGCGTACTTTTTCAGGTAAGATGGACTCAATTTTTGATTTAGAGGTTCGAGCCTTCGCTAGATAAGCTTGGTCAAAATAACGCTCAACAAATTCTGTACCTACTAAAAGAGTGACTGCTTCCTCTGGTGTAAATTGTATCGGTGGCAAAAAATATCCCTCCATCAGGGAATACCCTTGTCCTGGCGTACCTATGAGTGGAACACCTGCTTCACTTAGAGCCTGTACATCTCTATAAATGGTTCTAACACTCGTCTCAAATGTAGCTGCCAAGTCTTCAGCGCGAGCTGTTCCCCTCCTTTGTAGTTCTAGTACTATCGCCAACATCCGATCCATTTTATTCAATACAAAACTCCACCTTATCTTTAATTATTACCGATGGTTTCAATCAATGATTGTCATTATAGTATGAAATGTACACAAAGTAATCATCTATTAAAATGAGCACAAAAAAAGACATCCTTGCAAAAGCAAAGATGTCCTTTTTGTATGGTTACAAGCTTATTTTTTAAGATTGTAGAATGCTGCACGGCCACCGTAACGAGCTGTTTCACCCAATTCATCTTCCAAACGAAGCAATTGGTTGTATTTCGCAACACGGTCTGTACGGGATGGAGCACCTGTTTTGATTTGACCAGCGTTAGTTGCAACCGCGATGTCAGCGATTGTGGAATCTTCTGTTTCACCAGAACGGTGAGAGATAACTGCTGTGTAACCAGCGCGTTTTGCCATTTCGATCGCATCGAAAGTCTCAGTCAATGTACCGATTTGGTTAACTTTAACCAAGATGGAGTTAGCAGTTGCTTTTTCAATACCAGTAATTAGACGCTCAGTGTTCGTTACGAACAAATCGTCACCAACCAATTGAACTTTGCTTCCTAGACGGTCAGTTAGAAGCTTCCAACCTTCCCAGTCATCCTCAGCCAATCCGTCTTCGATAGAGATGATTGGGTATTTTGATACTAGGTCTTCATAGAAGGCAACCATTTCTTCTGTCGTTTTAACTACACCTTCACCAGTGAAGTGGTAGTTACCATCTTTGAACATTTCAGTAGCAGCTACGTCTAAAGCGATGAATACGTCTTTACCAGCTTCGTATCCAGCAGCTTTGATCGCTTCTAGGATCGTAGTGATCGCTTCTTCGTTAGATTTCAAGTTAGGAGCGAAACCACCTTCATCACCTACAGCTGTGTTAAGACCCTTATCATGTAAAACCTTTTTCAAGGAGTGGAAGATTTCAGAACCCATACGTAGAGCTTCTTTGAAAGAAGGAGCATTTACTGGCATAACCATGAATTCTTGAATATCTACTGTGTTATCAGCGTGCTCTCCACCGTTTAGGATGTTCATCATAGGAACTGGAAGAGTTTTCGCATTGAATCCACCCATGTAGTTGTACAAGGATACACCTAGAGATGTAGCTGCTGCACGAGCTGCTGCCATAGATACACCTAGAATAGCGTTAGCGCCCAATTTTGCTTTGTTTGGAGTACCATCTAAAGCGATCATAGTCATGTCGATACCAACTTGGTCAGTAGCGTCCATACCGATTAGCTCAGGAGCGATTGTATCGTTTACGTTTGCAACAGCATTTGTTACACCTTTACCTAGGTAACGAGATTTGTCACCATCGCGAAGCTCAACTGCTTCGTGTGCTCCAGTGGAAGCACCAGATGGAACTGCTGCACGGCCCATAGAACCGTCTTCTAAGTATACCTCTACCTCAAGAGTTGGGTTACCACGGGAATCAAGAATCTCGCGAGCGTAAATATCTGTAATAATTGTTGTCATATAGGTCATCTCCTTATTGTCTTATTATTTATTTAATAATAGATTTTCCTGTCATTTCTGCTGGTTGTGCTACACCTAATAGTTCTAACATAGTAGGAGACAAATCAGCAAGAATACCATCTGGTCGCAGTTCAATATCTTTTTTGGTTACAATAACTGGAACAGGGTTTGTGCTATGAGAGGTGATTGGTCTACCTTCATTTGTAAGCATCCAATCTGCATTTCCGTGATCGGCTGTGATGATAGCTACTCCGCCCTTAGCAGTAATAGCGTCTGCTACACGGCCTACGCAAGCATCAACAGTTTCAACAGCTTTAATGGTAGGTTCCATCATACCAGAATGTCCAACCATATCGCAGTTTGCAAAGTTAAGAATGATCGCATCGAAGTTTTCTTCTTCAATCTCCTTCACTACTGCATCTGTTAATTCATAGGCGCTCATTTCTGGTTGTAGATCATAGGTGGCTACCTTTGGAGAAGGAATCAAAATACGCTTCTCACCTGGGAACTCCTGCTCACGACCACCACTGAAGAAGAATGTTACATGCGGATACTTTTCTGTTTCCGCAATGCGCAATTGCTTCAGATTATTTTGAGCCAAAACTTCACCTAGCGTGTTATCTAGGTTAGTTGGTTTGTATGCTACGTATCCATCGACTGACTCAGAGAATTTCGTTAAGCATACAAAGTGTAGGCCTTTCGGATATTTCTCTCCACGGTCAAAGCCACGGAAATCCTCATTCGTGAACGCTTGGGAGGTTTGGATCGCACGGTCAGGACGGAAGTTGAAGAAGATAATAGAATCTCCATCTTCTACTTTCCCAATTGGTTGGTCATTCTCATCTACCATTACAGTAGGCATAACGAATTCATCCATCACAGATTTCTCATAGGATTCCTTTACAGCCTTGATTGCATCAGAGTAATGAGGGGCATCACCATACACCATAGCACGGTATGCTTTTTCAACACGTTCCCAACGTTTATCGCGGTCCATAGCGTAATAACGACCTTGAACAGTCGCAATTTTACCAATGCCAAGTTCATCCATCTTACGTTGTACTTCTTCAATGTAGGTAATCGCACTATCAGGAGCTACGTCGCGACCATCTAGGAATCCGTGAACAAATACATCTTCTGCGTTTTCCTTTTTTGCAAGCTCAAGCAGAGCAAGTAGATGGTTGATGTGGCTATGAACACCACCATCAGACAGCAAGCCAAAGAAGTGAACCTTTTTGTTATTCTCTTTCGCATGCTTAAATGCAGCAATCAGTGTTTCATTATCAAAAAATGCGCCTTCTTTAATGGACTTCGTGATGCGAGTAAGATCCTGATAAATGATGCGTCCTGCACCAAGATTCAAGTGACCTACCTCAGAGTTACCCATTTGTCCTTCTGGAAGACCTACTTCAAGACCAGAAGCTAGCAATGTAGCATTTGGATAATCATTCATCAAACGGTCGTAGTTTGGTTTTTTCGCTTGATTAACAGCATTACCGTAATCATTAGTGCGAAGACCAAACCCGTCCATAATAATTAACGCAACTGGTTTTGGTCTGTTAGCCATATAGCTTCCCCTCCTACTGTTGTACTCCGTTGACTAAGCCCATGTAGCCTTCAACAGTTAGACTCGCTCCGCCAACTAGTGCTCCATCAATGTCGGACTCACCCATATAGCTTGCCACATTTTCAGGTTTCACGCTACCACCGTATTGAATGCGTACTTGCGCCGCTGTATTAGCGTCAAATGCACCAGCAATTACACTACGGATGAAAGCAATTGTTTTATTAGCATTTTCAGCCGTAGAAGATTTACCTGTACCGATGGCCCAGATTGGCTCATAAGCAATTACGGTTTCTTTTACTTGCTCAGCAGTTAGACCGCTAAGAGCAGCTTCTGTTTGCGTGCGAACCACGTTTTCAGTGGTATTTGCTTCGTACTCCTCTAGGGACTCACCTACGCAAACAATTGGCTTCATGCCATGAGCAAGGACTGCTTTTGCTTTTTTGTTCACTGTTTCGTCTGTTTCGTTGAAGTATTGACGACGCTCGGAATGACCGATAATCACGTACTCAACACCTAGCTCTTTTAACATTAGTGGGCTGATTTCACCAGTGAATGCGCCTGTTTCTTCAAAATGCACATTTTGTGCGCCCAATTTATAAGAAGTACCTTTGAATTGCTCAGCTAATGCTGGCAAATTTGTGTAAGGTGCGCAGATAACTTTTTCAATTTGAGGAGTTTTATCCTCTTTTGGCAATTGAGAGGCAAACGTAGTTGCTTCTGCGATTGTTTTGAACATCTTCCAGTTCCCAGCAATAATTGGTGTTCTCATTACTTCCACTCCTCACCTTTTACATACATACCATTTTACTTGTCTTGCAACGCTGTTACGCCTGGTAGTTCTTTACCTTCCATGAATTCAAGGGAAGCTCCGCCACCAGTAGAAATGTGGGTCATCTTCTCTGCTACGCCTGCTTTTTCAACAGCGGCTACAGAGTCACCACCACCGATGATTGTCGTGCCTTGGCATTCTTCCATTGCGTTAGCAACAGCAATCGTACCAGTAGCAAAAGCGTCTATTTCAAATACGCCCATAGGCCCGTTCCATACTACTGTTTTAGAAGGAACAATTGCATCACGGTAGTTAGCCATGGTCTTTGGTCCGATATCGAGGGCCATCCATCCTTCTGGAATCGCATCAATGCTTACTACTTGCTTGTTGGCATCAGCTGCAAACTTATCAGCAACTACTACGTCAACTGGCATAAGCAAATTCACATTGCGTTCTTTTGCTTGTTCCATCAACGTACGAGCAAGATCCAGCTTATCTTCTTCACAAAGGGAAGCCCCAACATTGTAACCTTGTGCTTTGATGAAAGTGTTAGCCATTCCGCCACCGATGATCAAAGTATCTACTTTGCCCAACAGATTTTCAATTACGCCGATTTTGTCCTTTACTTTCGCTCCGCCCACAATAGCTGTGAAAGGACGCTCAGGCTTGGACAAAGCCCCACCCATGAATTGAATTTCTTTTTCCATCAACAAGCCAGCTACTGCCGGAATGTGCTGAGCGATACCCGCAGTCGTTGCATGTGCACGGTGAGCCGTACCAAATGCATCGTTTACAAACAGGTCAGCAAGGTTTGCAAAACTTTTTGCTAGCTCAGGATCGTTCTTTTCTTCCCCTTTATGGAAACGAACGTTTTCAAGAAGGATTACATCGCCTTCCTTCATCGCTTGAACAGCAGTCTCAACCTCTGCTCCAATTGAATCGTTCAGTTTTTTTACGGATTTGCCAAGAAGAGAAGCTAGATGTTCGCCTACCGCAGTAAGACGCATTTCCTCCACTACTTCACCTTTTGGACGGCCAAAATGACTAGCCAAAATGACTTTAGCATGGTTATCGATTAAATATTGAATAGTTGGAACAGCAGCACGAATACGCGTGTCGTCTGTAATTACGCCATCTTGCATTGGGACGTTAAAATCTACTCGACAAAACACACGTTTACCTGCTAATTCTATATCGCGAATGGACTTTTTGTTCACGGAAGGTACCCCCCTCAGACTTGTTACCTAACTAAATGCTTGCTTGTTTCGAGCTTATACATAATGGAAAAGGGAGAGAAGCTCTCCCTTTTCACATTACATGAAAGTTTGTATGGCTTACAGACCTTTTTCAGCAATGAATTTGCAAAGATCTACTACACGGTTGGAGTAACCAGACTCGTTATCATACCAAGAAACAACTTTAACCATGTTGCCTTCCATTACCATTGTAGATAGAGCATCAATGGAAGAAGAATCAGGGTTACCATTGTAGTCGCAAGAAACTAGTGGCTCTTCAGAGTATCCCATGATACCTTTCAATGCACCTTCAGAAGCTTCTTTAAGAGCTGCGTTTACTTCTTCAACTGTAGTAGAAGTTTTTGTTTCAACAACTAGGTCAACTACAGATACGTTTGGAGTTGGTACACGCATTGCAAAACCGTTTAGTTTACCTTTCAACTCAGGCAATACCAAGGATACGGCTTTCGCTGCACCAGTAGAAGTTGGGATAATGTTCTCAGCTGCCGCACGAGCACGACGAAGGTCTTTGTGTGGCAGGTCAAGAATTTGTTGGTCATTTGTGTAAGAGTGAACAGTAGTCATCAGACCTTTTACGATTCCGAATTTGTCGTTCAATACTTTAGCAAATGGTGCCAAGCAGTTTGTTGTGCAAGAAGCATTAGAGATTACAGTGTGAGCAGCAGGATCATATTGATCGTGGTTAACACCCATAACGATTGTGATATCTTCGTTTGAAGCAGGTGCGGAGATAACTACTTTCTTAGCTCCACCTTCAAGGTGTTTTGCAGCATCTTCACGTTTTGTGAAACGACCAGTAGATTCAACTACGATCTCAACACCTAGTTCGCCCCAAGGCAATTTAGCAGGTTCGCGCTCAGCTAGAACTTTAACTTCTTTGCCATTAACAATCAGGCTGTTTTCTTTTACTTCAACAGTAGCATTCAATTTGCCATGTACTGTGTCATATTTCAAAAGATGCGCCAATGTTACTGCATCTGTCAAGTCATTTACTGCAACAATTTCAACTGCTGGGTTGTTTAGAGCTGCACGGAATACGTTACGTCCAATACGTCCAAAACCGTTAATTCCTACTTTTACCATGTAGATAACCTCCTAAGTTCCACTCTTAGAATAATTTTTTAGAGAATCTATATCGAACCAGTTCATAGCTTACTATGACCAGACGATTACAAAACCATGTTACGAACAGAAAACCTTTATTCTTAGTATGTCAAACTTTATCCAAGCAATTCCATGCTCACCAATCTTTTTACCCTAGTTCTTTTCATGTCAAACGCGTGCTCTATTTATAACTCTCCACTTCTATCACGTTTGCCAGTTAGATCTTCACTAGGGCTGATACAAAATCAAATCCCAATGTTTAGTGTATCCCCACACAATTACAAAACATACCAAGCTGCAACTGTTATTTTAGACTGTAGTAGAGGATTGTCGGTGCTCTTCCAAAATGGCTCGAGCCGCTCCTTCATCGGTAATTAAAACGGTTTGGCATGCTTGTTTGGCAAAGGACATTATTGCTTTTGCTTTGCTACTGCCTCCACCTAAGGATAAAACTACATCGGCTCGCTTCACGTCTTCTAGGGACAAGCCAATGGTCGGCATTTTGTAAATCGTTTCTCCTGCCGCATTAAAGTAATATCCAAATGCTTCACCAACAGCACCAAGATCTCGTAGCACTTCAAGCTCTTCTTCTGTGTACTTACGTCGCATAGCCATGGCCATTCCATCACCAATTCCATGTATAACCACCCTAGTTTTGTGAAGCAATTGCATAACCTCAGCAACCTGTGCTTCTCCCAATAAAGATTGAACTACATCAGGGCTTAAACGATCAGGCACATGCAATAGATGATAGGTTCCACCTGACTTTGCTGCAAGAGAAGAAGCAATCGTATTAGCCTGCATTTCTACCTTTTCTCCAAGTCCACCACGTGCTGGCACAAATTGCACATCACGAAAGTGCGAGGAAGGCGTAACATGCTCGGCTACCGATACAATCGTGGACCCACCTGTAACAGCGACCACGTCACCTTCTTGAACTACTTGTTTTAAGATCCGGGCTCCTACTCGTCCCAACTCTTTTTTACCCCATTCAGATACGTCTACATCACCAGCAACCACAATTACTTTTGGAATATGTAAGATATGTTGTAATTGTAGAGCAAGGTCATTAAAGCCGAACAGCTCATCTGCCATTGAATCCATCTCTTTTAAAAGGTGGATTCCTTCTTCTGTACAACTCATGCCAATCGGGCTGACGTGAATTAAGCCCATATCTTTTAGGAGTTCTACTTCAGACCTGAGGATGCGCTCAGTCGTCTGCAAATTCTGCGCTAACGCCCTGCGACCGACAGGCTGCAAATGACGAATCGACTGCATAAGATCGTATCGTTTACGCAATACTTGTACGAGGTCGGGAACAAGCTTGTTTTGGATATTTAATAAAGTACGCATTCCACATTCATCCTTTTCCAGTCTCAACGGGACTAAAAAAGTCCCACACCATACAAATTATGTCCCGCAGCTTTCAAAAAAATAAGCAGAATGCTTACTCTTAATGTAGCATACACTCTGCTAACTGACAAGAAGCCAACGAAGAAATCTTAATTTATTCACATTTACCCATTTTTTCTTGCAAATGTACGCGTAGTTCCTCCTCGGTAACAACCGAATCTACAGATACAAATGTTTCAAGCCCATTTATTTCGACTACAGGAATAGTAAACATATACTTCTCTTCTAGTCGCATATCTCCAGTGATGTTCACAACTTTATACGTTATCGGAAATTCCATGGCTAATCGCTTGATATGCTCCTCAACATCATCACACAAGTGACAGCCCTGTCTTCCATATAAAACAATTACAATATTATTTGATTGTAATTGTTTGTTTGCTTCACTAGCCATCTAGATGATGAACTCCTTTATCTTCTCTTATTTTTTGGCGTGTTTATCGTTACAAAAAACGCTTTCGTTTCGCAGACGATGAGATCAGCATTTCTTCTCGATATTTAGCGACGGTACGGCGGGAGATTTCAATCCCTTCATTCTCCAACAATTCCGCTAGCTTTTGATCGGAATACGGTTTATTGCGATCTTCACCGTCAATTAAAGCTTTAATTCGTCTCTTCACGCTTTCTGACGATGCTGCTTCCCCATTTGCAGTAGACAGTGCCGAAGTAAAAAAGTATTTTAATTCAAAAACACCACGGGGAGTTTGTACGTATTTATTACTGGTAGCTCGACTTATTGTGGATTCATGTAGTTGAACTCGCTCCGCAATATCTTTTTGTGTCATTGGTTTTAAATAATGAATCCCTTTTTCAAAAAAATCATTCTGCAAGTCAACGATTGCCTGCGTTACACGCAACAAGGTCATTCGTCTTTGCTCTAGGCTTTTCGCCAACCAAACCGCCGCATTTAGTTTTTCATGAACAAATTGCCGAGCCTCATCCTTCTCGGTTTTCTCTTTTAACATTCGTTCATAAAAGGGATTGATAGACAAGCGTGGCAACGAAGAGTCATTCACAATAACAATATATTCCCCCATTACCTTTTCAACTGTAACATCTGGAACAATGTAACGTATTTCTGCACTACTATAGGCCATTCCAGGTCTCGGATTTAATGTACGAACTAAATCTGCAATCTGTTGTACGTCCCCTACGCTTATATGCAGCTGCTCAGCAATTTTTCCAAAACGATTATTAGCCAGATCTACCAGATGATGCTTAATAACTTCTACAATATGTTCCTCATCTTGTCCTTCATGCTCTAGCTGTAACAGCAAGCATTCTTCTAACGAACGCGCAGCTACACCAGCTGGGTCTAAATGCTGAATCACTCGAAGAACGTCTTCTACCTCCTCCAAGTCAACCCCTAATCGCTCCTTGATACTAGTAACGGGTACTTCCAGATAACCTCGCTCATCAAGATTTCCTATAATATATCGGGCTATCTGTCGTTGTACCGGCGTCAATCTTTTTACATAACCGAGTTGTTCTTCTAAATGAGAAAATAAGGTGGTTCGCGTATCACTCACATAATCTAGAGGATTGTAGGCGCTTTCATCTCTATTGACTGAAAAATCATTGTGACCCGGATTATTCATTAATTCCTTCCAATCAAATTCCAAGGTCTTTTCCCTTTTGTCTACAGGTAACGGTTCTTGGGCAACCGCAATTTCCTGAAGATCAATTACTGGATTCTCAATCGCTTGCTCCTGCAAATAATTCATCAGATCAATGGCCGAAAACTGCAATATCGTAATAGCTTGACGCAATTCAGGCGTCATCACTAACTTTAACGTCTGTTCTTGATACAAACCTAAGCCCATATTCATATTGCATTCCTCCTCCCGTAAGAAACCATCAAGATGTCGTTTACTTCAACATCTTCTTTCCACCCTTCTTTAACTCTCTTCTTCTATTATAGCGTTCATGCAATTTTCCTGCCAAGGTGTATCTTTCATTGGTACACTTTTCATACAGTATATCAAGAGTAGCTCGGCAAAGATTCTTTTTAGTTGTTCTTTTTAATCATACAGTAAAAAAGTTGTCCTATGCTCCATTTTCGTATATAATAATCTTTGTTGTCTGAAAGATATGCGCCCGTAGCTCAGTGGATAGAGCAGCGGTCTCCGGAACCGCGTGCGTAGGTTCGATTCCTATCGGGCGTACCATATTAGTTGTACTTGACGAAACCTCCGTTTACCACGGAGGTTTTTTTATGTGTTTAAAAGTGGAGCTAGGGTCATCTATTTTACCTGAATCTTTAAAAATAATATCTAATTATTACTTCATTTGCTATAATATTATCAGATTATTCAAAAAGTTGGTGATATTTATGCGGAAGGTACTGTTTGGTATAGGCTGGTTAATAATGTCATGGATGTTTCTTTATGTAGCAATGCTTCTGCGGTAAAAATGCTAACCTCGTCTAGACAGTGAACACCCATTAGAGTAATAACTAATTATGAAAGCGCAAAGCATCTGAACCTTATACCAAAATGATAGAGGCGTTACAAATGGTTCTTTCTACTCAGTTTTGTTTTATTTACTAACTTGCCTACTCCATTGTAGGGCTTGAGAATGAGACGATGCTACAGTAATTCTGTGTTGAAATGAAATATCTCACATAATATGATGTTTTACAGGGCGAAATATGGAAATTCCCCATTTTATTTATCAACGTTAGATACAATTTCCTATTACCCACGACTTTTGCGGATTTTGTCGCCATTTGTCATACTGTGATTAACAAAAATAAAGATAAGTGGGGCTTAATTAAGTATGGGTAAGTTAAATGTAAAATCGTTAGCAATTGGCATTGGGATCGGAGCTATTTTATCCTCCTCTATCGCCTATGCCGCTTCAGAAATGGCTGTCAAACCAGATATGGAAAAGCCAATTACTTTTTACTTTGATGGTATACCTAAATCACCACCTGTTCAAACGCAAGGATTTCTATACAAAAATACAGCATACGTTCCTGTTCGTTTTGCAGCAGAAAACCTTGGCAAGCCAATCGTATACGATGGGAAATCGCTCTCTGTTTACATCGGTAAGCTTCCGACAAGCAAGACCTACTCTAAGTATCAAGCCGTAGAACTTGTCCGTCAGAAATACGGGAAAGAGGTACCAGAGAATTTCACGATTGCCTATGATCACGATGATGAACGCGGAAATTATGTCATCCAGATTTATCAAGAGGTTGTAAACAACTTCCAAAACGGAGATCGTTACATTAACACCTACGGCTGGTATATCGTGAATCCTAATTCCGGTGATATTTCATCTTTGTTTTAAAATTACTAGCAATTATAAGTGATCATATATTTTTCTACCTATCTAACTTCCTCTATATCGTATTTATACAGATAAAAACACACCCCATCCGGTGTGTTTTTATTTATCACTCATCTATATCGTCAATTTTGCTTTTGTAAGAATATCCTTTATTTATTGCCCAAATCGAACATCCAACAATGATACCAACAATGACAACAACAGCAACAATCATGGAACTCAATTTACATCACCCCCGTTTGCTTCTGTACAGTCCCTTCTATATTGTACAGAACATTCTAACACAAACCAAGGGAATAAAGCTCTCTATGCACAATACATAATTTTTTACGTATAATAACCCGTCTGCCTCCGTATGATCTAGTGCTGTTGTCACATAATAACTATAAAAGTATTCCACGAACAAATGTTTTGTGCACAAGCTGTTGATAACTTTGTGGATAAGTACTATGGAGGTTTATCACTATGGAAGAACAATTATTTCTCATCTATCAGGAATCAAGCGAAGATGAATGTCTTCTAACCATCCAACCATATACAACGTCAGAGGAATTAGCGGACGCTATCAGTCGCCTAGAACATCAAGACATTACGGACTACACGATTATAAAAGGGAAAAAAATGAAGGCAAAAATGCGAGTTATTATTGACTTAACAGAAGATATTGGAAAAGATTTGAAGGAAGAAGAACCCCATAAGTCGAATGAAGAAAAGGATTTAGATTAACCGAAATTTTTAATATGGAACTTACGTACTAGTACTAGAAAGGAGGACCGAATGTGGAAGAGCAATCACGCGAAGATCTTTATGCGCTAAATCGAAAAGCCTTGGAATATATTCTGAAATTTTTAAAAGGGGATGCCGATTCTTTCCCTCTACTTGTCGAGCTTTTTGATCAGCGCGTGCAACGCATCGTCCTCAAAATGGTCTATTCCTATCATGATTCTCAGGATGTATGCAATGATATTTGGCTAAAAGTGGCCCAAAACTTGAATAAATTTGATCAATCCTATCCGTTCCATTCTTGGTTATACCGCTTATCCTCAAATACTTGCATCGATTTCCTTAGAAAAAAGAAGGAAATAACCCTGCAGGACGATCAATTATATCATCAAGTAAATAAACAACAAAAATCTGTTGAAACACCAGAAACCTTATTTATGAAGAAGGAATTTTACTCCCATATTCAAGAATTGTTATATCATTTGGAAGAAGTAGATCGATTAATTGTTACTCTCCGCTTTGTGGATGAATTAAGTTATGAAGAAATAGGTTCCATTGTAGGAATGAGCAAAAATACTGTTGGTACCCGTCTATTCCGTTCCCGAAAGTTTTTAAAAGAGTTGCTGAGCCATAAATCAATAGAAAGGAGTGTATACAATGCAACATCCGGATGAGTTTACTTTCATGATGTATGCAGACGGTGAATTAATCCAAGAGGAACAACAACAAGTGGCCAGCCATTTGCACAGTTGCTCAGAGTGTCAGAAACTATACGCTACTTTTCTTGAAGAGCAGGCAGAGCTTGTAAAAGCCATTCATGTAACAACACCAACGCTTCCACCTATCCACTTGGAAAAAACTGTTTGTGATCAAATTAAACAAATTGCTTGTTTTAATCAAAACCGTCACCACCTATTTGTTCATCGTTTACGTTTTATTTTTGGAGCATCCCTTGGTTTCTTTGTTGTCATTCTCTTGGTTGGAATCAACTGGCTACATGACTGGAATAGTGCTATTAATTCTTTATTTCAGTGGCAATCAGTCTGGAGTTCAATGTTCTGGTTAAAAGAAAAAGCAACGATGATTTTACTGATGTTTAAGAACTTTTACCTCATTGGCTTTATCTCTTCTATTTTGTTTGTTCTAGCCATTCTATTGTATTCTATTCGCCTTTCTAGCAAAGTGAATACGAGTAACTGGAGAACTAGGTAATGAGTAAGAAAATATTCTTCTTTTCTTTCTTACTTGTTTTTTGTTTGATCCTGGCTAGTTCTGCTTATGCTATCAATTTACACAATGGAGAGTTATATCAGATAAAGTCTAATGAGGTACATCACGGGGATGTTATAACAAATGCTACTAAAGTTGTCATAGAGGGAACAATAGATGGGGACTTATATGCTTTCGCAGAAATGATCGATATAAAAGGGACTGTAACAGGAGATGTAATCTCATTTGCTTACCTTACAAACGTGTCAGGGACAGTCGGGGGTAATGTACGCTCCTATTCTCAAGCGCTAACTGTTTCAGGCACTATCCAAAAGAACATATCCGCTGGAGCTGATGAGCTTCATGTGAATCAATCTGGGAACGTGAATGGTAGTATTTTAGGTTTTGTCAATGAAATGAACATAGAAGGACGTGTTGGAAAAGAAACGAATGGGTTCTACAATCGTGCCACGATTTCAGGTTTATTAGAGGGGGGCACGTCCCTATTTCAAGTAGAATCTCTTCATCTCAATCCTACAGCTACCATTCAAGGTGATCTGATTTATACATCATTTGAACCTGCGCAGATTGATGCTGGAGCCTATATCAAGGGTCAACACAAACATACTCTTATTGAACCTAGGCCTTCCTACCGCTCTTTTATGTTAATGATGTCTGTCTCTTCATGCTTAAGTACATTAATTTTTTGGCTACTCATCCGTTATTTTTTTGCCGGTTCTCTATACAATGTGAGCGAACAGCTACATACTCACCATCCTTTTAAACAGTTTGGGATCGGCTTACTTATTTTTATCTTGGCTCCATTGCTTAGTATTCTTATGTTACTTACTGTTGTTGGTATTCCTGTAGGTATCGTTATTGCAATTGCCTACACTCTGCTCCTGATTTTAGGTAAAGTATATGTGGGCACTTGGTTGGGGCAAAAGTTAATAAGTCGTTTCCATTGGAAAATCTCACCCTTATTTGCTGAATTTATTGGTGTTTTTCTATTAGTTCTTATCATCCAAATCCCTTTACTAGGCTTTTTACTAGGAATGTTGGTCAATATATATTTCTTAGGTGCGATTACTGGTTGTGTACGTGCCAGTAACAAAAGAACCGCCCTATAGTTTTTTGCAAAAGGTTTAAAATATACATTTTTTGGGTTTAATAATGGAGTAGAGTTTTGATTTTGTTTGACCTTTATTGACCAATTGTGTATGATTATTGTAAGAAAAGGGAGGAGGAACGTGAATGAATATGAATCTAATTCCAACTGTAATTGAACAAACAAATCGTGGAGAACGCGCTTACGATATCTATTCCCGTCTGTTAAAAGATCGTATTATCTTTTTAGGAACACCTATCAATGATCAGGTAGCAAATAGTGTTGTAGCACAGCTCTTGTTCCTACAAGCAGAAGATCCTGACAAAGACATCAGCATCTACATAAACAGTCCTGGTGGATCGATCACGGCCGGTATGGCTATCTATGACACGATGCAATATATTAAACCAGATGTATCGACTATCTGTGTTGGATTAGCTGCCTCTATGGGATCGTTCCTGCTTTGTGCCGGAGCAAAAGGAAAACGCTATGCTTTGCCTAATAGCGAAATCATGATTCACCAACCTCTAGGTGGCGCTCAAGGTCAAGCGAGCGACATCGAAATTGCTGCAAAACGTATTATTAAAATGCGGGAACATCTAAACCGCATTTATGCTGACCGTACTGGTCAACCATACGAACAAATTGCTAAAGATACGGATCGTGACAACTTCCTGTCCGCTCAAGCAGCAAAAGAATACGGATTGATCGACGAAGTCATTACAAGAAAATAAGTTAGATACACATAAAGAGGGCGACCCTAGGTTGCCCTCTTCTACATATCAGCTTTCATTTATCGTTATTTCAATAAAGACAACTACATTTCGTTGCCTCGTAAATCCTTATTTGTTGTATATTCTCCGTCCATGGAATCAACGGTCGTCTCTTCAATCAGGCCATTATATTCAGCCACCGTACCGCCTCCTAGCCCCTCGTTTACCATGCGATCAATATCCATAAAGTTCTTATCTCTACCTTCTAGACAGCAATCTGGCAATCCCTTAGCTTTGTTGGACATATTCTTTCCCTCCTAGCTCAGATGTTTCTCATTAGGATATCACCATAAGCAGTAGGTCATACAAGCAAAAACCAGCAATATCTGCTGGTTTAGCGTTTACATTTTATTCGTCTTTATCAATCAGACCAGCCAGTGTATCAACTGCCATTTGGGCATCATCCCCACTAGCCAAGATGGTAATTTCTGTTCCCGAGCTGATCGCCAAACTCATAATTCCCATGATACTTTTGGCATTCACCTTTTTATTGTCTTTTTCTACATAAATTTCAGAACGGTATCGATTTGCTTCTTGAACAAAGAATGCCGCTGGGCGGGCTTGTAACCCTGTTTTAAGTTTAACCATAACCCGTTGCTGTACCATCTTGGACCTCCCCGCTTGGAATTTTCCTTTATTTCTATTATAACATGTCCCTACGTAGAAAGACTCAGTTTTTCTCGCAAGTTATCTGCAATCTCATTTATCTTACGCAAGCGATGGTTAATACCTGACTTACTCACAACTCCACTTGGAATCATCTCGCCTAATTCCTTCAGATTAATGTCAGGGTTCTGTAAGCGAAGTTCTGCCACCTCTCGTAAGCGGATAGGTAGGTTTTCAAGACCTATCTCTTTCTCGATCAATTGAATATTCTCCATTTGTTTGGTAGCAGCGTTTACTGTTTTATTGATATTGGCAATCTCACAGTTATGCAAACGATTAACTGAATTCCGCATGTCTTTCACAATTCGCACATCCTCAAAATACAACAAAGCCTGGTGCGCACCAATTACACTTAAGAAGTCCGTTATTTTTTCGCCCTCTTTTATGTACATAACAAACCCTTTTTTGCGTTCAATACATTTGGCATTCAATTCATAGCGATTAGCTAAACCAGTTAACGCTTCACAAAAATCTTGATAGGCAGAAAAAATTTCCAAATGATAACTAGAAGCCTCTGGATGGTTTACAGAACCTCCCGCTAAGAATGCACCTCGAAGAAACGCGCGTACGCAACATTCATTCGCCACGAGATCAGGTGAAATACCAGGATAAAATGTTAAATTCTTATCCATAATACGTAAGTCTTCTAGGATCTCATAAGCCCGAAGTGGTATTCGCACAATATACACGTTGTTTTTTTTCAGACGCATTTTTTTACGTACCAATAACTCGGCATGAATTTGAAAAATTTGTTTGACCAACGTATAAATTCTTCGTGCAATCGCCGCATTCTCTGTAGAGATATCCAAAATAAATTTTCCCGTTCCTAATTGAATGGTTCCATTCATGCGAATCAGTGCAGCAAGTTCTGCTCGATTACAACAAGTTGAAGCTTCAATCATTGTTAACTCTTTTTTTGTGTGTGCGGCGAATGACATGTCACATCACTTCCTTTCTTGTTGCGATATAATCTGGCGAAGGATGGCCACGATCTCCTGACTTACTCGTTTTGCATCATGTCGTAAGTATAATTCCCCATAGGTAATCATAGGTTCGGCCACAATCGTCACGCCTAGCTCCTTCAGCTTATCCATATCACATAAGACTGGATACGCGCCCTTTTCCGCGTATTTAGCTAAATAGTCTTCAGGTACCTGCTCAGTGTTTACTACAATCGTATCTAAAAATTCTACCCCAACATGATCATATAATGCTTTAACATGATCATAAGCTGTAAAATTGTCGGTTTCACCCGGCTGAGTCATTACATTACAAATATATACTTTTGGTGCTGTCGATTCCAATATAGTCTCAAAGACACCGTTAACTAATAAATTAGGTAGGATACTTGTATATAAGCTACCTGGCCCCAAAATAATTGCGTCTGCTTCTTTAATAGCATCTAAGGCTTCAATTAAAGGTCGAGCATCTACTGGGTCCAGAAAAACTCGCTTGATCTTCTTACCAGACAACGGGATTTGTGATTCTCCTGAGACGATGGTTCCGTCTTCTAATTCAGCCTTTAACAGGATTGATTGAGTAGATGATGGCAACACATCCCCGCGTACCGCTAAAACCCTGCTGAGTGCCTTCACGGCCGTGACAAAGTCCCCCGTGATATCATTCATAGCGGCAAGCAGCAAATTTCCTAAATTATGGCCTGCTAAGCCTGTACCCGTGTTGAATCGATATTGCATCAGCTGCTTCATTAATGGTTCTGCGTCAGCGAGTGCTGTTAACACGTTACGAATATCTCCCGGAGGCAACATATCCATCTCTTCCCGAAGACGTCCTGAGCTTCCTCCATCATCAGCAACCGTAACAACAGCCGTGATATGAACAGCCTCTTCTTTCAAACCGCGTAACAGGACAGACAGACCTGTCCCTCCCCCTATTACAACGACTTTCAACATTTCATCTCTTTGTTGCATGTTCATGCCTCTCCCTAATGCCATAGGTCACCTCGATTCCCTTTGTTGAGAGTTCTTTGGTGCTAAATCCCACTTATTCTTTTTTTTATCATCTTATGTTATTTATTCTTTTCGATGTCACGATGTGTAACGCGAACCTGATAATCTTTACGGAACGTTTCTCCAATGTGCTCTGCAATAGCTACAGACCGATGTTTTCCACCTGTACATCCGATACCAACGACCAGCTGACTTTTTCCTTCACGTTGATAATGAGGAATGGTGAAATTCAAGAAATCAATCAAGCGGGCCAAGAACTCCTGTGTATCAGTCCACTTCATGACGTAATTAGCTACATCGCTATCACAGCCTGTTTTTGGCCGTAAATCATCAACGTAATGCGGATTTGGTAAAAAACGCACGTCAAAGACTAGATCAGCATCAATCGGAATCCCATACTTAAAACCAAATGACTGAACATTAAGGGTCCATTCAGAGCTTTGCTGTGAGTACTGGTTTATGATTTTATCACGAAGCTGCATCGGCTTCATTTGACTTGTATCAATAATCTGATTGGCTCTGCCCTTTAAATCCTGAAGAAGTCTCCGTTCAGCCATAATTCCCTCTAAAGGTGTACCTGTTGGGGAAAGAGGATGCCGTCTTCTCGTTTCCTTATAGCGACGAACTAAATTCTGATCATTCGCATCCAGGAATAGAATTTGAAAATGAATTCCTTCTCTTTCTGATAATCCATCAATAGCATCAAAAAGACTGTCAAAGAATTCACGGCCACGTAAATCAATAACAAGAGCAACCCGTTCGATCCCACGCCCCGACTGGATAATAAGCTCTGCAAATTTAGGAATAAGGATTGGTGGCAAATTATCTACACAGAAAAAACCTAGATCCTCTAGACTTTGCACAGCTGTGGTTTTCCCCGCTCCTGACATGCCTGTAATAATGAGTAAGTTTACCGCTTTCTGTTTACTATCTTCACCCATTTTCTCGCCTCCATCCTCCTCTAAGGATACCATATGACACAGCTCCCAGTAAGAGTTTCCTTATTATTCTTGCAAATAATTCCAAATAATTCCGTTCAAAAAAAAAGACGTGGTCTATCCGCAGACCACGCAAATCAAGGTTATATAGAAAAAGGGGGCAATTCACATTCAATAAAGTAACTGTCTTTATTCTACCCGCCTAATATTTCAGTATTGTTACAAGCGTTTTACGATATTGTAACATCTTGTTCTTTTAGTCGTTCTTCTAACTCTTCTACGTAGATTTGAGCGTTTTGAGCAGCAATGGAGCCATCCCCTGTAGCCGTTACAACTTGACGTAGTAATTTCTCACGTACGTCACCAGCAGCAAAGACTCCTTCTACATTTGTACGCATTAATTCATCAGTTGGGATGTAGCCACCCTCGTTCGTAATACCCAGATTCTTAACAGCTTCCGTCAATGGGTCCATACCTACATAAATAAATACGCCATTTGTTGGATACTCGGTTTGCTCACCGGTTTTCACGTTTTCCAATAAAACACCTGTTACTACATTATCACCACGAATTTCTTTAACAACAGTGTCCCAGATAACATGAATTTTTTCATTTTCGAAAGCTCGCTTCTGGATAATTTTTTGGGCACGGAATTCATCGCGACGATGTATGATGGTTACTTTTGTTGCAAAACGAGTTAGGAAGATAGCTTCCTCAACAGCTGAGTCGCCTCCACCAATGACAACAAGTTCCTTATTTCGGAAAAATGCTCCATCACAAACGGCACAATAAGAAACACCACGACCAGAATATTCTTTTTCACCAGGTGCACCCAATAGACGATGCTCTGCTCCAGTAGCCACGATAATAGATTTAGCTTTATACTCTTTATCTCCTACTACCACAGTTTTATACGGATTGTCATCGCGGATTTCTTTGATGTCACCATATTGATATTCTGCTCCGAACTTTTGTGCGTGCTCAAACATTTTATTAGACAAGTCAGGACCTAAAATGCTGGTAAAACCAGGAAAGTTCTCGATATCCTCAGTGTTTGCCATTTGTCCACCTGGAATACCGCGCTCCAGCATTAAAGTAGACATATTCGCTCGAGATGTATAGACAGCTGCCGTCATTCCGGCTGGTCCCGCTCCTGCAATAATTACGTCATAGATTTTTTGATCGCTCATAAAGTAACTCCTCCTTGGTGGGAATTAGCCTCTTCTATCATCAATATATAACCAATTTCTTTGTACATGGTAACGTTATAAGATAACAGATTATACTTATTATAAAATAAGAATTCTTTTTAATCAATATAAGACAAAGCCCGTAAACATTTTGTCAAAGTTGACTTAGAAACACCATATTGTTCGGCAATACTATTCTGCGAAATTTTATGAGTACCCTTTGATCTTTCATATAAATAATCTAATGCAGCTGCCCATGCCTCCAGCTTACGAACTTGAATTTGTTCTTTTTGACTAATATAATACTTCCACTGGTGAATCATCCACTCACGCTTCTCATGATTTGTTGACGAAGATAATTGTTCAGTAATTATAAACTCCACTTCATCCGTAATGGTTTGTTTATCTGTAGTGTTACTTAAATCTAAAGACAATTCTTCAGATTGTTCTCTTTGATGTAGTGTGGTGAGATTTCCTTTTGACCATTCATCAGAAGTGGATGTGACCTCTTTCAATATAGGTCTCTCACCGTTTTCACTTTCAATTCTTGTCTCTAGCTCTTCAAGAGCTGCTAGCGCTATTTCTTTTAATTCTTCATTATTTGTGATGTCTATATAATACTCTAATGTGGAAATTGCCTCAGAATCACCAATCATAGCTAAAGTACGGATAACCGTTTCTTTTGATTCTTCTTTACCATGTTGCAAAGCCCATAGCATAGAAGCCCTTACCATCGGATTATATTTAAAATCCTGTGCAGTAATAGGAGCTTGGTTCATCTCTATTTCTTTTTGCGGATGATGATAGTGATAAGGAATATTTTCTTTAGGCATTCCATGTAAGGCGCTTTTTGCTTTTTCTAAATAGTATTGAGCAATACCTGCCTCAGGATCCATCTGCTGTACTTTTTTCCACCATTTAATTGCCAGTTGATAGCGTTCTGATAAATATGCTGAGGTAGCCGCATAGTGGTAGGTAGATACGTCATGTAGCATAGGCTGTCTCAAAATTTTTTGATACAGCTTACAGGCATCCTCATGTTGACCTAAAACCCCCATTGTTGTGGCAAGTTTGTACATATGGTCGTAATGAAAAGGCTGAATTTTTTTTAGACGAGTGATAATAGGAACTAGTTCAGCCCATTTATTGTGATGGGAAAGTAATACGGCCATATTGCAAATGGCATGCAAATTACCCGGATCTTTTTCCAAAGCTAGTTCAATCGTATCCATTGCTTTATTAAAATCGCCAATATAATAATAAGCCAGAGCTAAGTTATTCCATGCAGGCATAAAATCAGGATACTCTTTAACTAAGCTGTTTAAACACTCAACAGCCTGCATAAATTTCCCTTCTTCTAGCTTTTTACGAGCCTCTTCATGCTGTATGACCATTGTCTCATCTTCCTGTGGTTCGAGTGGGTTACGTGGCGGTAAATCGAGTTCAAAATAAATATAATGAAGTAACTCTTGTGCTTCTTCCGCATAAATTCCATCTGCTTCACAAGTTAGATATTTAACAGCCATATCAGCTGCCATTTCAAAATCATCCATATTCGCGTAATTATTTGCTAGGAAAAAATATACATCAACCAATGATGAATCAATTTTTTCTATAATGGAATATAAGATGTCGTTTGAATCTTCAAATTTACCCATCTCAGCTAGCACACTGGCTTTATTACAATAGTGTACTGCATTTGCTGGTTCAATCTCTAACGCTCGTTCAAAGCACTGTAGGGCTTTATTGAAATTGTTTCGTTGAAGAGAACGCATTCCCCAGTTGGCAAAAAAATTGGCGTCCTGCTGAAAGCTAGTAATTACGCCACGTCTCTCTTGCTCATTTTTGTTCATAATTCCTCCTTGTTATCCAGGAGCTCAAAGTAGCTATTCATAATCTCAACATATCGTATCAAATCGTAGCCTGTGTCTCAACCTGGAAAACACTTAAAGCATCTTTTTAGTAGAATTGTTTATTCAATTTGTCTATATGTTCGAATTGAAAAACTCGACGATTGGTGAGTCTATCATCATAGCAAATAATCTTGTATACATCAACAAACACCACCTGCATAGCAAGTGGTGTTATTCGGTTCAATTATAAAAAATGGAGCGGACGACGGGTCTCGAACCCGCGACCTTCGCCTTGGCAAGGCGACGCTCTACCAATTGAGCTACGTCCGCGAATAAATGGTGCGGGTGGAGGGACTTGAACCCCCACGGTCGCCCGCCAGAACCTAAATCTGGTGCGTCTGCCAATTCCGCCACACCCGCGTGGCAATGGTGAGCCATGAAGGACTCGAACCTTCGACCCTCTGATTAAAAGTCAGATGCTCTACCAACTGAGCTAATGGCTCCCATTAAAATGGTGGCTCGGGACGGAATCGAACCGCCGACACGAGGATTTTCAGTCCTCTGCTCTACCGACTGAGCTACCGAGCCATATCAAATTTTAATAAAAATATGGCGGAGCTGACGGGACTCGAACCCGCGACCTCCGGTGTGACAGACCGGCGTGAACTCCAACTTCACCACAGCTCCATATTTATAAATTTGTTCTCTGAAAACTAGATAATGAAGTCAGCATAAAGGCAATGTGGATAAGTCCTCGACCGATTAGTATTCGTCAGCTCCATGCATTACTGCACTTCCACACCGAACCTATCAACCTCATCGTCTATGAGGGGTCTTACTAGCTTGCGCTATGGGAAGTCTCATCTTGAAGGGGGCTTCACGCTTAGATGCTTTCAGCGCTTATCCCGTCCGCACATAGCTACCCAGCTGTGCCACTGGCGTGACAACTGGTGCACCAGAGGTGCGTCCATCCCGGTCCTCTCGTACTAAGGACAGCTCTCCTCAAACTTCCTACGCCCGCGACAGATAGGGACCGAACTGTCTCACGACGTTCTGAACCCAGCTCGCGTACCGCTTTAATGGGCGAACAGCCCAACCCTTGGGACCTACTTCAGCCCCAGGATGCGATGAGCCGACATCGAGGTGCCAAACCTCCCCGTCGATGTGGACTCTTGGGGGAGATAAGCCTGTTATCCCCAGGGTAGCTTTTATCCGTTGAGCGATGGCCCTTCCATGCGGAACCACCGGATCACTAAGCCCGACTTTCGTCCCTGCTCGACTTGTAGGTCTCGCAGTCAAGCTCCCTTGTGCCTTTACACTCTACGAATGATTTCCGACCATTCTGAGGGAACCTTTGGGCGCCTCCGTTACTCTTTAGGAGGCGACCGCCCCAGTCAAACTGCCCACCTGGCATGGTCCTTCCACCCGATAAGGGCGGCAAGTTAGAAACTCCGTACATCAAGGGTGGTATCCCAACGACAGCTCCACGAAGGCTGGCGCCCTCGCTTCACAGCTTCCCACCTATTCTGTACATGATGCACAAAGTTTCAATACCAGGCTACAGTAAAGCTCCATGGGGTCTTTCCGTCTTGTCGCGGGTAACCTGCATCTTCACAGGTATTATGATTTCACCGGGTCTCTTGCCGAGACAGCGCCCAAGTCGTTACGCCTTTCGTGCGGGTCGGAACTTACCCGACAAGGAATTTCGCTACCTTAGGACCGTTATAGTTACGGCCGCCGTTTACTGGGGCTTCGGTTCAAAGCTTCGCTTGCGCTAACCCATCCCCTTAACCTTCCAGCACCGGGCAGGCGTCAGCCCCTATACTTCGCCTTGCGGCTTCGCAGAGACCTGTGTTTTTGCTAAACAGTCGCTTGGGCCTTTTCACTGCGGCCTCCTCGGGCTATAAACCCTACCGAGGCGCCCCTTCTCCCGAAGTTACGGGGCCATTTTGCCGAGTTCCTTAGCAAGAGTTATCCCGCGCACCTTAGGATTCTCTCCTCGCCTACCTGTGTCGGTTTGCGGTACGGGCACCTTGTTCCTCGCTAGACGCTTTTCTTGGCAGTGTGAAATCAGGGACTTCGGTACTTATATTTCCCTCGCCATCACAGCTTGTGCTTATTGGTGTGCGGATTTGCCTACACACCACACTTACTGCTTAGACGGCCATCCAATAGGCCGCTCACCCTATCCTCCTGCGTCACGCCATTGCTCAAGCGGAACAGAGGTGGTACTGGAATATCAACCAGTTGTCCATCGCCTACGCCTTTCGGCCTCAGCTTAGGTCCCGACTAACCCTGGGAGGACGAGCCTTCCCCAGGAAACCTTAGGCTTTCGGTGGACAAGATTCTCACTTGTCTTTTCGCTACTTACACCGGCATTCTCACTTCCAAGCGCTCCACCGCTCCTCACGATACGGCTTCACTGCTGCTTGGAACGCTCCCCTACCCAGTCCATAAGGACTGCCATAGCTTCGGCGGTATGTTTAGCCCCGTTACATTTTCCGCGCAGAGTCACTCGACCAGTGAGCTATTACGCACTCTTTAAATGGTGGCTGCTTCTAAGCCAACATCCTGGTTGTCTGGGCAACTCCACATCGTTTCCCACTTAACATACACTTGGGGGCCTTAGCTGATGGTCTGGGCTGTTTCCCTTTTGACGATGGATCTTAGCACTCACCGTCTGACTCCCGGATATAAGTACTTGGCATTCGGAGTTTGACTGAATTCGGTAACCCGATGAGGGCCCCTAGTCCAATCAGTGCTCTACCTCCAAGACTCTAAATCCGAGGCTAGCCCTAAAGCTATTTCGGGGAGAACCAGCTATCTCCGAGTTCGATTGGAATTTCACCGCTAGCCACACCTCATCCCCGCACTTTTCAACGTGCGTGGGTTCGGGCCTCCAGTAGGTGTTACCCTACCTTCACCCTGGACATGGCTAGATCACACGGTTTCGGGTCTACGACAACGTACTTTCGCCCTATTCAGACTCGCTTTCGCTGCGGCTCCGTCTCTTCGACTTAACCTCGCACGCTATCGTAACTCGCCGGTTCATTCTACAAAAGGCAC